>CAJQSL010000012.1 GCA_905612315.1 uncultured Francisellaceae bacterium
ATGTCTCTTTGTTTAAATATAAATCAGCTTTATCTAATGTTAAAAAGCTAAATAGTTTATGGGGAGCAAGGGCAAATATCGGTTACATTTTTTAACTTAATTTTAAAAAACTTATAAGATAATAAGCTATAATACAATATATAATAAACTCAAGGATGAGATTATGAACTTTAATAGCTTTAAGTCTTATTTTCTTATTGATAATTTTAAATCATTATTAAATAGGCAAAACAAAACGTCTATACGGGCTTCTACAAAAAGCTCTACAAAAAGCTCTATAAAAAGCAAGGAAGGGCCAAGTAAATTTAATTTTTGTGTTAAATTTCTAACTATGTCATTGAGCTTGGCGGGTATGTTTGTTTTTTGTTTAGCAAACATACAAAAAGCACATGCACAAGTTTTAAAATCACAAGGTGTATATATGGATGGTGGGCTTGGTTGGGGGCAAGTTTCTGAAAAAGTTTCAGGGGTGTCTAACAAAAACTCAGGTGTTGCATGGAATGGTAATCTTGGGTATTTATTTAACCCAATGCTGGGAGCTGAAATTGGATTTTGGAGTTTTCCAAGAACAAAAGTCAATGGGACTGTCTTTACTAAAGATAATTATTCTGTTGATTTATCTTTAAAGGGGATAATTAATGTGCATGAGCGCTTTGGAATATATGCAAAAGCCGGGATAGCTCAGGTAACAACGAAATTCACTAATACCAGCACTGTAGGGGTTACAAGTGTTTCAGATGGTTCTCACAGTCGTATAACTGGTATATTTGGTATCGGGGCAAGCTATCACATTGATGAACACACATATTTTGGAATAGAAGGTGTTGCCACTATTAAGCGTGATCCTGTGCCAAGTATGCGGGCTGTTGTATTAACTATTGGGTATATTTTATAGTTAAAAAAGTTTCTATTCGGCGATCTTTTGGTTTAGTATTCATTTTATTGTTGTAATATCGAAGTTTTTTCGTATTATTTCGTCAAAAATGAGCTATATTTACAAAAACAAGGAGATGGCTATGCCGCACTCTTATGAACCTAAACTAGAAGATTCTCACATTGTTGCAGCAATAAATGCGTTGGTATATAAGAAAAACCCATCAAATAAGGCTAAAATGATATCTAAATTGGTGCGCCGTTTTTTTGCTGCCGTACCAGAGTCAGAGCTAGAAGCTCGCTCCGTGGAGGATTTATATGGCATGGTACTGGCATATTGGAATGATTTAAATAAAAAACCTGGAAACGTTAAGCTTCGGGTATTTAATCCTACTGTTGAAAAGGAAGGCTGGTTTTCAGAGCATACGGTTATAGAGGTAATTCAGGCGGACATGCCTTTTTTAGTTGATACGATTTTGATGGCACTGAATCGTTTGAATTTAGATATTTATTTTGTTATTCATACTGGTAAAGTTAGATTCGTTCGCTCAAGGTTAGGTAAGGTGTCTGAGGTTTTGCCTTTTAATGCGCCAGAACACCCCGGCGAGACACATGACTCTTTAGTTTATGTGGAGGTGGATCGGCAAATGGAAGGCTCTGATGCTATTAAAGAGATACAAACACAACTTATGGATGCAATTATAGAAGTAAAGCTTGTGGTTGAAGATTTTATACCAATTAAATCTAAATTAGTAAATGCTATCCATAACCTAGAAAAATTAAAGTCATTATCTAAGATCCCGCAGAAATTTTCTGAATCAGTGGCATTTTTAAATTGGTTGTTAGATGATAATTTTATTTTCCTTGGATATAATTATTTTAATATTGCTCATGATAAAAACAATAAAAAACACAGAAAGCAAGATAAAAAGATGCTTTTGGGGATTTTGAAAGATCAGAAGCATTATGCTGTTTCGAAATGTATTTTTAGGCCTAATTTAGTAACTAGTTATCAGGGTGCTTTAGATTTATCCATTTCGGTTGAGAAAGCCAATTTTTTATCAAGGGTTCATAGAAACGCCTATATGGAAGTAATTACAATTCTATCCTATGATGATAATTTTAGTGTAGTGGGCGAGCATCAGTTACTTGGATTATTTACTTCTGCTGCATATCATTCAAATCCTAGCTCTATTCCTTTTTTAAGGCGTAAAAGCGCGCATGTTTTAGAGAGATCCAAGTTTTCTCCAGGAGGCCATTCTTATAAAGCATTAATGAATGTGTTGGAGACGTTTCCTCGAGACGAATTATTCCAAATTGATGAAAATTTGCTATTTAAAATAGCTAATTCTATTGTTCAGATCCTAGAGCGTCGGCATGTACGCTTGTTTTATCGAAAAGATCATTACAATCGTTATTATACTTGCATGGTTTATCTACCTAAAGATTTATATAATTCTGTGCTTATGTACAAAATTGAACAAATTTTATTAAAAGAATTGGGTGGGATTTCGGCTACACATGCGCCACATTTTTTAGAGTCAATTAATTGTAGAATTGATTATCAAGTACGCTTGGATTTAAATAAACCGCCGGTTGATGTAGATTTTCCCGAAGTTGAAGCTAAAATAATAGCAGTTTCTAGAAATTGGTTAGATGATTTTAGGTTGGCGTTAAATGATAGTTATGGAGAGCAAAAAGGCTGTGTTTGTTTTAGGGAGTATTCAGGTTTTTTCCCAATATCTTATGTAGATGATTTTACGCCTAAAGAGGCTTCTGAGGATATATTGTTTATTGAGAAGTTAAGAGATAGGCGTCAAGGAATAGAAGTTTATTTGGCAGATTTTAATGAAGATAACAATAGATTTAAGTTTAAATTATTTAATTTTGGTGAGTCCATACCCTTATCTACGGTACTTCCAATACTGGAGAATTTTGGTTTAAAAGTTTTAGAGGAGAGGCCTTACAAATTTATTGTTGATGATACGAATGTGATTTGTTTGTCTGATTTTTTAATAGAATTGCAATTCCAGACTAAAGGGTTTGGGCAGGTTGAAGAGATTTTTAAAGAAGCATTTAGAAAAGTATGGAGTAATTTGGCGGGGAATGATGCTTTTAATAAATTAGTTGTAGCGGCCAATTTAACTTGGCGAGAGATTTTAATCCTTAGAGCATATTCTCGTTATAATGCTCAAACCTATTTTTCTTATTCTGAACAATATATACAAAAAACATTAGTTAAGTATCCTAATATTGTGAAAATGATAATCTGTTTATTTGATTTAAAGTTTAACCCAGCCTATTTTGAATCAGAGTTACTAACATCTTTTAAAGAATCTAATGTAGAGAAGTTTTGTCATAAAGTTAATGCATCGGAACATTATAACTCATTGGCAGATGCAATTTACCAGGCATTAGATGGGGTGGACAAACTTGACCATGATCGTATATTACGTCGTTTTGTTGAGCTAATAGGTGCGAGTTTAAGAACCAACTATTACCAAAAAGATGCTAGTGGGGAGTTTTCACATGCTTTGTCTTTTAAGCTAAAATCATCTTTAATAAGTAATATACCTAAGCCGTTGCCGTTATTTGAAGTATATGTTTATTCTAAACGCTTTGAAGGAGTTCATTTGCGTGGAGCCAAGGTTTCAAGGGGTGGGCTGCGTTGGTCAAACCGACAAGATTTTCGTACTGAAGTTCTAGGGTTAATGAAAGCTCAGCAAGTTAAGAATACGGTAATTATTCCAATGGGAGCCAAGGGCGGGTTTTTGCCCAAGCATTTAGATAAATGTGTTACCAGAGATGATATTCAAAAAGAGGGCATAGCTTGTTATCAAGGTTTTATCGGGGCTTTATTAGATTTGACAGATAATCGTGATAAAGGCAATATAGTTCATCCGAAAGATGTTGTTTATTATGATGAATCCGACCCATACTTAGTTGTGGCTGCGGATAAGGGCACTGCTACTTTTTCTGATATAGCCAATGAAATTGCTTTATCTAGAGGCTTTTGGATGGGAGATGCCTTTGCCTCCGGTGGTTCTAATGGTTATGATCATAAAAAAATGGGAATTACTGCTAAGGGCGCTTGGGAATCGGTAAAAAGACATTTTTTAATGATGGATAGAGATATTCAAAAAAGTGAGTTTACAGTTGTTGGAATTGGGGACATGTCAGGAGATGTGTTTGGAAATGGAATGTTATTATCACCGCATTTGAGGTTAGTGGCAGCTTTTAATCATATGCATATTTTTATTGATCCTGATCCAGATGCTAAAACTAGTTTTGTTATGCGCAAAAAACTTTTTAAAATGCCTAGATCTAGCTGGGAAGACTATGATCCTAAGCTTATATCTAAAGGTGGCGGAGTATTTTCTAGGTCTTTGAAGCACATTGAAATAACACCACAGATTAGGGAAGCTTTAGGAATGCCTGGTGAGATTAAAGAATTAGAGCCAAGTGTATTAATTCAATGTATCTTGAAGGCTCCAGTGGATTTGTTATGGAATGGGGGTATTGGTACATATGTTAAAGCTTCATTTGAGACTGATTCTCAGGTTGATGATAAATTAAATGATGCTTTGCGTGTAAATGGATTAGATTTGAGGGTAAAAGTTATTGGTGAGGGTGGTAATTTAGGGTTAACACAATCTTCCAGAATTGAATATGCTCTTAATGGAGGTTTTATTTATACAGATGCGATTGATAATTCTGCTGGAGTAAATTGTTCTGACCATGAAGTTAATATTAAAATTTTATTAAATGATATTTTAAAAGCAGGAGAGCTTGATTGTGCTAGTAGAAATAAATTACTAGCATCAATGGAAAAAGAGGTGGGACAGTTGGTTCTTAGTAATAATTATCAGCAAACCCAGGCTATTGATAATATGCTTTATCAGGATTTAGTGGTGTTTCATAGTTATTTGCGTCTTATTCATCATTTAGAAAAGCTTGATGTTTTAAAGCGAAAAGTTGAGTTTATTCCAGCAGATAAAGTCTTAAAAGCTAGATTTAATTCTGGTCTAGGTCTTACTGGGCCTGAAGTGGCAGTTGTTTTGGCATATAGTAAAATTGTATTAAAAAATGAGTTACTTAAGACTAGAGTTCCAGGTTTAGCTTATTTTAAATCATATTTATATAAAGCTTTTCCAGATGTTTTGGTTGAAAAATATAAGAAATATATAGATTCTCATTATTTAGCTAAAGAGATAATAGTTACGCAATTAATTAATGAAGTTATTCAGTATATGGGAATGGGATTTGTTGGGAGGCTTATTGATGCAACTGGAGCAACTTCCGAGCAGGTAATTTGTGCTTTTGTTATTTCTAAAGAGATTTTTGATATCGGTAATTTATGGAAAGAAATTGAAAACTTAGATGGCAAAGTAGATGCAAAAATACAGCGCAAAATGATGAATATAGTATCAAAGTTGCTACGCCGTACTACCCGTTGGTTTTTGCGCAATAGATCAGGGTCTTTAGATGTTGAGAAATTAATAAATAATTTGAAACCAAAGGTTGCAACCTTGTCTGATGGGCTAAACGGGCTTTTAACAGAAGAGGATGTTAGACAGCAAGTTGATTACTTAAAGTTTCTAACTAATTCTAAAGTTCCCAAAAAGCTTGCAATGAGAGTTGTAGATTTTAATTTTAAACACTCATTTATGGATATCATTGAGGCCTCTAGAGTGAAGAAGGTTGATTTGTGTTATGCAGCCACTATTTATTATAAGTTAAGCGATCGATTATCTCTTGCATGGTTGCGAGACTCGATTTTAAAAACCCCAGCCAATGGCTACTGGGATATTTTGGCCAGTTCAGCATTGCGTGATGATATCGATCAACTACAGCGCATACTAACTATAGATGTAATTAACCAATCCAAAAACAAAAAAGATGAGGCCAGTATTCAGGTTGAATACTGGGAAGATCATCATAAGTATATGCTACTTCGTTGGGATAGCTTGATTGAGGATTTAAGAATAGTTAAACGTGAGTTTATCATGTATTCTGTTGCCGTAAGAAGTTTATTAGATTTAGCTAGGTGTGGTCTTTAATATGTTATGATTGATGCTTGGTAATAAATAAGTTTATAATGAGGGCTTTGAAATTTAATTAATTGTGAGTTTTATAAAAACATCTATGCCAGAAAATATAGACAACCTTAAACGTTTAACTTTTGCTATCATATCTCACCCAGATGCAGGCAAAACCACTGTTACGGAGAAATTATTATTACATGGGGATGTAATTCAGTTAGCTGGCAGCATTAAAGCTAAAAAAGCGTCTCGGCATGCAACTAGTGATTGGATGAAGCTTGAGCAAGAGCGTGGGATATCTGTTACTACTTCGGTTATGCAGTTTCCATATGCCAATAGAATGGTTAATTTATTGGATACCCCGGGCCATGCGGACTTTTCGGAAGACACTTATAGAACTCTAACTGCGGTTGATTCATGCTTGATGATTATAGACTCAGTAAAAGGGGTAGAAGATCGAACTCGAAAACTTATGGATGTGTGTAGATTAAGAACTACTCCAATTATTACTTTTATAAATAAACTAGATAGAGCATCTAGAGAGCCGATTGATTTATTAGATGAGGTTGAAAAAGAGCTTAATATTAGCTGCGCACCAATTACATGGCCAATTTCATCTGGTA
Organism: uncultured Francisellaceae bacterium; assembly: GCA_905612315.1. Classification (GTDB taxonomy): domain Bacteria; phylum Pseudomonadota; class Gammaproteobacteria; order Francisellales; family CACEW01; genus CAJQSL01. The sequence continues at coordinate 6,539 of CAJQSL010000012.1, forward strand.
AGACTTTCCAAGGTATTTATCATTTGTTAAATGATGAGGTGATTATTTTTGAAGGAGGTAAGGGGGCTTATAATTATCAATATAAAGCTTATAAAGGTTTGGATAATCCTGAATTAGCAAATGCTCTTGAGCAAGAGTGGTTAGAGCATTTAAAAGGTGAAGTGGAGTTAGTAAAAGATGCTTTGCCACAATTTGATTTAGATAAATATTTAAAAGGAGAGCAGACTCCAGTTTGCTTTGGAAGCGCCTTGGCTAATTTTGGTGTTGGTGAATTGCTTGACTTTTATGCAAAATATGCCCCGTTGCCTCAAAGCCGCATGACAGAAACTAGGGAAGTTTCTCCAACTGATGCTAAGTTTTCAGGGTTCGTCTTTAAAATTCAGGCGAATATGGACCCGAAACATCATGATAGAATAGCTTTTTTGCGAGTATGTTCTGGCCAGTGTCTATCTGGTAAAAAATATTATCAGGTAAGAACTAAAAAGCAGGTTAATTTTAATAATGCTATAACTTTTATGGCATCAGATAGAATAAAGTTAGAGCATGCGGAAGCTGGCGACATCATAGGCATTCATAACCATGGTACTATAAAAATTGGTGACACTTTTACGGTAGGGGAGAATTTAAAATTTATAGGAATCCCAAATTTTGCCCCGGAGATTTTTAGATTAGTTAGGCCTAAAGATCCACTTAAGGCAAAAGCATTGCAAAAGGGATTAACTCAATTGTCAGAGGAGGGTGCAGCTCAATTATTTAAGCCTCTAGAGAGTAATAACCTTATAATTGGTGCTGTTGGAGTGTTGCAGTTTGATGTGGTAGCTCACAGGTTGTTATATGAGTATGGTGTTGAATGTGTTTATGAGTCCGTTAGTATAGCAACAGCGCATTGGGTTGCCTGTGATGACCCTAAGTTGTTTTCTGATTTTAAACAAAAAATGAGCATGCATTTAGCTTTGGATGCTGCTGATTCTTATGCTTATTTGGCTCCGACAAGAGTTAACTTACAGTTTTCAAAAGATAGATATCCAGATATTAAATTTTTTAATACAAGAGAGCATTAAAATGAATAGAATTATTTTACTTGGTCCTCCAGGTGCGGGTAAGGGCACTCAGGCTGATTTTATAAAAAACAAACTCAATATCCCACAAATAGCTACAGGGCAGATATTAAGAGATGCCGTAGCCAAAAAAACCGAATTGGGTTTACAAGTTAAAGATATCATGGATAGCGGTAATCTTGTGCCAGATGAGCTAATTATAGGCATAGTCAAAGCTAGGTTAGCACAACCTGATTGCGCCAAGGGTTATTTATTAGATGGTTTTCCGAGAACCTTGCCCCAGGCCGAGGCCTTGGTTACCAATAATATTAAAATAGATAATGTTATAGTTATATCTGTATATCCTGAGATTATTATTAAAAGGATAAGTGGGCGTTGGGTGCATGAAGGCTCTGGTCGAACTTATCATATAGAAGTAAATCCTCCTAAAGTTGAGGGTTTGGATGATGTAACTTCAGAGCCTTTGAGTCAAAGGATTGATGATCAAGAACAAACAGTTAGAGATAGGCTGCAGGTTTATGAGAATTTAACCCAACCTCTTATTGCTTATTATGAAAAACTATCCCAAACTGATAAAGAGTTAAGGTTTGGGGTTGTTGATGGTAGTGAGCCTATAGAATCTGTTACTTGCGCTATTTTTAGTAATTTGAAAAGTTCTGGGTTTTTTGGATCTATTGGTGACTCTAAGCTATAAATAAAGAAACTCAAATTAGTGTGCGGTGTAAGGCTGGGTGCTAAGAAAAAGATTGTATATCTCTTAAAGAGGGTATATGATATCTGTTTTACATAAAATTTAGGGAAATTATTATGAAGATTTATAACAAATTAGCTAAAGCTATATTTCTAGCATCAGCTCTTGGTGCTGTTGTTACTATTTCTGGTTGTGCAGGAATTGGGACGGCGATATCACACAAAGATTTAAAAATACAAACAAAAATGAGCAATTCTATTTTCTTGCCGCCAGTTCCTGAGAACAAGCAAGTTGTTTTTGTTCAGGTAAGAAACACTACAGCTAAAGAATCTATTAATCTAAGGCCTGAATTGGTACGTGATTTACGTGAAAATGGTTGGCGTGTTACTCATGATATGAATAAAGCTTATGTTTTATTACAAGTTAATGTTTTACAAGTTGGTAAAACTAACCCTTCTGCTCTTAAAGATTCATTAGCTCAAGGCTATGGTGCGGGCATTGCTGGTGCTATGGTTGGCGCTGTGGCTACTGACTCAATGGGCGGCGCAGTAGCTGGTGGTTTGATTGCAGGCTTAGGTGAGGTGATAGTTGATGCATCAGTTCATAATGTTACTTACTCTATGGTTACCGATGTACAAATATCTGTAAGAGCTCCTAAAGGAGTTAAAATTCATGAAAAAGTTAGATCTGACTTACAACAAGGCACTTCAACTGATGTAAAACAAACTTATCATCAGCGTAGTGATTGGGAAAGATATAGAACAAGAGTTGTTTCTTATGCAAACCAGGTTAACTTGAAATTTGATAAAGCTGCACCAATCTTAACTGATCAGTTGGCAAGCTCAGTGGCAAATATTTTATAGAAATTTGATAAGCTAATATGAAAAAATTACAGAAGATAATCCCAATCTCAGCAGAGGTTAGGTTATCTGAAACAATAAATATTCCAGGCTCGAAAAGTATTACTAATCGGGCCTTTTTATTGTCTGCTTTGTCAGTTTTAGATGCCAAAGATGGTGAGTATGCTTATTTAAATGGTGTTTTAGATAGCAATGATACTAGAGCTTTTTATAATTGCATTCAAAGTCTAGGCTTTGAAATTTTAGAAGTATCTCAAAACAAATATAAAATCAGCGCTATATCAAAAGATAATCTTTTAAAAAGCTGGCAAAGCAATCCTCCTAAAATTTATTGTCATGATGCAGGAACAGCTGTTAGATTTCTTATCCCGATGATTGCAGCTCTTGGTGGTTTTGGAGTTGAAGTTAGTGCAAGCGAGCAAATGACTAGAAGGCCAATACAAGCATTAATAGAGGCTTTAGAGCAACAAGGATCTAAGTTTAGATATACTTATACTCCGGGGGCTTTGCCATTAATTATTGAGAAAAATAAAGACAACCTGGGCTTATCTGGAGGAAAGTTATTAGTAGATACAAAAGATAGCAGTCAATTTATCTCAGGTTTATTAATGGTAGCGCCTTTTGCTAATAGCCCTATGGAAATTAGCCTGACTCAAACAAGACGTCAATCTTATATAGATATGACTATTAAGATGATGCAAGATTTTGGGGTAGGTGTTCAAAGACTAGATAAAGATAGTTATTTTATATCAAATAATAAGAAATATACTCCCATTGAATATAATATAGAGCCTGATGCATCTACCGCATCTTATTTTTTTGCACTAGCAGCTTTAAGTGGTGGGGAGATTAGCGTTCCTAATTTGGATTATAAAAACTCACTGCAAGGGGATGTTAAATTTTTAGATGTTCTAGAAAAAATGGGTTGTAAAATATCTTATGTTAAAGAGCAAAATATAGGATATACCAAAGTTAAGGGCCCTAAAATTCTAAAAGGCTTTGGTTTAGATAATCCTATTGATGTATCAGCTTTTTCTGATACTTTTATGACTCTAGCTGCAATTGCACCATTTGCAGATAAACCTGTGCATATAAAAGGAATTTCGCACACTCGTAAGCAAGAATCCGATAGAGTGCATGCTATAGCAGTTGGTTTGGAGAGTTTAGGGGTAAAAGTTGAAGAGCAAGTTGATGATTTAATTATTTATCCAACTGATAAAGACCAGTTGCATGGAGCAGTTGTTTCAAGCTTTCATGATCATAGAATTGCAATGAGCTTAGCACTAGTAGGCTTAATGGTTCCAGGTGTTGTGATCGAAGATGCTGATGCTGTTTGTAAAACTTGTCCTGATTATTTTGAGATGTTAAAGCAGGTTTGCTCTGGAAATAATTGAGACTATACAGATAAAGCAAATCAAAATTATAACTGCCGTAGTTGTGATTGTGGTTGTCGCCCGCTGTGGTTGTGGCCGTCGCTGTGGTTGTGGCTGTGGTTGTGGTTGTGGTTGTGGTTGTGGTTGTGGTTGTGGTTGTGGTTGTGAGTCTATAAGGCTAAAGCGGCCATTACATCTCTGTTTTCTTGCTGCAAAATATTAAAAGTTCTACAAGCTGAATGAGTATTCATAATCTCATAAGCTATATTATTAGCTGCAAGTTCTTTTAGAATATCTTGATCTGGAAAAACCTGTTTTTCTCCAGTTCCTATAATTAAAATATTTGGTTTATTACCTGATTCTTGTATATGTTTTATAGCATTTTTAATTATACCAGAGTTAGATTCAGATTCGGATTCAGATTCAGTAGATCCTTCAAGAGTAAACGCATCTTTATCATGCAATAAAATATCACAATTATAAGTATCAGTGTCTATCAATAAACTTATATTTGGAGTGTATTTTCTAATGTAATTTGGGCGTATCGGTTTTTCTTGAGTAAAGTCCATAATCTTAGGTTCCAAATTTTAATATAAATGATTATAAAATTTTAAGATCTTTAGGTCTAGTTGAATAAAGTATTAATATTTAAATTATTTTACCATGACTTATGCATGCAACTATAGCTGAGGTTTTTATCTAAAGTCTTAATAATTCTTTAATGTTTTTATGTCATTATTTTAATAGTTGTAATATTTTAAAGTTTAGATATAGGTGTTATGGCTAAAAGAAAAAATATACAAAAGCCAAAAAAGCTAACTAGTGCCAAGAAAGCGCGCAGGAGAAATCGTGCTGCCTTAGCTATAGATAGAAGAAAGCAAGCTGCAACACTAATTCAAGCAAAACAGAGAGCTATATTTGCAAAAAATATTTCTAAAGCTGCTTTAGCTGATAGAAGAAATAACGCAGCGACTCTAATTCAATCAAAACAGAGAGCTGTATTTGCAAAAAATATTTCTAAAATAGAGCAGCAGGTGACTTTTATTCATGAAAAAGATGTTTATCTTGGCTCTTTAACCGATAAGCAAAAAGAAATATTTATTGGGTCCTTAGAATATGCTTATAATCAAAAATATAAATTAATTCAAGATCATTTATTATCTTTACTTATTAATGATCAAATACTAAAAAGAAGAAAAGAAAACCTGCAGGAAATATCTGTAAGGGATAAAGTTTGCCAACAAATGGCAAGAGCAAGTCAGCAAAGACTCAAGAGAGTTCGTGAGATAAAAACATTATCCTACATGGCGCGGGTGTTTAATAGTAAAAAACTAGATAGCTTTTTAAAGAACTATCACTTGACTCGTATTTTAGGTATTTTATCTTTTTCCATTTATTCATTAAGATTATTAACTAATTTGTGTGTTATTGCATGTACGTTTTTAAAAAATTTTGGAAAAAGTTGTTTTTGGGGTTTATTAGGAGATCAGTGGAGCAGAAGAGGTACAAATATTTTTAATGATGCTGTATGGAGCGGAATAAACTTATTTGATTTTTTGATTTTTATTGGGCAGGTTTCTCTTTCATCAGCTCCTATTGTATTGCCTATAATAAATTTTGTTGGTTATGTTTTTGATCTATGGAATGAAATAAATGACATGAAAAAAACCATCAAAAATTATGATAAAATATTTTACTTAACAAGAGTGGGTGCAAATAATTTACCTATAAATAGGGATATTAATGGGTTAATAGAAAAGGATAAGTTAGCAAAAATAAATAAACATAGGCTAAGCATAGCAATAGCCGCTAATTTATTATTATTTAATTTCGCAGCCAGTATTGTTGTAATAGCTATTGTTGTAGCCGCCGTAAGTAACCCTATAGGTCTTGGATTTGCTTTTTCTACCGTCGCGTTTTGTGCTTTAACTACTGTGTTATGTAGTCGTATAAAAGGTAGATATAATAAAGATAGAGGGTTTAGAGGAAAAATTGATAAAATAATTGGTGTAAAAGATGAAGATCTAGAGTTTAATCTATCAAGGAGTTTCAGTTGGGGGTTTAAGTTATTCAAGATTTATATATTTGATTTAAAGTCACGCGCCAAGAAATGTTGTCCTTGTGTTTTTAGGGATAATATTGATGGGAGTCGTGCTAGGATTAGTAGTGGGGCAATCTTATCTTTAGGATCGGTTGCAGCGCTTGTAACACTTGCTGCAACGGGTGTTTTGGCAACTTTTGCTGCTCCTGCTATTCTTGGCATTGTAGCTATTGGTGTAATAGGGGGATATTTAATTAAAACAGGGCTTAGTAATTTAAATTTAGCAAAAACTCAAGAAACATCTCAGGGTGATGATTCTGTTCCTCTTGGTTAAAGTTCTTGTTCTGGTAGTACTACTTTTGGTGGGGTAGCAAAATGGCAGGACGGCCCAAGCGCACCTCCGTGTCCGGAGGTACTTATGGCGACTCCTGTTCGTAATGGTAGTAACATAGGTAGTGAAGCAGAGGGTGGGGACTTGATGCTCTCTTGATCCCTGGGAGGAATCTCTTGGTCTAATCTTGCGCCCAATGTTAGGGTAATGCGCCTGCTCCGTAAAACTTTGACTCTTTAGGGCGGGGTTAGTAACAGTTGGCAAAATTTAGTTATAGGTAGGTTTGGGAGGGTTTAGAAGAACGGAGGATGACAGGTGATTGTTTATGTTTGTTTTCACATTAATTTAATAGTAAATGACCCAAAAGAACATTTAGGTATTTGATTTAGCCTTAAAAGGCTTTACCTAAGATTTTATATCTCGTAAGATAGCGGATATTATAAAATCAATATTGATTATAAACAAATCATAAAGGCAAAGCCGGGAGGGGATGTTGTGGATGAACAAATATATCCTTTGATTTTAGACCCAATAAGCAAGCAAATATTTTTAGATCCAATCATTACTGAATGCGGACACTCTTTTGAAAAAGGCTCGATTGAGCAATGGTGTGAGCAAAATGAAGCATGTCCTATTTGTCAACAGCCCATATCTAAAAATCAAATTAGAGAAAACCTATTAATAAAGCATATAGTGGATGAACTTATACAAAAAGATCCATTCCTTAAGAAAAAACAGTATTTTCCAGTAAAAGCCTTTATTGAAGCACTTAATGATGATGAAGATATGGCAATTGATATAATAAATTCACATCCTCATTTATTAAACAGGGTGATTCATCAAGGTAGAACGCCATTGCATATAGCCATTGAGTCTAACCAAATAGATTTAGTAAGATCATTGTTAGAGTTTGATGAGCTTGATGTTAATATCCCAACAGAGATTCCGCACCCAAATCCAGGCTCTACAGCTTATCATCTTGCAGCTAGTTTCTCAAACCAGCACTTTTTAGAGCTTTTGGTTTCCCAAGGAGCAAACGGGCAGCTACATGAGCATTTATTAACACCATTACAGGTTGCAACTCTTGCGGCATCTGCAAATAGTAGCCGATTATTATTACGAACTATAAAAAACATGGTGGAAGTTTACTTAACTAATAAGGATGTAAAAAAAAGTAAAAAAAGGCCGCCAAAGAGTACTAAAGTTTTGTTAAAGAAATTGTCTCATGCAATACAAAACAAAGACCATGATCAGTTGGGTGATTTATTAAAAATCAGGCCAAATGCACCGACTAGACCGACAAATAACCTGCCTCAAGCTGGATATAAAAATGGCTCTGGCTCTGACTTAGGTTTAATAGATGAAGTTGTGACGTTGTTGCAAATAAATGATATACAAGGTGCAGCGATAATATTATCAAAATATTACCAGAGTAATGGTAGTTCTAAATCATTCATGAAAGAGCTGGAATCATTAAAAAATACATTTTGTGATCAGTATGAGCAGCTTTGCGCATTATTGTTATTGGAAATAATTCCAGATGCCAAAGAGGGAGATACAGAGTTGTTATTAAAACTATTTGGCTCGAATATGATGAGTACTCCTAATTTCTTTGATATGTTGGACAGGAGATCATCTTTTGATGAGTTAAAACCCTAAGAGCTATTCTAAAAATTATCTTTTAATTTACGAAGTTTTGTAAAACTAGCTAAAGAGTCTCCTTGAGTTTCCAAAGCTTTTTGCAGCTTAATATCATCACATCTTAAAAATAGATTAATTAATTTTTCTTGTTTTATGTTAGATGGTAAAGATGGAGTATTATTTTCTCTAAGATTTTTAATATGATTTATATAATCTTTAATGTCCTGATCAGCTGGCAGGATAGATTCTGCAAATTTTAAGTTGTTTAAAGTATACTCATGCGCGCAGTATATATTAGTGTTATCCGTAAGAGATAAGATTTTATAAAGCGAGCTTTGCATTTGTGCAGCTGACCCTTCAAATAATCTGCCACATCCTCCAGAAAAAAGCGTATCGCCACAAAATAAAACTGGTACATCTATAGTGTTATTAGAAAAATAAGCAATATGATCTAGAGTGTGTCCAGGAACATCTAAAACTTTAAAAGAGATATTTAAATTGTCTAGGTTTACCAAATTATTATTTTGCTCACTAACAATATTATCTATCTCCTTAATTTTTGGATTATTAGGGCCAAAAACTATAGATTTGTGCTCCTTTTTCAGCTCACTTACGCCGCCTGTATGATCCCAATGATGATGGGTTATTAGAATGTAAGTAAGATTAAGCTTGTTTTTGTTTAAAAAATTATTTACAGGTTTTGCGTCACCAGGGTCAATAATACAAGCATCTTTAGTTTTAGAATTGTAAATTATCCAAAAGTAATTGTTATCAAAAGCTGGTATTGGGTGTATTTCTATCATTATTTATGTATCTAATATTTTAAGCATATTTTTAATATATTAGGATAGAATAGAGGTTAAAAGATAGCTAAACTAAATTATATATAAAAAATTGAGTAAAAATAAGTGAAAGTTAGTGATAGAAGATAAGGGCGAAAGATTAATACAGCGCCAGTTAGACTTTTTTTTAGTAAAAGAGCAGCAAGTTATAGATGATATTTTATCTAAACAGTTCGGATATTTTTTGTTGCACTTTAATAGATTTAATTGTGTAGACACCAGTACATGCAAGATCCCACACCAATTTGGTTATTCGCGCCAATTACAATTTGCAACCGATATCTGCGGTCTAGCTAATCAATTACCTATAGCTTCTGAGTCTGTAGATTTATTAGTGATGCCACACATTCTAGGAGCAATTGATCATCAAGGACTATTATTAGCAGAAGCTTATAGAGTATTGCGCAATGACGGAATGTTTATTCTTACCGAGTTTAACGGATGGAGGGCGAAATCGCATAAGCTATGGCAAGAATTAAACAAAAAAGTACCGCAATCAATAAATCAACCAATAGTAAAAAAATCACTTAAAAATAGGATTTTAAAATCTAAAGCAAGCTTATCGCAATTGATGAGCTTACAAAATAGGATATTTCAGGTAGAACAATTTGGGTTTGAAGTAGTTAAAAAGATTAGTTTCCCATTAATTTTACCTAGCAAAGATATAGGGTTCAAGCAGCAACAATGGTATCATAAGTTCACTACAGATTCGAGCGGATTGGCTGCAAGTGTTTGTTTAGGGTATGTGTTATTACTAAAAAAAAGTGTTAGTGAACTAACGCCTATTAAACCTAGATGGAATAGAGTCAAAGCTGTAGTAGATCCGTTAATTAAAAAAGTAGAACCAGTGCAAAAAAAGGTTAAAAAATGAAAAAAATTGTAATACATACGGATGGCGGCTGTCGCGGAAACCCCGGCGTTGGTGGTTGGGGGGTTGTGATAGAGTATGTAGATAAATCACAAAAGAAAGTTAAAAAAACATTACACGGCAGCGAAAAAGACACAACGAACAATAGAATGGAGCTAACTGCAGCTATAAAGGCCTTGGATGCTTTGAAAGAAAAATGTAAAGTTGAGCTTTACACTGATTCTAAATATGTGCAACAAGGAATTTCCCAGTGGATAGCATCTTGGAAATCAAAAGGCTGGAAAAATGCAGCTAAAAAGCCTGTTAAAAATAAAGATTTGTGGCAAGAGCTAGATGAGATTGTACAAAAACATGATGTTAGCTGGCACTGGGTCAAGGGCCATAGTGGACATGCTGGAAATGACGAAGCGGATCAATTAGCAAATGAAGCTATGGATAAGATGAAGGTATAGATTATGCAAGATAATGAAAATCTAAGACAAGTAATCTTAGATACGGAAACAACGGGTTTAGATCCTAACTCAGGTCATAGAGTTATAGAGATAGGATGTGTAGAGATGATAGATAGGAGGCTTACTGGAAATACCCTGCATTTTTATTTTAATATAGATAGACAAATAGATGCTCAAGCCGTCGCTATACACGGGATAACTAATGAGTTTCTAGAAGATAAACCTAAATTTTTCGATAAAGTTGAAGAGATCATCGCTTTTTTGAATAATGCTGAAGTTTTAATTCATAATGCCCCATTTGATGTCAGGTTTTTAGAAGCTGAATTTGCAAGATTGCCTGAAAAATCAGCTTTTCATAAGGCAAAATTATCTCGCTACACTAAGATTATTGATACTCTTGTAATAGCAAAAAAGATGCATCCTCGGCAGCGTAATTCTTTAGATGCTTTATGTAAAAGATATAAAGTAGATAACACTCATAGATCATTGCACGGAGCACTTCTGGATTCGCAAATTCTAGCTCAAGTTTATCTGGCGATGACAGGAGGGCAGATTAGTTTATTTGGACAAGATAATAATAAAAACAATAAGGCTAATAAATTATTATCTAAAGAAACAAAAGAGAAGTTTAATTTGTCTAAATTAGATTTATCAAAACTAAAAATTATAGAATTATCTGATAATATAAAAAAAGATCATAAAAATTATGTTGAAAAATTATGTTAAAAAATTATAGTTTATGAAAAGAAATCTAACAGACAAACAAAAGCGCCAACAGCAAGCATATAGCGATGAACAAGAAGGCCAACATGGATTAGTTATAACTAATTTTGGGCAAACAGTTTTATTGGCCGATGATAATTCTCAATTAATAGAATCGAATATTAGAAAACATGTTGGGGCAGTTGTAACTGGTGATAATGTTCTATTTCAAAAAGAAGGTGATCTATCTGTTATAGTAAAATGTTTGCCAAGAGATAACTTACTTAAGCGCCCCGATAAATATAAAGGTGAGAAGTTAATAGCGGCTAATATTGATCAGGTTTTAGTAGTTATTTCAAATGATCCTGAGCCTGATTTATATAGTTTAGATAGATACCTTGTCGCAATGAAAGAGTATAATATTCCAGTTGTGATTCTTTTTCATAAGCAGGATTTAGCATCGCCTATTTTAAAATTTTCTGATAAAGATAAAAATTTAGAAATAAAATTAACTTTAGATGAAGTGATTTTATATTATAAAAATTTAGGTTATGAGTGTATAAAGACATCTATTTATAACAACCCTACGGGTATAAGTGAGCTAGCTAATATTTTAAAAAATAAAGTAAATATTTTGTTAGGCTTAAGTGGGGCAGGAAAATCATCATTATTAAATGCTGTTACTGATTCTAATAGAGCTATTGTTGGTGAGCTATCTTCTCAAAATAAAAAAGGTAAGCATACTACATCTGCAACAACTCTATACCCACTGGGATCTGGCTCAAAAGAAGGATTCTTAATAGACTCACCTGGAATTAGAAGATTTGGCCTTTGGCATATAGATAAAGACAAGATTTTAACAGGCTTTATAGAGCTTGGGAAAGCTGGTGCTAATTGTAAATTTAGGAATTGCAAGCATGATAATAAGGCCCAAGGGTGTGCAGTACAAGATTTGGTTAAAAGCTCTTGTGCCATGGCTGAGTTAAGATTAAGGCACTATTTTAGAATTATCAATGAGATTAGGTGATGTGCTCTTGCAATATCTCAAATAAAAACTGATAATATAGACAAGCTAAACCAAACACCGATCACCCTTGTTGCGAGGCTACTTTGATGCAATCTCGTACGCAGCATGTATCGATTTGTAAAAATTGATAAATTTAAATGGTTTGTCTACATTTCATCTTAAATTTACAGATTAAAATTTAAATTGGGTTTAAATTAATTATGGATTTTTCACATTTCTTATCAGAGCACATTATCTATGTTATTGCATTTTTAGTTTTACTTATCTCTTACACCATAGTAGAGATAAAAGTTAGTAAAGCTGCAGGTTTTAGACTAAGCATTAAAGATAGCGTTAACTTGTTAAATCAAAAAAACACGCTGGTTTTTGATTTAAGATCCGCCAAAGATTTTCAAAAAGGGCATATAGCTCAAGCTAGAAACATATCAAAACTAGATTTATTAAATAAAGCTAGAAATATGATAAAAAATAAAGATAGCAATGTGTTATTAATTTGTGAAAAAGATTCACTCAGCACAGAAGCTGCTTCTAGTCTTCACAAAAAAGGTTTTAAAAACATTAAATTCATAGGTGGCGGCATGCACGCTTGGTTAAAAGAGCAAATGCCAGTTTCTAAAGGCTCAGCAATAGCATCTACTAAGAAAAAAGAATCTAAAAAGAAAAAATCTGCAGTTATTGCAAGCGCAAAACGGTGATTATTTTTTAAATAATAGTTATAAAAAAACAATTAAAATAGGAGTATAAAGATGGCAAAAGATAAAGCAAAAGGTAAAGCAGAAGAGCAAAACAAAGAGCAAGATCAAGAGCAGCAGTTAAACATATTAAAACTTTATGTGCAAAATGCATCTATTGAAGTTCCAAATGTCAAAACCATATTCGCTGGAAATTGGACTCCAGATTTAAATATATCAGTAAGCACTAAAACTGATAACCTAGAAGAAGATAATACTTATAATATAGCTTTAACTGTAAAGTGCGAAGTTAAAAGTAATAAAGAGGTTGCATTTGTAGTCGATGTTACGCAATGTGGTATATTTAGTATTCCTGATGCCGATGAAAAAGCAATGCAGCATGTTTTGGGTGTTTTTTGTCCAAATGTTTTATATCCTTATTTAAGAGAAGTTGTTACAGATGTTGTTATGAAAGCAGGTTTTCCCCAGTTGGCTTTAGCGCCTATTAATTTCGAGATGATGCTAGAACAAACTGATAAGCAACCAGAAACCAAGCAATAAAATTATTGAGGGTGAGGGATGGATAAAATAAAAATAGCTGTTTTGGGTGCAGGATCTTGGGGTACGGCTTTGGCAATAAGGCTTGCCACTAATGGCCATAGCGTGAAGTTATGTTGTTATGATAAAGACCAGCTTGAGATAATGGATAAAGATAGGACTAACAAACAGTATTTGCCAGATATAGTCTTTCCCAATAATATATCCGTACATCCTTTTACCCCTGAAAGTATTTTAGATTGCGACTATTGCTTGATAGCTGTTCCTTCAGTTGCATTTGCGAAAACTATTGAAAACTTCAAAGAGCCCTTATTAAAACTAGGGCATGTTTTTTGGGCAACAAAAGGTTTTGATGCAGGTTCCGGTAAGCTGTTATCTGAATTTGTAGATAATTTATTTACAGCTGATTTTAAATCAGCTGTATTAACAGGTCCTAGTTTTGCTAAAGAAGTTGGCAAAGGCTTGCCTACCGCAGTTAGTATTGCATCTACTAATTTATCTTACGCAAAGGCAATTCAGGATTTATTTCATTGTCCTGTTTTTAGATCTTATATTTGTGATGATGTGATAGGGGCTCAAATTGGTGGTGCGCTTAAAAATGTTATTGCTATCTCAACCGGAGTTAGTGATGGTTTAGAGTACGGCGCTAACTCTCGGGCTGCTTTAATAACAAGAGGATTAGCTGAAATTCAGCGTTTAGGATTAAAATATGGTGCTAAAGCCCAAACGTTTATGGGGCTAACCGGAATGGGTGATTTAGTATTAACTTGCACAGATAATCAATCGCGTAATAGGCGTTTTGGATTATATTTGGGCCAGGGGTACTCTCAAGATGAAGCTTTTGAAAAGATACAGCAAGTTGTAGAGGGGCATGAAACTGTTAAAACAGCATATAAGTTGGCACAAAAGTACAAGATAGAGATGCCAATTACAAAGGCTATTTATCAAATGTTATATGAAGGAGTAGCAGCTAAGGATGCGGTTATTAATTTATTATCTAGACAGGCCAAGAGTGAATTTTAGTTGGTTTTAGTTAAATTCAATTTGTCTCCAAGCTTCAAAAGCTGCAATTGCAACTGAATTAGATAAATTTAAACTTCTAGAGTTTTCTTGCATAGGGATGCGAAGTTTATTAGAGCTTTGAGTAGAGTTTAATATATCATCAGGCAATCCTCTAGTTTCTGGACCAAATAATAAAGCATCATTTTTATTAAATCTTGCGGTATATAAGTTTTTTGATCCTTTAGTTGTAAAAGCATAAAGCTGGTTTAATTGATGGTTTTGTGTTAGATAATTTATACACTCATCTATAGAGTTATATTCTTTTACCATTGCAGCTGTATGGTAATCGCAACCGGCGCGGCGTAAACTTTTTTCATCCATCTTAAAGCCAAGTGGATGAATTAGGTGTAGGATAAATCCTGTGTTTGCACATAGCCTAATAATATTACCAGTGTTTGGAGGTATTTCCGGTTGATACAAAATTATGTGGAGCATATAGAATATTTCCCTAAATTTAAGATAGGGCAATCTTAGCAAATAATTGCTGGTAGTAAAATAGCCTTAATTTTTATCAGACTCTTGCCTTGTACCATTTAATAAAATTAATCTTAATAAAACCTTAATGTTAAAATGATATGTTTTATATTAAAATTGGAGAGCAAGGAAGTTGTTTTTACACTAACAGTTTCCATGAAATAAATACTAGACTAGCCGCTGTGTCTAATATAGTATATTCCAATGCTATTATACATAAAGGATGTATCCGAAGTGGTTATATTTGTATTTTAGTTTGTTTTTAGTTTTAATTATTAAATTATTTAACGGAGTGAAAGCAATGACAGAAGATTATGTAAAAGATAGACCGGCAATATCCTCTTATAGAAGATACCAAGCTAATAAAAACAATTCATCCGGGAGTAGTTCAGATGGAGGGGCCTCTTCTTGGTTGCATTCTAAATTTGCAAATACTCTTAAAGTTATTAACAAAAGCATGCCAGAAGACTTTAAGCCTAAACAAGCCTTTATTTTAGGTTCTGGCTTAGGTTCTTTTGTAGACTCAATTTATGTAGTTGAGAGAATTTCTTATAAAAAACTTCCTGGCTTTTTTACAGGCAGAGTTCCAGGGCAGGCTAAAGAATTAATTTTTGGTTACTTAGGGGACAAACCTGTTGTTGTAATGAGCGGTAGGGTGCACTTATATGAAGGCGCCACACCAAAAGATATAGCTTATCCTATAAGATTGTTAAAGTTATTAGGGTGCGAAACATTGATTTTATCTAATGCATCTGGTTCTTTAAGTGATAAATTTCAGCCAGGTGATGTGGCCTTAATTGAAGATCATATCAACTTACAGTGGGTTAATCCTCTAATAGGTGAAAACGTAGATGCTTTTGGGCCAAGATTTGTTCCTATGGAAAATGCTTATGATTTAGCTTTGCGCCAAGAAATGCAAAAGTGCGCCAAGTCACTAGATATAACTTTAAATTCAGGGATATACGGTGGTGTTTTAGGGCCCATGTTTGAAACTCCAGCTGAAATTCGAGCAATCAGAACACTAGGTGCTGATTTTATCGGCATGTCAACTGTTGGTGAAGTTATTGCCGCACGCCATTGTGGTTTAAAGGTGTTGGGATTATCAGCAATCACTAACATGGGTGCTGGTTTGAGTTCAACTCCAGTTGAGCATGATAAGGTTTTAGAGTATGCTGAAAAAGCATCCGATAAATTATTTCAGCTTATGACTATGGCTATGGATATTGAAATTTAAAATAATTTAGATTTGTATAGATTATTTTTTAGATTTTCTCCTATACTGTTTTTAGATTAAACATAAAAACAGTTGCACTTATGTGCTTGTTTTTGTAGGAGTTAAAATGCCCAAATCTGTTCCAAAAAAAAAGATTTAAATAATGTAAAGAAAACAGATTGTTTTTACCGAATTAGGCATATTTAACGCTTATTTGATATTTTTTTGCGTGAAGGTTGATATGGCAAAAGGATAATTTATTTAAGGTTATAATTAAACTCATTAGAATTAATTTAAACCTTAATATTACTTTAATGTTCGTAGTGTATACTGATGTAATATTAAATATTATTCAAATAAAAAGGATTATTCAATTGATTAAGAAAAAAGCCATTAAATTGCTTAAAAAAGCTCTTCCATACATTATTTTCTTCGGTATTTTATATACTTTTAATCTTATATATACTCATTCTGCCAAATATCAAAGGTATGATAGGTTACACTCTAATAGTTATTCTTATGACAAGAGTGAAGGTCATAAAGAGTTAAAAAACACATAATACTAAGAAATAGTCTAATATAACGATACAAAATCATATAAAAGTTGATAAGTTATGAGATTATTTTTAGCAGCATGTATTTTCGGTATACATATTAAGTCTTATGTTAAATGTATAAAAAAACTTAAAAATACTTCTGATTTAAATATAAATATCAAATTAATACAAAACAAAAATCTTCATCTAACTTTACATTTTTTAGGAGAAACTAAAGAAAATAAAATTCCTAAATTAATAACTAATGCAAAATCTAATATTAGGAAAATTAAACCTTTTAAAATCAAATTAAATGGGATAGGTATTTTAGAGTCTTCCTGTTCTATAGCTATAGTTGCTCTTATAGATAAAGATAATAAACATCTTTTTAATTTATTTGACAAAACTAAAGAGAGTATTGAAAAGGCCATTACTGATATTAAACCAAATTCAAAATCTAGATCTTATTTGCCACATATTACTTTAGCCAGAATAAAAAAAACTAAAGAGAATAAAGAAAATATAAAAGAGCTAACAAAAACAAAATTTGAAAATTTAGAAGAAATTTATATTGATGTTAATGAGATAGCACTTATGCAAAGTATTTTAAATTCAGATGGCGCTGAATATAAGGTAATAGAAAATATACAGCTATGATTTCATCATCAGGGTTTTTGTTTTTTAGTAAATCAACAACTGATGAGCCAATTAGGCCGGTTCCACCTATAACTAATATTTTCATAATATCCCCCTAAAAATTATACAGTTAAACAATTATATCTTAATTATAGCTAATGTTTGAGTTATAATTAAGATAATAAATAAGGGGGATTAATTGTGACTAAAGTATATGGAGGAATTGAGTTAGGCGGCACGAAAATTATTTGTGCTATCACAAATAAAGACAATGAAATCTTGAACAAAATAAGAATTCCCACAGAATCCCCTGATATTACAATGCCAAAAATAGCTAAATTCTTTAAAGAACAACAAAAAGAACATGAAGTTCTAGCAATAGGAATTGCCTCATTTGGCCCTATAGATTTAAACCCAGAATCAAAAACTTATGGATATATCACTGTCCCTCCAAAATTAGCCTGGCAACATTTTAATATTTTAGGCTATATGCAAAATGCGATGGGAGATAAAATTAAATTAGTCTTAGATACAGATGTTAATGCTGCAGCTTTAGCAGAAGGTTACTGGGGCAATGCAAAAGGATTAACTGATTTTATTTATATTACAGTTGGCACTGGAATTGGAATTGGAGTAGTTGTAAATAAAAAACTAGTTCATGGACTCATGCATCCTGAAGGAGGGCATATTTATACACCTAAGCACCCAGATGATGATTTTACAGGAGTATGCCCAACACATGATAACTGCCTTGAAGGATTAGCTTCCGGCCCATCATTAAAAGAGCGCTGGAATGTTGATTCTGCGCTAAATTTACCCGAGGATCATAAAGCCTGGGATATCGAAGCTTTTTATTTAGGGCATGCCATCGTGAATTATATTTGCACGCTATCTCCGATGAGAATAATTATAGGAGGAGGGGTTTTAGGGCAAAAACATCTTTTGGCTAAAATTCACAAAGTAGTACAAGAAAAACTTAATGGCTATATTCAAAAAGATGAAATTATAAAAAATATTGATCAATATATAGTAACTCCTGGTTTAGGTGGAAATGCTGGGAGTTTAGGTGCGGTTGCTTTAGTGAAAAAGTAAACCCTACTGTGTGCACACATCTTTGGATAAATAAAAAACACCAATTAGTCGTTCCTCGCAAAGACAGTGTGGTATGTCTATAATTGATAAATCTTCTAAAAACTACTTTTCTATAGGAAAAAATCATTTTTAAAAAACAACTTTTTGGAACTTTTAATATATTTAGGCCATTATCTCATGACTTTTCCAAGCAATTATCAAAACAATTCAAATCAAAATTAAAGGCAGTTCCTATTCCAGTCTTATCTACGTCTCAAAATAACTCTATAGCAGATCAAGTTAATAGCGTTACAGATACTGTTGTTACTTTACCCGAGGTTTTCACAAATTACATAGCTATGAATCCTGCAACTGTTATTGGAGGAGGAATTTCTGCAATAGCAGGTATAAAAACACTATTATACTACATGCGTGGTCGCGATCTTTATGATAAGGCATCTGAAATCTTAACTAAAAGTAAGAACATAAGCTTACTGGCTCAAGAAGAAAAGAAAATGCCGCTATTACATAGAGTCGCACAACAGGGTGACTTAGTTTTAGTAAAAAATATTATTGAAAACTTAGAGGTTATCTCTAAAAACTCTAAAACTCCTATTAATAATTACATAGACATGGAGTACAAAGGCAAAACTCCTCTTTGCTTAGCGGCATCTTCTGGCAAAAAAGCAACTGCCCGCTTTCTTATTAGTAATGGCGCATCTATTACTATTCAAGATAATAATGGGGAAACTCCTCTTTTTAGAGCGATAATTCATGGTAGTGAAGATATCGTTAGAACTCTATTAGAAGAAGATAATAAAAAACCTTCTTTTAGATTATTACGTAATATTATATCAGGCGGAAATAAGCCTAAAAGGTTAGTTAATATTATAAATGATATGGGTTACTCACCGTTATTAGTCGCTATTTTTTCAGGCCAGTTAGAAATTTCAAAATTAATTTTGCGACATAATTGCTTGTTAACCGCAAACCATGAAGGATTAGATCCATATCAAGCAGCTCTTAGAGCAGGAATTACAGGGTTTAGAGAATTTGCAAAGGAAGATTTGTTTCCTCTTTTATCTGATGAATATAAACAGCCATTTAAAACTGACTTAAATTATGGTGAAAAAAATGCAGCTGGAAGAGGTCCTTTGTATTATGCAGTATTAAATAACGACTTAGAAAAAATCAAAAGTTGTCTTGATAGGGGAGAGTCTATGTTAACAAAAGACAAATATGGCGGGATATATCCTTTAGCTCTTGCCGCACAAACTGGAGTCCCTAAAATTCTAGAGCTATTTTTGCCATATTTTGAAGATAAACATAGAAAAGTTATTCAAAAAACAACAGGATTATCTCCAGTTCACATAGTTCTTCGAGCTGAACAATCTGAGAATAGGCTTTTATCATTAAAAATGTTAGTTGAAGATTTCAAGCTTGATCCTGATTGTGGCTCTAACTCAGGAGTAAGACCATTGCAAAGAGCAATTGAACAAGGTGATATAGAAGCTGTAAAATTTTTATTAGAAACAGGCAAAGTGAATATTAATTCCCAAGATTGCAGGGGCAATACTCCATTGCATTATGCTGCCAGAAGTAATCAGGCTGAAGTTGCAAAACTTTTATTATTAAATGGTGCGGTAGCATTATTTAGACATCATGAATTTAGAACTCCGGAGGAGATAGCAAAAATTTTAGAAAATCATGAAGTTTTAGATGTTTTTCAAAAGTGGGAGAAATGGTCAAGAACAGATTCATTTGCTTTAGGTTATTGGCAGCATAAAGTTGATCCAAAAATGAATATGGATGAACAGCTGCCTTACGTACGTAGCTAAGCTAACCCCCAATAAAAGAAGCACAATTTTTATTATGCTCAAAAGTATCAACCCTATGTAACTTAACTCGCCCCTGGGTAATATCTTTTACTAACTTATTAACTTTATGAAAAACAAACTCAGACATCTTTTCACAGCTTTGCTGAGGGATAATACGAAGCTTAATAATTCCATCTTTATCTAATTTCTCGAACTGATCTAAGGCAGGGTCATCTTCTGAGATTAAAACTGTATGATCAAACATATATGAAAACCATTCTTTAGCTGGCATTCCATCAATTTTAAAATCTTTATTTTTAAGCCAGCCAAAATCCCAAACCCAGTTATTTTCATCAAGATAATCTGCTTGAAAATATAATTTAAAAGAAATTGCATAGCCGTGTAGGAATTTGCAATGGCTGTGCCTTGCATTCCATTGCCTAAAGCAAATAGTATAGCCATCTAATAATTTTGTAACTTCATATTTCATAATTTCTTGTCCTTTAGATATATCAGGAAATTAAAGTAATACATTATATAGAAGAATATGCTTGAATTATATTTAAATTTTTACAAATAAATGCGAACGCCGCACAACTTTTTATCTTAATGAAAAATATAAATAAATCCTACTAACCAGCCAAACACCTTTGTCAAAAAATATTACGTTTTTTACAGCAAAATATTGTATTATAATACAAGATGTTTTTTTAAGTATTATATGCTTATATTTTAAATTGTTATAGATATTTAGGAGTAATTATTTGGCTTATACAACTAATACTTTAACACCTACTAGATATACTTCTGAGCTTGGGCCCCCACAAAGAATGTTAAATCCTCCGGATGAAAAGGTTTTAACTGCCCTTTACATCTTATTGGGTGTCGATTGTCTTTCTGATATTCAGTTAAAATATGAAACAGTTAAAAAAGAGCTTTCAGGAATAAATCCTGAAATAAAGTTCCTCAAGTTTGATTTTGATGACGAAGGTCCTTCCCACTCAATTTGTTATTTTAATATGGGTGATTTTTATTTTTTTATGAACAGAGGAGATGGCCAGCAGGAAGAGTGCAGGATGCTATGTTATAAAAAACTTACCGGTATCTTTCATGAAAGGGATGGGACAATTCACACGAAAAGTATAAGAATATCTGATCAAATGAAAAATCACATAGCGTCATTATTTGGATTTGGTGGTAAATTTATTGAGACTGAAGAGGATTTATGCTCTGCAGACCCTATGGGAAAGCTTGTTATAAGCCTTTTAAACTTGACATTTAAGCCACAAAAGTATGGAAACTGTATGGCTGCAAACTTTTTTAGTCTTCTTAAGGTTCTTAAGGTTTGTGAACATTATCAATTAACCGGAGAAAATATACTATCTAGCAGAGATCCGACTCTACGCTTTAATACAGTTAGAGCTTTAATAAAAAGAGAAAAAATTAATTGGATAAGAAAAATCCTCAGTGAAGCATTTTATACCCCTGAAAACATGTCTCAGTCTATGCATGATATTATTGTCGAACTGCAAGAAAAGTCAGATCGAAAGCAGAAGGAAGGTGATGGGGTAGGAGTAGAGCATTTAGAACAAATCATACAAATTTTAGAAAAAAATTTAGCGCAGACAACTCCAATACAATCCCTGGGTGAACGAGCTAAATCTCCAGTTAGTATAGCGGTAGGCCTATAATAATAAGTGGTAAATTTATATTATAGGGGCTAAAATCACCCAGCAATAAAAAATAATAATTAAAAGGCTGGTGATTTATGAGTTCTTTATTTGGGGTTTCAAAGTTTAAATTATTTGGTGGAGCATCTATTGCCGGTTACTTAACATATCAAGGATATAAAAGACAAACCTCTATAAAAGAGGAAGCTGGTCAGGAAGAGCCTATATCAGATGATATTAAGCATAAAGTTGCAAGTGCAAGTGCAAGTGCAAATGCTATTACAAAAGAACAAAACTTATTTTCTTTAAAAAACAAAGTTTATTTGCTTCCAAATGAGTTTATAGAATCTCACCCTGGAGGAGCCAAAGTTTTATCAATGGTTAATAAACATGATATTGAAAAGGTTTGGAATGCAAATTCATATAAGTTTCATTATAAGAGTGCAAATGTTAAAGATGCATTAGATAAATTTTATTTAACCGAAGGGTCTTTGCCAATAATTCCAGATGATAAACTCAAAGAAATTACTATTGCTACTAAATTTAACCCGCAAATTTATATTCAACATAATCCATACAATGCTGAACCAAAAGAGCTTATATTTAGTGACGATGGTGAAACTGTAGATTTTTTTGTAAGAGAACATGGTGAGTATTCAAAAGATAAAGAAGATATGGATGTTAAATTATTGGATGGCAGTGTATACACTTTAAATAATGATTATTTTAGAACCTTACCCCATGAAACAATTTTTCAGCCTATAATTTGTGCTGGCGCGGGGAGATCCAAATTTGATTTTAAAGCCAATGGCACACAATGGGGTGAAAAGGGCGGTGATGCAATTGGAGTTATGCGTCTTAAAGCTATTTCCATAGATTTATTACTAGAAGAGCTAGTTTTACGCTTTAAAAACCCTTGTCTTATGATTGTAACTGGTACAGATGGTTATAAAACCGTTGTTCACTCAAGTGAATTTAATAAGTTTCATTTATCAACTCAAATGGAAGATGGCTCAGATTTGCCAGATATTCATGGAAGAGAACGCAGATTAGTAGGCGAGGGTGTGCCTGGTTTCAGAAACATAAAATCTGTTGAAAGCATCGAATTTAAAGAGGAAATATCCCAAGATGAAGTCACCAAAATTTTAACACAAAGGCTTGGTGACCCGATGAATATGTTAAGCCCAACTGAAAGACAAATTCTAGCAGCTTGCCCCAAATATGATGCATATGTTCTGCGAGATCTTGAAAATAATAAACCCTTTGGTTTTAATTTATATTTCCCAGTAAGCTCTGTTATTACTGAAGTTAATACTAGCAAGATAAATGGCAAAGCAAAGGATCATGTACAAGGCATAGCCTTTAGTGGCAAAGGAGTTATCAATAAAGTTTTAGCTTGTCGCGATAAAGTAGATTGTACAGATGCAAAAATATCAATCCCGCCTAATGGAAATGGTAAATTTGTATTTTGGAGTGCAGCTCTTCCTATTGGCAAAGGTGCTATTAGTGTAAAAGCTTTTGATGACAGAGGTGAGAGTCAGCTTGATAAGGCACCTGCTAATGGCAGGGGGTTATATAAGCATCAAGGGGTTGATGTTATATAAATAAAAAAGCTCGTACTTTCTTTATTGAGAAAGAATATGCCTAAATAGCATCTTTAATAGACTTTAAATCCTTTAGTATTATTTGCTTCATGCTAAGCTTATGAGATATCTTGTTTTTAAGGTATTTTACTATATCAAGATGATTTCCTTTTTTTGCATAAAATAAAGCACTTTTCCCTTTATTTTCTTCATTTATATTTGCCCCATTTTCAACAAGTAATTTTACCCTATCTAGATAACCAAATTTGGATGCATACATTAAGGCCGTCATGCCACTGCTATCTTTTGCATTCATGTTAACATCATTTTGTATAAGCATTTTTTCTATTGGGGCAGCCCCTATCATATAGTGATTAACAACATGTATTAAAACTGTGGTTCCAGCACTATCTCTTGCATTTACATCAGCATTATTTTCTATAAGCATCTTGGCGATAGAAGGAGAAATGGTTAGCATTAAGGGCGTCATGCCATTATTATCTCTTGCATTTACATCAGCATTGTTTTTTATAAGTATTTTAGCTACAGAAGCGTGAAACGTTGTCATTAGCCGTGTCCTGCCATAATTATCTCTTGCATTTACATCAGCTTTATTTTCTATAAGTAACTTCGTAATGGATGGTTGCCAGGAATAGAATAACGCAGTACCTCCCCTATGGTCTTTTAAATTCACATCGGCCTTACTATCTAATAGTATTTTAGATACAGAGTAACTCATAGACTTCATCAAAGCAGTTTCCCCCATATGATCTTTAGCATTGATATCAGCCTTGTTTTCTATAAGTAGCTTGGTCACAGAAGGGGAGAATGTATGCATTAAAGGGGTCATGCCTCTACTATCCTTTGCATTCACATTAGCTTTATTTTGTATAAGCACCTTGGCTACAGAAAGGTTCGCCCCCATTAAAGCTGTCACTCCATTATGGTTTTTTGCATTTACATCAGCTTTATTTTGTATAAGCAACTTAGCCACAGAAGGGGATTTGGTTCTCATTAAAGCTGTCACTCCATTATGGTTTTTTGCATTTACATCAGCTTTATTTTGTATAAGCAACTTAGCCAAAGAAGGGGATTCAGCTCTCATTAAAGCAGTAGCTCCACTATAGTCTCTTGCATTTACATCAGCTTTATTTTCTATAAGAAACTTGGCAATAGAGGGAGATTCAGCTCTCATTAAAGCGGTAGTCCCACTATCGTCTCTTGCATTTACATCAGCATTGTTTTCTATAAGTAACTTTACCTTTGCCAGAGAGGGATCGAACCCATAAGACGGCATTAAAGACGTCATTCCTTTATTATCTCTTGCATTTACATCAGCTTTATTTTCTATAAGTAACTTCGTAATAGATAGCGTATTGCTAGACATTAAAACAGTCTTTCCATAGTTGTCTCTTGCATTTACATCAGCTTTATTTTCTATAAGTAACTTCGTAATAGATAGCGTATTGCTATACATTAAAGCTGTCATTCCATCATAGTTTATTGCATTAACATTAGCTTTGCTCTTAATTAAAAGCTTAACTATAGGCAAGCCAGCATTCTCGGATAATGCTAACATTAATGCAGAAGAACCATCTTCACCGATAATATTTACATCGGCACCATCTTTCAATGCCTGTTTTACTTTAGATAAGTTTTTTGATTTTATAGCACCTAATAACTTTTTATTTTCTAATATCTGTTTTTTACTTATTTTTGGGTTACTAACGCGCACGTTATTTTGTTGTGAGGCATTATTTAGAGCAAATGTATTAATCGAAAGTGAAGATAGTAATAAAACCAGAGAAACTCTTATATATTTCATATTGTCATCCTAATAAAGTTTTGTTCACAGATGTTGCGTAATTTAAAAATCCATTTGGTTAGAAAAATCCTTGCTTCACCTACTATAAAATTAAAAGCTTAGGTATTATACAATAAACCTTCGTAAAAAAACAAGTCTATAATAGCTATCTATTATGATTAGTAGCGCAGTTTCGTATTAGGGTAAGGAGGATGTCAAAAAAAATGGTAAAAATGTTATGTTTTTTTGCGGGAAATTATGATATAATATATACTTTATTATAAAGTATTGTGACCTTATAATACTAATTTAATTACTACTAGGATGTTTGATATGAATTTTATTGAAGCTGTTAAATCAGGGTTTGTAAACTATTTTAATTTTTCCGACAGAACCCAGCGATCAGGTTATTGGTATTGGGAGTTAATGGCCTTAATTTTGGGTGTATTAGGTAATGTTTTTAATAACATACAAGCTGGTGCTTATATATTTATTGCCTTACAATTAGCTATTATTATTCCATCATATGCAGTTGCTGCTAGAAGACTTCACGATATAGGTAAATCTGGTTGGTGGTTATTAATTGGGTTTACTATTATTGGTATTCCGGTTTTAATTTATTGGTTTTGCAAGTCAAGCGAAGAGGGCGATAATAAATATGGGCCTAATCCTTTAGCTAGTTAATAATAAATGGTTAGGGGCCCGGATTTACCCAGTTATATATTGGGTTAAATATTGTCCATAGAGTTCAGTCAGCGGCACGATACGTTATTGAACTACAACTACCAAGAAATACCTCAAAACGCCCCGAAATAATTACTAAAGAAAAAACTGATTTTTGCTCTTTCGTATTTTCTAATTCGAAAGCTAACCCAATCCGAGAACTATTTTTCAGAAGATTATCTCAATATAAAAAAGTTGACTCTGGGGGGCGCTTTTTAAATAATATTGGGGAACCTGTTAAATCAAAGTTAGACTTTATAAGAAAATATAAATTCAATATATGCATTTGAAAATGCTAAAACAATTGGATATACCACTGAAAAGATAGTTGAGGCTATGTCAGCTAATACAATACCAATTTACTGGGGTAATCCAAAAATCACTAGAGAATTTAATGAGTTCGATATCGTTAATTATGTTAAATTTATCAATATTAACATTAAGTATATCTAATTTAACATAATGTACATTATGCGAATATACATTATAAGCTATCACCCATTGATAGTGCACCTAAATAAATATTGTGCTAGAGTTCATTGTACGAATAAAATCTCTTGTCATCGCCCTTGCCTGGTGCGTTCAATCTTGTCAGTGCTGATTTTGGTGTTGACTCTAACTCCACCTGCGGTCCAACACCAGCCGATTGAACTTGATCTAAAGGTAAAGTCCTAGCTAATTTTTTTATTACTGAGGCAACCGTTTCCTTATCTACCCTGCATTGTTTTCTTAAGTTTTGCAATCCAGTCAAATTAATATCTGCATAAGACTCATTAATAAGTAGTAATCCCTTAATATGATATATAAAAAACCTCAGTAAAGGCTTAGTTAGTGTGGCAGAGGGTCAAGGTGATCCCTTTGGCCTTTTTGTTAAACTCGACAAACTCGAAATGAATGGCCTTTCAGCTTCCCTTCGTTCAGCTTTTTGAGGGCAATATGTATCACTTTTTTGTTAACAGCAACATAGGCGCGGCGATCAAAAATATCAATATCTCCGATATCCGACCCCTTGACGCCATGTTTTCCTGTTAACGCACCAACAATATCGCCCGGGCGAACTTTCTGACTTTTTCCACCATTTATTTTCAATGTGGCCATTGATGAGTGATAGGCTGATTTTTTTAATAGGGTAAGTGGAGGTAAAGGTTCCGCTTTAATAGATTGTTCTAAATATTTTTCAAGTAGTTCAATTTGGTCACGCTCATCGTCGCTATAAAGAGAATATGCTTTGCCAGCGCTTCCTGCCCGCCCCGTGCGGCCAATTCTATGTACATGTACTTCAAGATTACGTGCAATACTGTAATTTATAATGGCGTCTATTTTTTTAATATCAAGGCCGCGCGCAGCGACATCGGTAGCAACCAATATGGAAATGCTTTTATTAGCAAACTGAACCAGTATTTCACGCCGTTCTTTTTGTTCAAGATCACCGTTCAATGCAAGCGCGCTAAAACCCGAGTTTTTCAGCTGATCAGCTATAGAGTCAGTTTCTCGTTTGGTGTTACAAAACACTAAGGTAGACTCAGGGAATTGCTGTAATAGTAATAAGCGTAATGCTGTCATCCGCTGATCATTATTTTTTACTTTGTAAAAATGCTGCTGAATACTCTTATCATTATGAGTGGCGTCCGTTTCAACTCTTATTGGATCAGTCATAACACGTTTAGTGATTAGATCAATTTTTTCAGGATAAGTTGCGCTAAATAACAGTGTCTGACGTTTCTTTTGTATCTTTGCTGTAATGGCATCGAGCGATGGCTGGAATCCCATGTCAAGCATTCGGTCCGCTTCATCGAGCACGAGAATATCTAGCTGGTTTAGTTTCAGTGTTTCCTTTTGCAAATGCTCTTCGATGCGGCCTGGGGTTCCAACAACAATATGAACGTTTCGTTCTAGAGAGGTAGCCTGAGCCTTAAATGGGGTACCTCCACATAAAGTAAGCACCCTGATATTAGGGGTCATTTGTGCCAACTTGCGAATTTCTTTGGCAACTTGATCAGCCAATTCTCGGGTTGGGCATAGCACCAGCGCCTGTACATGACGAGCCTTCAAGTCTAGTCTTGATAAGATGCCAATGCCAAATGCCGCTGTTTTTCCGGATCCCGTTTTCGCTTGGGCAACGACATCTTTGCCATTAAGTATAGGCGGTAAGCTAAGTGCTTGAATAGGGGTCATGCTTTCATAGGCATGTAGCGATAAGCTCTGTATTAGATCAGAATTAAGGTTTAAAGTGGAGAATTTAGATTGATTCAAGGTATGTTGTCCCAAGTTAATAATGAGCGGAGTATATGCGGTTTTTGCTTGTGTAGTGCCACCACCTAACTAGGCAGATAAAATTTATCTTGCGTTCCTTAGAACCCCTATTACTAACAATAGGCCCGCCCCGTATATCATCCCACTTCCGCGTGAGAATCGTGATCACTCTAACTATAGAAACATTAAGGCTTTATTAAGATTTTATAATTTTTAGTATTTTATATCAAATTAAGGTCAAATAAAACTAATTATCGCACCATAACTGCTTTTAAATAATATGAAAAATATGAGAACCTGCGAAAATAAATTAACCATACTCCAGCTCAAATAGTTTTTTGGAGTATGGGTTATTTTATTAACTTTTAACTAAATTATTAAGAACCGTCTGTAAAATGCCACCATTATAATAATAAGTTACATCATTGATTTAATCATCGCTGTACAACAATTGCTCTGTGTGCGTTTTTTTGCTATAATGCGCAGCTTTTACGCGGCTAATTCATCTTCGATCAATGTCTATAGCTTACACCCTGTACTTATCCATTATTTTTAAGCCTGGATCGACCTTATTACCAGTAAGAAGTATAAGGGGTACTATTTAAGGAAGATTATCTATGTCATTTGAAACACTTGGCCTATCAGCTCAATTATTACGCTCTATTAATGAAAAGGGATATAAAGACCCTACCTCAGTCCAATTGCAAGCAATTCCCCCTATTCTAAAAGGAAAAGATGCTGTAGTCAGTGCGCAAACAGGAACCGGGAAAACAGCCGCTTTCACCCTACCAATATTACAACGACTTTCTAAGCTTCCCATAAAAAACAATGCTAATAAAAGATCCATATATGCATTGGTCTTAACACCTACACGTGAGCTAGCCGCACAGGTGTTCGATAATGTTCAAATGTACGGAAAACACCTACCGTTCAAATCAGCAAAAGTGTTTGGCGGAGTTAATATTAATCCGCAAATCAATCAACTACGATCTGGCATAGACATATTAATTGCTACACCCGGTCGTTTGCTTGATCTAATCCAGCAAGGCTTTGTAGATCTATCTAAAGTTGAAATGTTCGTGTTAGACGAAGCTGACCGTATGCTGGACATGGGGTTTATTCGTGATATCCGTAGAATCATAAACCTACTGCCAGAACGTCGACAAAATTTATTATTTTCGGCGACCTTCTCAAAAGAAATCAAAGTCTTAGCTGATAAGCTTTTATCATCACCTGCCCGCATTGAGGTCGCACGCTCTACCACAACGGCAGAACAAATTACGCAAGTTATTTATCCCGTTGACCAATTGCGTAAACGTGAATTATTATCCTTCATGATTGGCTCAAAAAACTGGAAACAAGTATTGGTGTTTACACGCACCAAGCATGGTGCCAATCGCTTAACGAAACAATTAGAAACTGATGGACTAACCGCTGCGGCCATTCATGGTAACAAATCACAAGCAGCACGCACCCGCGCACTAGCGGATTTTAAAGCCGGAAAGATACGTGTACTTGTGGCCACTGATATTGCTGCCCGAGGACTGGATATTGCTAAACTGCCTCACGTTGTTAATTTTGAATTACCTAATGTACCTGAAGATTATGTCCATCGAATAGGTCGTACTGGTCGGGCCAGTCATCATGGCTTAGCCATTTCATTAGTATGCGCCGATGAACACAAGCTACTCAAGGACATTGAAAAGTTGCTGCGATATAAAATTCCTCAGGAAATAATTCCTGGTTATGAGCCGAATCCAGCCCTCAAGCCAGAGCCAGTTCAAATGCAACGTCCTAAGTATCGTGACAATCTGAAACGAGCCCCAAGAAAACAACAAACGCGTTATGGTGAGCCATCGGCTAAGCGAAAATCAGTCCAAAGCCGTCGAAAACCATAATTACATAAGAGTATTATATGCGCATATTTGTTGATGCAGACGCTTGCCCAAAAGTCATTAAAGAAATTTTATTTCGTGCCGCTATCCGCGCAGAAATCAAGCTCATTCTAGTAGCAAATCAACGCTTAGAGACTCCGCGCTCCCCATTTATCAGTATGCAACAAGTTGCTGCTGGCTTTGATGTCGCAGATAATGAAATTGTTCTGCAATTAACCCCGGGAGACTTAGTAGTTACGGCTGATATCCCTCTTGCCGATGCGGTCATTGAAAAAGGCGGACTTGCGCTAAACCCAAGAGGTCAGCTTTACACCGCAAAAAATATCAAAGAACGCCTAAGCACACGAAATATAATGTCGGAGCTCAGAGATGCCGGAATCGTAACCGGCGGACCAAGCGTGCTACATAAGCGTGACCGTCAGGCCTTTGCAAATCAGCTGGATAGACTTATTGCAAAATGGAAATCTTTGCCAAAAGATAAGTGATTTTCTAAAGCTCGATTACAAAAAGCGACTACAAAAAGCGACATCGGCTGCAACTTTAGTTGTAAAATAATTTACTCTCAATTTCTCCTCTCCCTTTTATCTGAATTTCCATTAACTATATTTTTTAAACAGTTAAATCTACAAACTCTAAATTAGGATTTGGCAAGCATCTTTTAGTTTTTATATCAAAGACTGATCTATCCACATATCTTAAATCTTTACCATACACATGAATAGACACTGATACCTTGTTATGATCAGCAATATTCACCGTAAAATAATTTTATCTTCTTTATATCCTGATTTATTAATTATAATAATTTGCTCTATGAACTCTCTTAATTTAAATGATAGATCAGGTGCTATTTTTACATGATTAGTTTCTATCAAAACAACCTCTTTATAATTTTTTACTTAATATAATTTATTTAATTGTAGCACTTAAATTATTTTAGGATGACGTTTTATTGCGCCGTACTAATTATAAAATAATGTAGACAGTTTCTTCGCACCCAACCTATACTGAATTTAATATCACAAATTTATTATAAAGAGGCTTTATGAAATTCATTAATCAATATCCAACGGCAACTGCAGGTTTAGCACTTGGTTTAAGTACAGCGCTATGGGTTTGGTCGTTATTAGAAATTCCAACTGTAGCAACTAATATTTTATTGATAATAGCATTCGTTGTTGCATTAGCATTAATTTTACCAATTCTAATTAGATTTTCTAGACACCCTGGCATGCTATATACCGAGCTAAAAGACCCTACAGTTGGTTCTGTGGCGCCAACTCTCACTTTAACTTTAATGATTTTAGCTTATTTCATAAGTAAAATTAGCACTGTTGTTGGCAGTATTATTTGGATTATTGCCATAATTGCCCACTTTTGCTTTTTCTTAACATTCGCTTATCAACGCATTAAAACCAGCCAATGTTTTCAATCACACATTTTGCCTAGCTGGTTTATACCTACAACAGGCATGATTGTTGCTTGCATTACCCAACCAAGCCCTGTTTTTAGGCCTTTATCTGAAATTATTTTTATATTTGGTACTGTTTGTTACGTTATCTTAATGCCCTTAGTTTTGTATCGTCTTTGCCTAGGCATTCCATTAAAAGAAGGACATAAAGCCACTTTAGCTCTTCTTACCACCCCTTCAAACCTAATTTTAGCTGGAGCTCTTGTTTTATTCCCGCATACAAATCCCCTATTTGGTGTGGGGTTATTTGGCATTTCTTGCTTAACTAGTTTAAGTGTTTATGTGATGTTAGTAACCTTGCTACGCATGCCATTTACCCCGGCTTACGCAGCATTCACTTTCCCGTTAGCTGTTGCTGCAGAGGCTACTTTGGATTTTAGCCATTGGGCATTGCAATTTAAGCCATTAGCACCCTACTCTCACGAGCTACATATTTTAGGCCTTGTCCAATTAGTTATTGCAAGCTTGGTAATTATTTATGTAGGGTTTCACTTTATACGCTTTTTTAACACATCTCTAAAGGCAAAAGATGTAGGATGATTTTTCAAAACATTCTAACTTCTTACTATTAACCTTAAATCACACTTTTTCATATTTTTTCATATTTTTTCATATTTTTTCATATTTTTTTAAACTTAAGCTCATCGCCTACTTTAACATTATTTTTCTTAAACCATCCTTGATTCATCTCGACGACATACATAACCGGAGTACTTGCACAGTGACTCTTTAACAATTTAGGTATCATTTGTTTTATTTGCTTTATCTTAAAATTTTTATCTATAAACGCCACATCTAAAGGAATAAGAGTATTTTTCATCCACATACAATATTTACGGCTTTTGTCCCAAGAAAATAACATCCCATGATTATCGAGAAGTTTTTCTCGAAACATTAGCCCTAACCTTTTTTCCTCTCTATTTTGTGGGATTTCAAGACAAACTTCTTCAGATCCAATCTTAAAAATTTTACATTTATTATTTGAATTAGAGCCAAATGCCACATAATAATTAAAAATTAATAATATAGATAACAATATGCATATCAAAGCCTTAAGTAATAAGGCTGATTTTAATTTATGACTTAACATATTAAAACATCGCATAACACCAACTGTATATAACATTAACTTATAATTACTTAATGTTATGGTAGCAGATTTACAATAAAAACTTAGCTGTGCATAATTTTATTATAAATATATAGAAATATAAGAAAGATGATCTATTATTATTAAAATTCAACTAATTTTTTATTTATAATTTTCTGGAGAAAAAATGCCATTAAACTTAATTTTATTCGTATTCTTAGGATGCATAGCACTGATAGCATGGTTTAAAGGGAGAAAAGTAAGTTTATATTTATTTGCTATTTTTTTGATATTGTATGCATTTACTTTTTATCACCATATGACAGATAAATTACCAATATCATTATAATTATAATCAGAGAATGTATAGAGGATGCAAATAATGAGCTCAAATAAAAACACTTTTTTCAAAGTATTAAATGTAATCGATGTGATAGGTATAGTCTTTATCTTAATTGTAGCTTTTGGTTTTCAGTTTTATCTTAAAGAGCTGCCGTGCCCACTTTGTCTATTACAAAGAGTTGGCCTAATTGCTATGGCATTTGGTTTTTTATTAAATATTAGGTACTCAATAAGACCTAGCCACTATGCTATATCATTATTATCAGCTGTTTTAACATCTTTTGTATCTTTACGACAAATACTCTTACATATAGCCCCAGGAGATCCAGGCTATGGATCTATGGTCCTAGGCTTACACATGTATACATGGCTATTTATAATTTGTATGCTGACAATTATATATATCGCAATAGTTATGAGTTCTGACATTCAATATAAAATTAATAAAGATTCTGAAAAACATACCGTATATAAAAGTAAATTCTTAAACACCTTAAGCCATATAGCCTTCGCCTTATTTTTAGCCATAATTGTTGCGAATATAGCATCTCTAATAACTGAATGTGGTTTTACTAGTTGTCCGGACAATCCTGTAAGCTACAAAGTTTGATATTATATAGACAAACAAAATCAAAACACCGACCGCCGTCGTTGCCAGCCGGCTTTGCTGCGTGGATATGCCTACCTAAACCTTTTGTCTATAGTGAGCCCCTAGACTTGGAATAGTTTTAAAAAAAACATTCCCGACAGCCGTCGTTGCGAGACTACGTCGAAGCAATCTCGTGCAAAGCACGTATCTATTTGTAAAAATCGATAAATTGAAATGGTTTGCCTATAAACTATCTTATCTCAATGCCAAAAATATATTTCTAATAGTATCTGTTTTTTTAGGATCTAAACTTGCGGCATGTTTTAATAACTCACTCATTTGAGATAACTTCAAAGATTTATCCATAACTCCATTATAAATATTTAATATACCCGAGAGCTCTGGCATATTAATTTTATTAAAATAATTAATTTTATTTAAATTACTCCAAGCTACTAAAGCCTCATAAACCATATGCAAACCTTTTATTTTCGCATCAATACTGTGGCCGGCAATATGTGGTGTCGCAATTTTAGAGGCCAAGACTAATTCTTGTGATATTTCCGGCTCATTACGCCATACATCTAAGCAACAGATTATATTTTTTGCATATTTTAATAAATCAGCCTCATTTATAATCTCCCCCCTTGAAGCATTTAACAAAATAGTCCCTGGCTTTAATTTTTGAATAAAGCTTTTTTTTATCATGCTTTCACTTGCTTTAGCGCCATAATCTAATTTATAAGTTAACGAGCAATGCATAGATATTATATTACAAGAGGCAAGTTCATCTAATTCATTAGCAAATAAATATTCTCTTTTATCAATAATTTGATTACCAGTTTTATTAATAAAAGGATCATAAATCATAACTTTAAATCCCAATGCATAAAATAAATCTGCCACTTTGGAGCCGACATGGCCATATCCTATAACCCCAGCTAATTTATTAACTTTAGGCTTACAGCTATCTATAGCTAAATCTATAGCTAAATCAAAACTTAAAACCTTTAGCTCAATTAAAACTGCTAAAACATAATCTCTTACAGAATCGGCATTACAACCTTTTGCACAAAACACCTCAACTCCTTGGTTTTCAAGCCAGGCTATATCTAAATGATCCTCTCCCGACACGCTAGAGCCAATAAACCCCGGTAAATTTACCGCCACATCTTTTTTAAACTTAACTTTTGATCGAATAATAAAAATATCTGTTTTAGATATAGTAAAATCTTTTTGCCCATTGATTATTTTTTGCAAATCAATCGCAGGCAGCACTATAAGCTCTATATTATTATTTTTAGAAAAATAATGCTCATAGCCAATAACACTATCATCTATAAAAATTCTATATTTAGGGTTCATTTTTTTTTGGCCTATTTACTATTTTATATTTACTTGCTGATCTTTTAAATTTTATTTAAAGACACTTATTTCCAATAAAAAAACCTGACATTATTATTGCATACAGGCTCCCCGAATTGTTACAATGTTTTAACAAATAATGCCATATAAAACATATCGTTTATTTATACACAAGATTAAGGATAATTTTATCATGTTAAAAAAAGTTTTTATATATACACTTTTAGCAACTAGCTTTACTTCTACATCCAATGCTAATGTAACCATCATTAATAATGGAAATAATCCAGTTTTATGGGGTAATGTGGGAAAAGTTACAAATTTAATATCAGCTATATCTCCCAATAATACAAATAATAAAAACATATGGGATGGAGAATATATAATAAAAGATAAGTTTAATCCAGATAGGTATTGTAGCTTCCAGGTAGATAATGGCAAAATTAAAAAATCAAGTTTAAATAACTTACAAGGGCATAAACCACAATATAATAAACGCCCCCTTGGCTCAAACCTTCCCAGGAAATTAACGCTATTTAGCTGTGATATATCTTCCGACGATCAAACCATTACCATAAACCCACCTACAAACCCTAGAGTTACAGGGTATGTTGAACTTAATGATTATCATATAAACATTGTAAACAAATACTTAAAGCCTGATTACCTTTCACTTTCCTCTACAAAAAACTCTTTAGATGAAAACAAAACACTTTTTGATATTGCTACTATATTTGCAGCTAATTTTGCAACCTCTTCAAGTGAAAAAGCTGGTTGCGGTATACCAGGCAACACCAGCCCTTATAAACATTGTGATTGCGCACCTAGTGGTAACCCATGCATTGGATTTAATAGTAAGGTATATGAGCAATTAACTACAAATATATCTGAAGTAAAATCAGTTCAGCAAAATGGAATACCTGTACTACTTGGAGTTTTAGGTGGTCATGAAAATGCTGGATGGAGCTGTTTTAATTCAGAAGATGACGCGAAGCCCTTTGCTGAAATGTTAGTAACTATTATTAATAAATATAACCTAGACGGTGTTGCTATAGATGATGAGTACTCAAATTGTGGAGACCCAAAGAATCTACAATATGCTGCTATGGCTATAAAAAATAATAATAAATGGCATGGAAGAATACTTACAAAAGCACTTGAATATAGTAAATCAGATCAGTATTTTAATAATACAATGTTAGGAAACTACCTAGACTTTGGATCTGAAATGACCTATACGAACACCAACGACAATACGCCGGCACGCAATGATTCTAGGTTTTACGGATACTCCACGCCAAAATACCTTGCACCAAATCAAATTCAAATTGGTATTACTGAACCAAGCTATCAAGATATAGATTACGGCGCCGCTGGGCAAACTGATTTCTGGAAATGGTTTAATACTCTCAAAAATAATGGTGGAATAATGTTATATAACATTGGTTCATGCTCGCAGGGCATGACTCCATATTATCAATCAGGGCCTATAACTGTTACATGTAATGGAAATGATTGCGCAAATTCCTTTATTCAATTTGATAATGAAAGAGGCCCAGGAGCTTCTTGGAATCTAAGTAAAAGCTTTCAAATACCAACACCAAATTTTATAGCAGCACAAATTAAAGCGGATATCTACAGGTATACGCTTAACGAATATGCTTCAAATGATTCTATCGAAAAATTAATAAAACAGAACACCCCTTACCACCCTGATTATAAGCTAGTTCTGAATATTAACGGACATGATATTACTAACCCTCAATATGGCATACAGGTCTCAAGTGATGGTAGTCAAGTTGCAAATAAAATAGCTTTTGATTTAAATGAATTTCCATACAAAGTAAATATATCAGGCTTTAACATTTGCTCAACCACTTAAAAAGGCTTATGAAATTGAACTTAAAGCATCCAAATAACACCCAACTTCTTCAGCCTGCACCCGAGCCTTTAAGCTATTTGCATCATCATTTTCTAAAACAGGCACTTTACGCTGCGCTAACACCGGCCCACAATCAACATCCTCAGTCACCCAATGCACTGAGCAGCCAGTTTCCGTATCATTATTATCTAACACTGCTTGATGCACGCTTAAATCCATTAAGCCTTGATATTTTGGTAATAATGATGGATGAATATTTAAAACTTTTTTATGCCATCTTCTACAAAAATCAGCTGATAGTATTCGCATAAAGCCAACTAATAATATCAAATCAATATTATTATCTTCTAAGATTTGAGTTAATTTGGCATCATAAACTTCGCGATCTAACTTATTAACTCCTTTAGACAAACATACCTCATTTTTAATACCTAAGTTTTTTGCTTTATCTAAAATACCAGCTTGTGCTTTATTGGAAATAATCAAAGATAAATCAAAATTTACACTAGATTTTAGCTTTAAATCCTTTAAACCTTCTGCAAGCTTCGGGACAATACTGCCATTAGTAGAACCTAAAATCGCTATTCTCATGATTATTCAAAACCTTTAACAAAATCAACTCTTTTAGATATTAAATCAGCTGTGCCTATATCCTTTCTATAGAAAATATCTCCTGAGATATGTGAGATAATTCCAACAGCTTGCGCATGCGCCTCCGGTAGATCACCCCCAACCCCTAACACACCTATTGCTCTTGAGCCTGTCATAACCCAGCTTGAGCCATCTTCATCTAAGGCAACAGCCCCAATAAATAAATTATCTCTAATTAAATCTTCAGATAAATTATTTACACTTATTGGCCCTTTTTTAGGAGAATCAGGATAACCTTTTGGAACTACATACTGGCACACCGTAGCCCTACTTTTAATTTTAATATCATCTTTTATGCTATCTAATTTTTGCTCAGCCATAGCATGTAATAACTTAATCCAATCGGCATCTATAAGAGGAATTAGATTAATAGCTTCAGGGTCTCCGAATCTTACGTTATATTCAATTAATTTAACGCCTGATTTAGTTAGCATAAAGCCGCCATATAAAAACCCGCAGAAATTCTCTCCCACATCTTTTTGCACGACATCTATAGTTCTCTCATTTAGCCCTTGAGCCGCTTTAACATCATCTTCACTTAAAAACGGTAATAAGCCATCAACATCAGAATATGTTCCCATACCGCCGGTATTAGGCCCGGTATCGCCATCATAAGCACGCTTATGATCTTGCACCACTGGAAGATGCACAAAAGATTTGCCATCTGTAAGGCTAATTAAGGAGAACTCAACGCCTATTAGCTTCTCTTCTATTACTAAGCCTTGGCCTTTTTGAAAAATCTCATTGCAATATCTCAAGGCTTCTTCGTTTGTATCTAAATGTTCACCAAAGACTTTAACACCCTTTCCACCCATTAGGCCATCGGCTTTAACGACGTAGTTAGGATGCATGCGCTCTAATAGATCAATTAAATTGTGCTCATTATTAAAGCGTTGATATAAAGGTTGAGCATCTATATTATGCCTATCCCATAGGTCTCGAGTAAAACCTTTAGAGCTTTCAAGCTGTGCTAAGGCTTTAGTTGGCCCAATTATTTTGATATTAATAGCTTTTAATGCATCCATTACGCCATTAGCTAACGGTGCCTCAGGGCCACATACAGCTAGATCTATATCATATTCTTTAGCATACTCACACACTGTATTAACATCACAAATATCGCACTCGATTAATTTATCACAGATTTGTAATATCCCTGGGTTTTTAGCAGTTGCTAGGCAAATTAAGCTAAACTCACTTTCACTTGAAGATATAGCTTTAGCAATCGCATGCTCTCTTGCGCCTGAGCCAATTAATAATATGTTACTCTTCATGAAAGTACTCTCCATCTAAACAAGCCATGCAAGGTTTTTTAGTTTCATACTTCCCTCTTCTGGTTAAAGCCTCAATTAAATCATCTTGAGACTGATATAAAAGCGCATCTACACCGAACTCTTTTTCTAGCTCTTCTAAGCTATATTTATATGCGATAAGCTCAGCTTCAGTTGGAATATCTATTCCATAAAAACAAGGATGTTTAATTTCAGGGCAGGTACTAACTAGATATACTGATTTAGCCCCAGACTCTCTAACCATTTTAACTATTTCACGAGATGTTGTGCCACGCACGATGCTATCATCCACTAAAATAATATTTTTATCTCTTATTTCAGTTTCTTGTGGTGCAAGCTTATATCTTACGGATCTTCGTCTTATAGCATCATCCGGCATGATAAAGGTTCTGCCAATAAATGGATTTTTATATAAGCCTTCTGAGTATCTAACTCCTAATTTAGTTGCAAAAGATAAAGCTGCGGTATTAGATGTAAAAGGTACAGGAATTACTACATCTACTGGTAAGTCACTAAATTTTTCTTGCCATTTATTAGCAAGGTTTTGCCCCAGCCTTAGTCTTGCCCTGTAAACACTAACATCATCAATTTTTGCATCGGGTCTTGAGAAATATACTTTCTCGAACATACAAGGGCGAAACTCTTTTTGTAATACGGTTTTTCTAAATACTTTTCCATCCAAAGATATAAACACTAATTCACCGGGTAATACATCTTCTACTTGCTCATAACCTAATGCATAAAAACCTGCATTTTCAGAAGCGATCACATAAGATTTATCACCGCTTTCATCTTCTCGCTCACCCATAACTAGGGGCCTAATACCATGTGGGTCTCTAAAAGCTACTAAGCCTTTACCGATAATAGAGCACACTACTGAATATGAGCCTTGAGCATTTAACATTAAATTACGAATAGCTTTTTCTAATTGTGCAAAAAAACCTTCATCTGTATCAACATCACCACCTTGATCCTCTAGGCTTGATGCTAAAAGATGTATTAAAGTTTCTGAATCACTTTTTGTATTTAGGTGTCTGCGCTTTTCTTTTTTTAAGTATTCTGCAAGCTTTTCATAGTTGGTAAGTTGGCCATTATGTGCCATGGCAATTCCATAAGGGCTGCCAATCCAAAAAGGCTGGGTCTCATCTGAGGCTAATGATCCTGATGTTGGATATCTAACATGCCCCAACCCTAGATTACCATCAAGGTTAGCCATATCTTCTTGTGTGAAAACATCTTTAACTAAGCCTTGGCCAATTTTAATATTAAATCTCTCATTGGCTGTTATTATGCCGGCAGCATCCTGCCCTCTGTGTTGCAGCTGCATTAATAAGTCATGAATTTGTACTGCCACTTTCTTTTTACTTAAAACCCCAACTACACCGCACATAAACCTATCCTTAAATTTTTAATTTTAAATTAAATCTAAACATGCTACTGCTGCATCTTTAATGTTATCAATAGCCTCTTTACCATAAGATTCATCTGGAGAAAATGGCAAATTGGTAATTCTTTCATAAACATCTATATACTGGCTTGTTATAAACTTTACTAATTCTAGTGGAATTTTTGGTAGATT
Source organism: uncultured Francisellaceae bacterium (assembly GCA_905612315.1). Taxonomy (GTDB): domain Bacteria; phylum Pseudomonadota; class Gammaproteobacteria; order Francisellales; family CACEW01; genus CAJQSL01. Next base: position 46,652 of record CAJQSL010000012.1, read on the forward strand.
TTTATCTTTATATGGATCACATCTTTCTCGCACCCATAAGCGCATTAATTCTTTATCATAAGCTTTGGGGTTTGTTATATCTTCTTCCCAAGATTTTAGATCCCAGTATCTACTAGAATCTGAAGTGTGACACTCATCAATTAGCATTAATTTATTATCAGCTGTTAAACCAAATTCATATTTAGTATCAACTAAGATTAAACCCGCATCTTTAGCTTTTTGTTGCCCGAATTTAAATAACTCTAATGCAACTTGTGATATTTGCTCCCAATATGGTGCAATCTCAGTATGAGCTTTCATATCATCTATGCTCATAGGTTCATCATGAATATCTGATTTACTGGTTGGATCTAAAATAGGCTCTGGCAGTTTTGAATTTTTAGGTAGATTATCTTTTAATTCATGTCCAAAGAAATTACGCTCACCATTATTATATCTTGTCCAAATAGCGGTATTTGTGCTGCCGGTAAGATAAGATCTAACTACAACTTCAACTGGTAAAACTTTTATATTCTCACATAAGATCATTCTAGGATTTGGCATAGCAATGCAATGATTAGCAACTATATCTTTGGTGTTATTAAACCACCAAGTACTAAGCTGATTTAATAATTGGCCTTTAAATGGGACTTCACATATTGCTCTATCAAAAGCACTTAGTCTATCAGTTGCAAGCATAAGGCGTTTAGTTTTATTACCTTTAGATAATAAATAGCTATTTCTAACTTTTCCTTTATGAATTAATTTAATATCTTTATTAAAATCACCTAGGTCATAATCTAGATCATCTGATTTATAAGCATGGGTTATTATATCTCCAAAACGAGAATCAATTGCCGGATCAATATTAAATTTTGAACTTTCCATATAATTTCTCTTAAAATTATTGCTGGGACTTTTTCATGATTCTAGATTTTTGGCGCTCCCAATCCTTGGTTTTAAGACTATGGCGCTTGTCATAATCTTTTTTACCAATAGCTAGAGCAATTTCAACTTTCACGAAATTACTTTTCCAATATAGCTTGGTTGGAACAATGGTATATCCTGTTTCTTTAATTTTACCGGCCAGTTTATCTATCTCACGCCGATGTAACAATAATTTTCTAGTGCGAGAAGGCTCAGCTGTAATATGAGTTGATGCTGAAGTTAAAGGGGTAAAGTGTGCATTTAGTAATAAAGCATCACCATTTTTAATAATTATATAAGCTTCTGATATTTGCGCTCGCCCATCTCTTAGGCTTTTCACTTCCCAGCCTTGCAGCTGAACTCCTGCTTCATATTTGCTTTCAAAGTGATATAGGTGCGATGCTTTCCTGTTTAAAGCAATTACACCGCTTGATCCTTGTTTGGCTTTTTTTTTAGCTTTTTGTTTGGCTGACATCTTTTTAACTCTTTTAACTATCTCATTATTTATATTTTTAGCAAAATCAGCTAAAATATTATTAACTGATTTTATCCTTTCAAAACAAGGCTAGTATCATATCATTTTTTTTACCAACTTTCTAACTTATATCACAGGAAACCTAAATGACAGAACTTAATAGAACGGCCCTTTTACCTTACTCCTCAGAGCAAATGTATGAGCTAGTTTGTGATATAAAATCTTATCCAAACTTTTTACCTTGGTGCGATTCCGTAGATATCCTAAAAGATGATAAGAAAAATAATATTATCGAAGCTAAGCTTTATGTGAAAAAAGGGTTTGTTGAGACAAGTTTTTCAACTAGAAACACTCTGAATAAAAACATTAGTCTTCATATGGACTTACTGGATGGGCCATTTGAATTTTTAGAAGGTCATTGGGAGTTTGTGTCTTTAAGTAAAACTGCTTGTAAAGTTGAGCTTAAATTATCTTATAGATTTGCAAATCGCGCTTTTTCTATGGCGCTAAAACCTATTTTTACTCAAATCGGAAATATGATGCTGGATGCTTTTTGTGAGAGGGCTAAGCAGGTTTATGCGAAGGTTCCTGAGTAAAAAAATATTTTATTACAATATCAAACTATAAAATTATTATTTTATTACAATATCAAACTATAAAATTATTATTTCTTAATAAACCCTTAATAATTCTGTGGTTTAGTTAACTCTCAGTAAAAGCAAAAAATACGTGAAAGATTATAAGGAATACAAATGGCGGCTATGGCAGATATACTTAAATTGACATGCAGACAATTAATAACTTCTAATGATCTCATTCCAGGAGGTAGGACTGAACACCCATATTATATAGGTACATATCCAAATAAAGATATTGAGCGTTTATCTAAAAAGCTAGAGAGACTAAGGAAGTCATTAACAGCGATTTCTGTTCCTGAACATTTAAAAGATTATATTATATCTCTTACAATAGCCAAAAAAGCTCGTATAGGTGAATGTGGCGAAGCCTCAGCCCTTGCTGCTTACAACTGCTTAAAGCTTAAGAATGCTGTTTTCAGAAACTAGCAAAAGCTCTCTTAATGATTTTATCAAAGATAAAGATATAGTCATAGATGCATTTCTGGGAGTATCATTCACATATAGTGAATCAAATTGCAGCAAAGAACAAAGTCACTGGATACAATATCTAAATCGTTATCTACTTGGTCAAGACAAAGAAGAATCTAAAATTAAGACGCTATCAAGCAAGATAACAATAATATTAACAGAAAAGATGGGCAAGTCTCAAAAAGAATTATTAGATGATCAACTAACCGCTTTTGAAATAGAAGCTAATCCACACTTTAGTGGTGAGCCTAGTATTTTTGGAGACTCACCAGGCCCCTGGAGAGATAAGTACAACTTCCCGGAGGGAGTCCCAGAGCTCCTTTAGATAAGGGCTTCTAACGGTTATCCAGAGCTCCTTTAGATAAGGGCTTCTAACGGTTATAATCTATGCTAATTGACACCCTCCCCGCCCTAAATAGACGGGGTTTAGCCCCAAGCGCAAATTAGATAAAAAAAGTCTCTCATAGGAGCCTAAATAGTAAACATGATGCTGGATGCTTTTTGTGAAAGGGCTAAGCAGGTTTATGCAAAAGTTCCTGAGTAGCTAAAAAATAACTTTACAGGTTTATGCGAAGGTTCCTGAGTAGCTAAAAAAATAACTTTACATGGTTGGGCGGCGATCTTTTTTTCCAAGGAGACCTGGGTTACCACCAACCCGCCAAAGATTACGAAGATTACGAAGATTACGAAGATAAACCTGCAAAGCACAAGGTGATTCACCATTAGCAAAACCATTTTGTTCTATCGCTTTTGTACGTTGAGATTCCATTAAAGATTCTAGCAATGCGCCTTTTATTTGTTCTGGCTCCTTTGTAGCTAAATCTGAATCTGAATCTGAATCTGAATCTGAACTACCAAGAGCTCGCCGTCGCTTATCAGAAAGGCGTAGTTTTGGAGGGCTTGGTGGCGATGATGGTGGTGGTGGCGTCGATGGTAATTTTTCTAGTGAAACTCTTTCTAAGCAACTAACCCCACCAGGACTAGGTTCTACTAACTGCCCTAGCGGTGATAATTCTGGTTTGTCTGGTTTCGCTGCTTCTGCTGCTTGTGCTTCTCTTCGTGCTTCTCTTCGTGCTTGTTCTTGTGCCGCTACTTCTGCTTGTGCCACTGCTTCTGCTGCTTGTGCCACTGCTTCTGCTGCTTGTGCCGCTGCTTCTGCTGCTTGTGCCGCTGCCTCTGCTTGTGCCGCCGCTGCCTCTGTTGCTCTTCGTGCCTCTGCTTCTTGTTCTGCCTGTTCTTCTGCTGCTGCTGCTTCTGCCGCCGCTTGTGCCGCTGCTGCTTCTGCCGCTCTTCGTGTCTCTGCTTTAGAATTGCAAGCTCCCATAATAAATCCTTATAATTAATATAATCCAGAAGCTCAATGAGTCAGGCTGTATAAAGACACCTGCAACACTTCACTCTAAATCGTTACATTTAATACAGTCACATTAACATCCAAATATTAAGGTTTTATTAAGAATCTGTAAGATTTAGATAAAAATGAACAATAAAACTAAAAACACACTATTTATCCAAAGAAATTTATTTTAATTTAGCATCAAATAATAAATAATTACCCACCAAGCTCTTAATTTATTTAAAACAAGAACACATATTATTATGAATACTATAAAAACAGGCATAGATTTAGATTTAAAAATAGAGATAGAAATAGCCTATGCCAGCGAAGAAAAACAACATCTAATAAGCCTTAAAATACCTAAAGGCTCAAGTGTAAAAGATGCTATAGAGCAATCTGATATCCTAAAACTTACGAATATAAAAGGTGATATAAAAAATTTATCTGATTTATCTATAGGAATTTGGAGCAAACCTGTTAATTTGGATTATATTCTTGAGGATGATGGAGCTAGAGTTGAGATTTATCGGGGGCTTAAGGGTGATCCAAAGGAGGTTCGGCGGGCGCGAAGCTAGGGCTGCCTCTCTCATGTGCAGTAGCACCACTCATAAAAGGAGCTTGAGGAGTTTGAGAAGTTTGAGCCTTTTTGTTATAATAACTATTGGCTACTCTATAAATAGCACTAAGTAATGCAAATCCAGCGACTACTACGGCTGGTATTGTACCCATAGATCCAAGTCCTGTCATTACTGCCACTGCTGTCATGCCAATTATGCAAAGCGCCCATGATTTCTTGTCTGTAAGTTTAATACGCCCACGAAGCAAACTTTTAGATGCTTCGCCATCAGAAGCTCCAAGAAAAGATAAATTAGTATCTCCTGGGCCATTTGGGCTATTATACTTACCTGTATCATATTTCCTGTTAAAAAAACTACAAAACATAGCAAAGGAAAAAACAGCAGCCATTATTACAGGAGCTAACGGGTTAGTAATCATAGCAACTGCGGCTATCGTACCACCTATTAAAAATAAACCCGAGGCAATGTTTACCCGCTTCCTTTTTTTTTCTATACTGACCTTTTCATTATTAGCTAATTGACTTTTATTATTAGCTAATTGACTTTTATTATTAGCATCATAAGCATCCGCAAAAGCACATATTCCATCATAAAAATTCCATGCCGCACAAAAAGCAAGCATAGAAAACGGTGGAATTGCCGTAACTGATATGGCCACAGCCAAGCCTAGAGCTGCTCCAGTGAGATAGAAAGCATGCATAACTTTATTTCTGTGTTTATTTAAAAATTTTGCTGCTTCTGCTTCTGCTGCTTCTGCTGCTGGTGCTGCTGGTGCTGCTGGTGCTACTGGTGCTGGTACTGGTGCTGGTACTGGTACTGGTACTGGTAACTGGTACTGGTACTGGTACTGGTACTGGTACTGGTACTGGTACTGGTACTGGTACTGGTACTGGTACTGAACTGCTACCCATATAATTCCTTTTATATTAATATACATCTAAAGATTCGTCATCTATAAATAATAACATAAGTCAAGCAAAAAATAAACGTTTTTATTGAAAAATAGCGGCAATGCATGTGATTTATTCAATGCAATACAATATAATATAATTAAACTCAACACGACCTTTGCGAGCAAGTCGCAGGCAAGTAGGTTTTGTTGCGTGGATGTTTTTTTTATATAAAAACAGAAAGATTCTACAAACAGCCGTCGTTGCGAGGCTGCGCCGAAGCAATCTCGGGTGGAGCGCGTAGCGCGGAACCCGGACTTCTTAACAGGGATATTTATGATCCTTATAAAAACTAGAAATAAATATAGATATTATGTAATAACCCTGCCATCTGCACTTGCTTGCGTGCTACGTGCTTTGCACTTCGCACGAGATTGCTTCGCCGTTGCCTCGCAAAGACTGCCTTGGGTATGTTTTTTGGGTTTTATGACATCGCACTCAAGTTATGAAATGAACTTGCCCGACACTTGCTTACGCACTTCGCACGAGATTGCTTCGCCGTTGCCTCGCAAAGACTGCGGTCGGGAAGCTCTTTCCCTTTGAGGAAAGATTGAGATAGTCGCAAAGACTGCGGTCGGGAAGCTCTTCCCCTTTGAGGAAAGATTGAGATAGGTGGATCTACGCAACAATGCCTCCTCGCAAAGACTTTCCAAAATAGTCTTTGCGAGCGAAGCAAAGCTTCGTGTGGCAATCTCCCTCATAACTGCTGATGACTTATTACTATTTGCTATAGAAAAAGAACCAATTAAAATCTCTTTCCTCTAGACTCTAAAGATACTTTTTTTTCAGACTTAGGCTTATTAAAAGATC
>CAJQSL010000013.1 GCA_905612315.1 uncultured Francisellaceae bacterium
TTTCCGTTTCCGTAAATTTACTATAATTAGTCGCAGCGCAACATCCTTTACCCCAACAACCGTTTATGCCCATTTATCCTGTATATACATTTATCTACGTAAAATATGTCACATATAATACCACAATATACCACCTAAGTCAAACATAAGTATTTTCTATGGGGTTGTTGCTGTACAATTTGTACAAATAAAATTCCGATTCTATATTCACTGGTGATACGCGCGGTGCCCAGTAAAATGCACTCCACCCGGCGATTTTCTATTGTTTCGTGATTATGTATGCATGTAGGCAGTTGCCATGCACGCTCTAGCTCAGCTGCCGCGACAGCTATAAGACTTACTGTTGAGTAATAAATTTCATAAACGCCAGTATTTATCTAGTTCGCGCCATTAGATCTATTTGCATAGTCTAAATCAGGCTGCCTTAAATCTATGCAAAACCCAAAAACTGACATACATCAATGCTAAGTATCTGCCTCTAGTCTAATATAGTAGTATATTAAATTTTTCTATGATCATAGGATTAAATTAATGCCATTATTATCTGATTCATTTTTTATGACTCAGCCCAAAGAGTTACCCAGTATATACCCTAAGCATTATCCAACTTATGTAGAAGAGTTGCGAATAAGAGGTGGCAAAGCGCAAAAGAAATTGATATACGACATTAAATTACACAAGGATATGGTCGCAGCAAGACAAAGAGATAAGGTGCCAGGATTTCTAAAAAAAATAGAAATACCTAAAGATAAAAGTAAAGATATAGATGAAAAACAAAAGAAAGATGAAAAGCTCCAAGCACAACAAGTAGCAGCAAAAGTGTTGTCTAATGGGGAGCATATAAACGGTTATAGGAGAAAACTTTGCCTGGAGCAAATTAGGCGTAAGTCAGAGTCTAATTTATTGCCGGATATAAAAACAAAACAAGATGACATAATAGCTATAAAAAGACCACTTACAACTTCTTCTTTGACTCCAATTTTTGCAAGTAATTTACGTAGCTCAAAGCTGGAGAAGGCCCAGAGGCAGAAGGTTTCTATGGAATTCTTACACGCGGGTCTCCCGTCGGTTAGGTAAGGTATGCCACGCACTCGTTGCTCGAGGAAGGAGATTGCCGCGCTGTGCTGCGCACATGCTCGCAACGACACCCTGCACTCGTTGCTCGAGGTAGGAGATTGCCACGCAGTGCTGCGCACATGCTCGCAACGACACCCTGCACTCGTTGCTCGAGGTAGGAGATTGCCGTGTAGTGCTGCGCACATGCTCGCAACGACTGCAGTGGGCTATCATCAATAAAACACTAGAATTTATATATACCACTCGTTATACTGATTCCTGATATGATAACGATAGTGTTTATTCTTTTCGGTATGCATTGCTCTGCATGCCATTCACATCAAGTCATTTCTTTTTGATTTTTAACAATAAAAAACAATAAAGGAAAAATGATGATCTCAGATGCAGTGGTTGATTTATCCAGAATCCAATTTGCTTTTACAGCCTTATTTCACTTTTTATTTGTGCCTTTGACTCTAGGTCTAACTTGGTTATTAGTGATTATGGAGTTAGCTTACCTAAAAACTGGCAAAATAGTTTATCGAGATATGACGCAATTTTGGGGCAAGTTATTAGCCATTAACTTTGCTTTAGGTGTTGTAACTGGCTTAACCATGGAGTTTGAGTTTGGTACTAACTGGGCATTTTTCTCGCGCTATGTTGGCGGGGATTTTGGGCCTGTATTGGCTATTGAGGGTGTTACTGCTTTTATGCTTGAGGCTACCATGTTTGGTTTATTCTTCTTTGGGTGGAATAAACTATCTAAAGGCATGCACTTTTTTGTAACTTGCATGTTAGCGTTTGGTGCGAGTTTATCTATTGTTAATATCTTAGCGGCTAATAGTTATATGCAGCATCCAATTGCAAGCTATTTAAATTTTTATACTATGAAATATCATTTGGTTAGCTTAGCGCAGCTGTATGTAAATAAGTTAGCACAAATTAGAATAGGACATGTTGCTTATGCAGGCTATTTGGTCGGCGCAACTTTTATGACAGGCATTAGTGCCTATTATTTAATTCGTAATAGAGATAGTGCTTTTGCTAGAAGGTCTATTTATTTAAGTATAGGGTTTGGGTTTATTTGTTGTTTAATGATTTTCTTTTATGGGGATCAAAATGGTCTAATAATAGCTAAAGATGAGCCGGAGAAGATGGCAGCGGTTGAAGGTCAGTGGGAAACCCAAAAACCACCTGCTGCTTGGTATGTTTTTGCCTGGCCTGATCAAGATAAAGAAAAAAATTATTTAGAGATTAAAATTCCTTATATGTTGAGTTTGATAGCCCATCACGACTTAACTAAAACCGTTGAGGGTGAAAAATCTATTATGCAAAAGTATAAAAAGCGGATAGAAAATGGACGTTATGCTTATGCAGCTTTAATGAAAATAAGGAAAAAAATTGTTAAAGATGGAAAACCAGATGTCGCAGATATAGCCGAATATAATAAATATAAGCAAGATTTAGGTTTAGCATTCTTACTTAAACGCTATGCTCCAAATGTAGTTGATGCAACGCCTGCGCAGATTGAGCAAGCTACAAAAGCCTCAATTCCTGATGTGTTTATTTCATTCTTTTCATTTAGAATAATGCTTGCTTGTTGGGGTTTAACTTTCTTGATGTTTATCTTAGGGTTATATTTTTGTTACAGAGGCACTATACATAAGAAAAAGTGGTTCTTATGGTTTGCCTTACTTAGTATACCTTTACCATATATTGCAGCTGAATTTGGTTGGGTTTTAGCTGAGAATGGGCGCCAGCCGTGGATTTTACATGAAGCGCTACCGACACATATGGGGGTTTCATCGATTACGCTTGGTGATATTATAACTAGTTTGGCAGGGTTTGTGGTTTTATATGGTATTCTATTTTTAATTGAGATATTTTTGATGTTTAAATATGCCAATTGGGGACCAAGCTCTCTTGGAACTGGTAGATATTCATTAGAGAAACCAAAATCCAAATCAAAATCAAAATCAAAATCAAAATAAGTTAAGAGGGGGAAAGTTATGCTTTTTGATTACATAACGATAAAAGTCATTTGGTGGTGTTTGATTGGATTAGTTTTGATAACTTTTGCGTGTACCGCAGGCTTTGATTATGGTGGCACTTTATTTATGCCTTTTGTGCGCAAAGAGTCTCAAAAAAGAGTCTTATTGAATGTTCTGGCCCCTACCTGGGATGGCAATATGACTTGGTTCGTTTTTGCTGGAGGGGCTTTGTTTATTGTTTGGCCCGTAGTTTATGGGACTATATTCTCTGGGTTATATGCTGTGATGTTCTGTATTTTATGGAGTAGTTTTTTACGGCCACCGGGTTTTGATTATCGTAGTAAGATAGATCATGATATTTGGCGTAAAGTTTGGGATGTTGCCCTATTTTTAAGCAGCATAATAGCTATGTTTATGTTCGGGTTTATTTTTGGAAATTTACTTATGGGGCTGCCATTTCATTTTGACCCAATTATGCTGCGGCATTATTATACTGGTAATTTTTGGGGATTATTAAATTGGATGGGTATTTTAAGTGGTTTGTGCTCAATTTGTATCTTAGCAATGCATGGGGCTAGTTATGTCGCATTTAGAACTGAAGGCGAGCTCCAAGCTTTTTTCAAAAATAAGCAAAAAGTGTTTGGTATTTTGTTTCTTATTTTATTCACCGCTACAGGTTTTGTTGTAGCTTACCATGTGCCTGGCTATATTTTAGATCACTCACCAGTTTATCCTACTGGACACCCATTGGATAATATAGTTCATACGCATGTTGGTGCTTGGCTAAGTAGCTATCAGGATCACTGGTGGAAAATTTTTGGTCCTATTCTAGCTTATCTCGGGGTTTTTGTATGTTTAGCTAGTTCGGCTTCTAAACATGAACAATTAAGCTTTTGGGCAAGTGCTTTAGGGGTTGCTGGGACTATATTAACAGCAGGTTTTGCTCTTTATCCGTTTGTTGCGCCATCGAGCACACATCCAAATCAAAGCATGACAGTTTGGAATGCTACATCGAGTTATTTTTCTCTATCTGTTCTTTTAGTAATAACTATAATTTTACTTGTAGTTGTATGTGCATATAAAATATTTGCATATAAAGTTTCTTGGAGATATAAATCAACTTTAACAGAAGATGATATAAAAAAAGATTCACATGCGTTTTATTAAAAATTAGTTTAGGGAGGGGATATCAAATGTTCTATGTTGTTACCGTTATTGGAGTTTTGGTCGCGGGTTGTTATGGTCTTTACATGACCTTAAGGTGTGATAAGCAGCTTGAGGAAGAGGGTGAATAACTAACTAATGAGGTTAAAAATATGCTAAGTACTGAGTTTATATCCAGAATTCAATTTGCTTTTACAATAAGCTTTCATATTGTGTTCCCAGCTTTTAGTATTGGGCTTGCTACTTTTTTGCTTATTATGGAAGGAGCGTGGCTTAAAACTAAAAATATAATTTATTACCAAATCTGTCGCTTTTGGACTAAAGTTTTTGCCCTCACATTTGGGATGGGGGTGGTCTCTGGCGTTGTAATGGAGTTTCAATTTGGAACTAATTGGGCTAGATTTGCTGATGAGGTCGGGCCGATTCTTGGGGCTTTTTTTACATGGGAAGTATTAACTGCATTCTTTATTGAGGCAGGTTTTTTGGGGGTTATGGTATTTGGCTGGAAAAAAGTAGGTAAACGGTTACATTATTTAGCAACTATTTTAGTTTTTCTGGGTGTAACTTTATCAGCTTTTTGGATTATGACGGCAAATTCTTGGATGCAAACTCCAGCAGGATATATATTTGAAAATGGTCAATTTACCGCTAATAATTGGCTGGATGTGATCTTTACGCCATCATTGATGCCAAGATATTTGCATATGATGCTGGCCACATATTTAAGTACTTTGTTTGTAGTAATTTCTGTATCAAGTTTTTATTTACTTAAGAAAAAGCATATTGAAATATCTAAAAAGTGCATTAAATTTGCCTCTTATGCAGCATTAATCTTAATGTTTTTGCAACTTTTTATGGGAGACATGGTTGGTCGAAAAGTTCATGAATATCAACCAATTAAAACAGCTGCAATAGAAGGTGTATGGAATACAACTAAGGGGGCCCCGTTATTATTATTTGCAATCCCTGATCAAGCAAAGCAAGAAAATAAATATGCTATAGGGATACCATATGGTGCCAGTATAATTAATACTCATAGTATAGATGGCGAACTTATAGGTTTGAAAACCGTACCGCCCTCTGATCAACCAGAGGTTGCTGTAGTATTTTGGACATTTAGAATAATGGTCGGACTAGGTTTATTAATGTTATTGTTAAGCATAATTTCTTCTTTTTTAATTTTTAAAAATAAGATTGAAAAATATCCAAAAATATTGAAAATTTTAGCTTGCAGCTTTCCACTTGGGTTTTTATCTTTAGAAACAGGATGGATTACAGCAGAAGTAGGTAGACAACCCTGGGTTGTTTATAATCTTATGCGTACAAAAAATGCGGTAACTCAGATCTCTATTGGGCATGTAATAACTTCATTTGTGTTAATAATTTTGGTATATGGAGTTATTTTTGTAGTTTTTTATACTAAATATTTGAGAAAACTATTAAGACACGGCCCAGAATATATAACTCCAGAAGATATGGAGGTATCCGCAGATCATCCATTTAACTATCTTGCTACAGGCATATCGGAGAATTTAAAATGACAACATACACCATAGTCGCTTTTATTTGGTATGCCATAATTGCTTTTGGCATCATAATGTATGTGACGCTAGATGGATTTACTCTAGGCACTGGTATAGTTATGCCATTTATTAATCAAAAGGAAAGAGATTTAGCCATGAGCGTTATTTTGCCAACCTGGGATGGAAACCAGACTTGGTTAGTCCTTGGTGCAGCAGCTTTATATGGAGCTTTCCCGAAGGCTTTCAGTACTATTTTACCAGTTTTATATTTTCCTATTTTTATAATGATTATCTTTTTGCTATTTAGAGGAGTGACTTTTGAGTTTCGCCTTAAGGCGCATGAAGGTAAAAAGAACTGGGATAGATTATTCATAACATCTTCAGTAATAGTAGCAGTTGTACAAGGGTTTATTTTGGCAACTTTTGTTAAGGGTTTTGAAAGCCTATCTTTAGCTGATTCAATATTAGATTATAATCTTTGGTTTAGCTCTTTTGGCGTTGTAGCAGCAATAGGGTTATTATTTGGATATGCACTACTTGGTTCAACTAGGCTTATTTTAAAAACCACAGGCAAGATCCAGCAAGAAATGTTTTCTTTGGCTAAAAAATTATTAGTTCTAGTTTTTATACTTATGGTTATAGTTTCAATTCTTACTCCATTTGTAGATAAAGCATTAAATGATTTTTGGTTTGACCCTAAAAGAATGCCTTATTTAGCTATTTTACCAATAATTACTTTAATACTAATGGCATATTGTATGTGGGCTTTAGTTAAGAAAAGGGATATAGCACCATATTGGTGTACCGTTGGTATATTTTTGTGTGGATATATTGGTTTTGGTTTAAGTACTTACCCTTACATAGTACCGCATACTATGACCTTTATGCAGGCGGCATCTCCTCAAAATAGTTTACAGTTTATTTTAGTTGGGGCGGTAATTATGTTGCCCATATTGTTATTTTACACATGGTATAGCTATAGAATATTCAAAGGAAAGGTGAGTGAAGTTATTAAATATTAAGTTTTTTGTAAAGGAAAAATATAATCAAATTAAAGCTCGGCCAAACTTAAGAGTATTCTTCTGGTTTGGCTTTATATATTTCTCTAGCCTGGCTTTATATGGGGTATTTCATTTTGTTACTAGTTATCTGTTAAATTTGGTGTAGCTAGAATAAGCATGAATATTATCTTTAAAATGCTATAATTTGTTATTGAATGAATGTAAAAATGGATTAATTCATGACTCAAAAATCAGCTAATTCCAAACAACTTATTCGAGAATTTTTATTAAATTTCCAAAATGATTTAACTTCTAGTTTGGAGAAAATGGATGGCAAAGCTAAGTTTATTGAAGATAAATGGAGCAACCCTGAATTAGGTTGCGGCAAAACTCGGGTAATTACAGATGGAGATTTATTTGAGCAAGGTGGTGTGAATTTCTCTGAAATATCAAAAGATAAGGTGCCTGAATCTTTATTGGGGCACAAGCCTGAGCTTAAGGATCAAAAGTTTTGGGGAGCTGGGGTATCAATGGTTTTACACCCTAAAAGCCCGTTTTGCCCAACAGTGCATTTAAATTATAGATATTTTGAGGCAGGATCCGTTTTTTGGTTTGGTGGGGGTGCAGATTTAACGCCATATTACCCGTTTGAAGAAGATTGTATTTTGTGGCACAAAGCGCATAAAGCTGCGATGGATAAGCATGACCCTAATTATTACCTAGCCTTTAAATACTGGTGTGATGAATATTTTTATAATCATCATCGGGGCGAGACTCGAGGGATCGGCGGGGTTTTTTATGATTATCAGGATGGCAAAGAAGGTTTATTAGTTAAAGCAGATTACGCCAGAAAATCTGAAAATAATAATAACCCCGCTTTAAATTTAAAAATAAAATCTAAATCTTGGGATGAATTATTTGCTTTTCACAAAGATACAAGTTCCGCTTTTCTAAAAGCTTATACGCCTATAATTAATAAAAGAAAAGATATAAGTTGGGTTGATGCCCAGCGTGATTTTCAGTTATATCGTCGTGGTAGATATGTTGAATTTAATTTATTGTATGATCGCGGAACTTTATTTGGTTTGCAATCCAAAGGGCGAGTTGAGTCTATTTTAATGTCTTTACCGCCGTTAGTTAAATGGCAATATAATTATCATCCTGAGGCTGGAACAAAAGAGTTTGAGCTTACTGATAAGTTTTTGTCTCGAGGGATTGATTGGGTTTAGAATATTTTTACGTAGTTTTAAGTTAAGACATATTAGTAAGGGATAAGATATAACTTCCGGGAAATCAACATCACTAATGCTGGATTCCCCGGGAAATCAGCGGTAGCGCTGTTGATTTCCCGGAGGTGAGGTTGTTTTTGAGTAGTTAGTCCATCTATTGGATTGAGAGCAGTGCCACTTTAATACAAAACTCTAACTTTTACAGTTCCCGGTACTTCCTTGAGTTTGTCAAATAATTTTCTAGTTAACTCAGAAGTATTATTAGATTTATTATCAGATTTATTATTCGAGCTAATATCCATAACCACATAGCCAATATTATCAAGAGTCTGTAAATATTGTCCAAGCACATTAACTTTAAGTTCATCAAAAATGCTATTTATATGGCTTAAAATTCCAGGTTTATTTTCATGAATATGTAAAATTCTGTGAGATTCAAGCTGTTGCTCTGGCAGCGATACAGATGGAAAATTAACCGCTCCTAGAGTTGAGCCATTATCACTGTATTTTAATAATTTATGCGCAACTTCTTCGGCAATGCGTGATTGCGCCTCTTGAGTGCTGCCGCCGATATGCGGCGTTAGAACCACGTTTTCTAAATTTTGTAACGGACTGATAAAACCTATCCCATTTTTTGCGGGCTCTTTTGGAAATACATCTATGGCGGCTCCCAAAATTTTGCCTGCTTTTATTTGCTCTTTTAGAGCTTCTAAATCTACTACTTTGCCACGAGAGGCATTGATTAAAATGCTATTATCTTTAAATAGTTCTAATTTTTTATTATCTATAAGATTGTTAGTATATTTTGTCTCTGGAACATGCAAACTAATTATATCAGCTTGCTTTAATAAAGACTCTAAAGATGAAGTGGGAGTAGCATTTCCTAAAGCAAGCTTAGGCTCGATATCATAATAAATTACTTTTAAACCAAAATTCTCTGCCAGTACACTAAGTTGTGAGCCAATATGGCCATAGCCAATAATGCCAAGAGTTTTCCCTCTAATTTCATAGCTATTATTTGCACTTTTTTGCCAAACTCCCTGGTGAGCTAGTTTGTCTTTAAGAGGAATTCCCCTAAGTAAATAAATTATGTGCCCAATAACTAATTCCGCAACGCTTCTGGTATTGGCAAAAGGAGCATTAAAAACCGGAATGCCTTGAGTGCGTGCTGAAATTATATCTACCTGATTAGTCCCGATACAAAAGCATCCTACAGCTATTAGTTTTTGCGCTTTCTCTAGCAACTCATTTGTTAGCTGAGTTCTTGATCTTATGCCAATAATATGAGCGTTTTTAATGGCATCTTCTAATTTTTCTTTATCTAGAGCCTTGGTGTGAGTTGTTATATTGGTATATTCGGCGTTCTCAAGAGCTGCAATAGCATTTTGGTGTATGCCTTCAAGTAATAAGATATTTATTTTTTGTTTATTTAGTGAGTGTTTTGTCGAGTGCTTTATTTGAGTTGATATTCTCATATTTAAGTACCTTTGATTTTTTATAATATCTAAGATTAATTAAATATGAGTATATCATGGGGCTGCTGAAATCTGAATTTCTTTCATAATAACGTCGTTAAATTATCGTTCAAAATGCTCATTTATTATACAATTAATTAAACATGAGTATATCATTAATCTTGTAGTACTTCTTCTGTCTCTTGTATCCAGGCATTTAGAGTTCTAGTCGGGCATGACACTAGTTTTGCGATGGCAATTTTACTTAAATTCATGTTTAAATAACTAGATATGTCATCTTTACGTTTTTCTAGTTTTTCTCTTGATTTGGCATCTATGTGATTTTCTTGTATATTTTTGTTAGAGTTTTTGGATGTTTTATTGCGGCGTTTATGGGCATCAGTTGTGCGTCTTGAGATAAAGCTATCTTCGGTTTGTTCACAAAGGTTAAGCAAGAATTTGGTCTCCATGATTTTTGCAAAGTTAACAGTAGTGTTAGATTCTGTTATGTGTAGAGTTATCTTTTTCTGGTGTAATAGATTAAATATTTGATAAACCTGGAATGCAGATCGTGCTAGATGCGTTAAGCTATAGATTACAAGTTTGTCTCCAGCTCTTAAGTCATCTAATAAATAACCAATTTGTTTGTCTAGCCAGTGATTCTTCGGATTTCTGCTTTCTAATATTTTATTATCAGATCTAATATTTAAGTTTTGTTCTTGTAAATAATTTTCTATTTTCCCATTAAAACTAGTTAATTGGTTTCTATATTCATCTTGTATGTAGCTGTAGGTTGTCATTCTGCTCCCATCCTGTTTTTGTTTTTATCTTTTGGTTAGGTCTTGTTAATTGAGTTAGCAGGCATCTTTGCATATTAAAACAAACAAATCAACATTAAGTATGATTGATAATGGCGCAATTAAGTTAATCATCATAAAAGTATATAAAATATAACCAAGGTTTGTCACGATTAATCTTGGTGCTCTGGCAAGGGTTCTGTCACAAATTGTTATAATATTTTAATATCAGCCTTACTGATCATACTGGCCTGGAATTTAAGGCTCTGCCTTTATCTACTTGGGCTTTATGTTAACCTAACAAATAACCTAAAAATATCAGCCACCATTATCCATATAATATATAACTTGACATTTTCTATAAATAATGTGTAATTTTATTGGTGGGTTAATTTATATGAGTTCTTAATTTTTCCCATTAACAAATAATAATCCGGGGGTGTTGTATGGTTGATGAGTGCTTTGTAGAAGAACTGCTTGAAGATGTTGTGAAAGACTCTTGTGATAGTCAGAAGCCTAATAAGGTTAAATCTTATGATGGTGATCATGCGGATGCTGATGATAAGTTAGATAAGGATGTTTTGTTAGGGGGTTCTGATGATAATAAGTTGGATGATTTAGATCAAAGCCTTATTGACCTTGAAAAGCTTGTAAGCTCTCTTGCTGATGAGGATGCTGCCGAAGCCGAAGCCGAAGCCGAAGCCGAAGCTAAAGCCGAAGCCGAAGCTAAAGCCGAAGCCGAAGCTGAAGCTGAGGATCTTTTGGCGGAAGATGATTTCACGGAAGAACTTGAACTGACAGATAAAGTGGTATCAACTGGCTTTACAGATCCAGAATGTATCCCAAACACCAAAAAAGGCAAGTCAGCAGACCCGGTGGCACATGCGTCACTTGCGCCTTCAGGTAAGATTAAGCAAGAAGATTTAGATATTACAAATTTATATTTAAATAATTTAACTAGACCATTATTAACAGCCAAAGAAGAAGTTGAACTTGCACTTAAAATTAGGGCTGGAGATAGAAAAGCATATGATCAAATGCTTGAATCTAATTTACGCCTAGTTGTGAAGATGGCTAAACGCTATATGAACCGTGGTCTTGCATTTTTAGATTTAATTGCAGAAGGCAATATTGGTTTGATGCGAGCGGTAGATAAATTTAATCCAGATTTAGGTTTTAGATTTTCTACCTATGCCACTTGGTGGATTAAGCAAAATGTTGAAAGAGCATTGTTAAATCAAACTAGAACTATTCGAGTTCCGATACATGTATTAAAAGAGCTTAATACTTACTTAAGAGCAATGAATGATGTTAGGCGGGAAACTAATTGCGAGCCAAGCTTGGAAGATATAGCTAAGCACTTAGGAAAATCAGTTCAACATATTAAAAAAGTTTTAACAGCTACTAAAACCGTTGATTCAATTGATGACTTATATGATGATTCTGCGAGACCTATTATAGAGACTATTGCCTCAGATGTTGATTTGTCCCCGCAGGATAATCTAGTCAAAGATAATATCAACGAGCATTTAGATAGTTGGTTGGATTATTTGTCTCCAAATCAAAGAGTGGTAATTTCCATGAGATTTGGTTTAAGAGGATATGATGCATCTACTCTTGAGAAAATAGGCGAGCAGATTTGTCTTACCCGTGAGCGGGTTAGGCAAATACAATTAGAAGCTATGAAAAAGTTGGGGCAGATTGCGCGGGCTAATGATGTCGGGCGTGAGTTGATTTTCGCTAAGGTACAAGAATAAGTAGGGGTATTTAAGTGGCAAATTTTTATACGCATTTAAGCGTCTCTAGTGTAATAGGTATTGTTGGTGGGGTTGTTCTTTGTGGCGCGGGTTTAATTTCATCAGAAGAGAGTTTGTGTTTATTATCATTGTGTATATTTGGTGGGTTGCTGCCTGATATTGACTCAGACTCAGATGCATCTATAAATATTATTGCTAAGTTATTTAGCGGAATTTGTGCATTTTTAATTATGTTCCCGTTTATATCTAAGTTTGCTATTTTAATTTCACTTGGTTTATTTGTGCTAAGTTATTTATTCATTAGGTTTGGTATTTTAACATTAGTAAGTAAGTTTACGCAGCATCGAGGAATTATTCACTCGGTGCCAAGTGCAGTGTTCGCGTGTTTCATGACAAGTATTATTTTGTATTATGTGTTTAAGGTGAATATTAATTTTGCTTGGCTTGGGGCTGGGTTTGTTTTGTCCGGCTATTTAGGTCATTTAGTTTTAGATGAGAGCGTTGCGCAGAATTTAGCTGGAGAGCCTATAAATAGAGCTTGTGGCGGTGCTTTTCAGCTGATTAGCTTTAAGTCTTGGATATCTTTTCTAGTTTTGTATGTGGCTCTAGTTGGATGTTATTTCTTTACACCTGATTTTGAGCCTTTTGCGCAGAAAATATTTACAGCTCAAACTGTTTCTAAGCTAGAGCATCATTTGTTTTCAGGGAGTGTTCCGGTTGCTTTAGCCGGAGTTAGCCAGGCGGATGGATCTTCTAAACAAGTTTCTATTAGTTCTAGTGATATTATAGAGATTTAATCCTATACTTATTTTGGATTTTTGTAAAAATTTTGCCTTTATAATCTATGTTAAATTCAATTAGTTATAGGGTTTTATATATAAATTTTAGTTTTTTTTGGAAAAAAGCTTGCTTTTCTGCTATTATATTTCTACAATGTATCTACTAAAGGTATTGGTTGTTTATTAAATTAACAAATATAGGGTTTAAAAATGAAATTAAGAAATACTTTAAAAATTATACTAGCTACAGGTACGGTAGCTGCTTTTGCAGTAGCTTTATCTGGTTGTGCTGATACATCATCATATAACACTCGCAATGTGACTTATAAGCATCACGGTAGAGTGAAAGTAGTTAACAAAACTAATTGTGTAGATGGTGATTGCCAATATGTACAAAGAAAAGTGAAGCACAAACGAAGTGGCAAAACAGTTGTTGTTAAGAAAACTTGTGATGGCCAAGGCAATTGTTATAAAACAAAACATCACCACTGGTAAAATTATAATTGTAAAGAAACCGTTGGACCTAAAATTTTAAAACAAGGATTTAGGTCCAATTCAACGTTAAATAAGGAAATGTAAAAAGGAGCATTAAAATGAAAAATCTTATGAAAAAAACCACTTTAACTTTATTAATTGCAGCTGGAGTAGTAGCTAGCGCTGGCGCTTTTGCTGAGAAAGTAATTGTTAATAGAGGATGTAATAGCCATGGTTGCCATTATACTAAAAAAGTAGTTAGGCATCATAATGGTAAAAAGATAGTAGAAAAAGTACATTGTCATAATGGTCATTGTTCGAAGACTGTGAAGAAAATCAAACATAAGGGTAATGGTACCGTAGTTATTAAGAAAACACACTGTGACTCTAATGGTCATTGTGAGAAAGTAAAAATTAAGAAAGGCTAGGATTCTAGGTAATCCCTATATAGTTGCAGCTGTAATAAGTCATCAGCAGCTATGTAGGGGATTGCCGCACTCGCCTTCGGCTCATTCGCAACGACTGCGTTGAGTTTATTATGTCGAACTTAACGGTTCGTACTAGGATTATATCCTCGCAACAAAGCTCATTCGCAACGACTGCGTTGGGTTTATTGCATAAGGTGTTTTAATTTGTCTTGTCTATAGGCTTTTATATAAAGGAGAATATTATGTTCAATATGAAAAATTTAACAAAGAAAATCGTAGTTGCATTAGTGGCTATAAGTTTGGTTCCAGCAACTAGTACATTGGCTTTAGCTCATGGTGGCGGTGGTCACGGTGGTGGCGGTGGCCATCACTGGAGTCCAGGTCATCATGACCATTGGCATCCAGGCCATGACCACTGGCATCATTGGCACGGTGGTTGGGGCCCTGGTTGGGGTTGCTGGGGAGGCGGTTGTGCCTTTGCAGCAGCAGCAGTAGCAGGAGCTGCCGTTGTAACAGCAGCTGCAATTAGCCAGCAAGATAATACTGTTGTCGTGCATGATGCGCCTGTTTATAGAACTACAGTTATACATGATGATTATGATGATGATTATACTAGTACTAGAACTGTTGTTCATGATGATGGTTATTCTAGAACCGTTGTTAAGCATTATCATGGGCCATATTACGCAGGGTGATTCTTTGGCTTCAGCCTTCCCCAAGGGGGAGGCATAGCCGTCAACTTAAGGAAATCATTAAGAAAGAAAAAAAACTACCGTGGTCGTTGCGAGCCGGCTTTGTTGCGTGGATAATTTTCTTGATATAAAAAGAGAAAGAATCTCCTAATCGCAGTCTTTGCGAGGCAACGCCGAAGCAACCTCGGGTGGAGCGCGTAAGCGCGGACCCCGGACTTCTTAACAAGTATATTTATGATCATGATAAAAACCATAAATAAATATTGATATTATGAAATAACCTTGCCATCTGCACTTACTTCCGTGCTACGCGCTTACGCGCTCCACCCGAGGTTGCTTCGACGTTGTCTCGCAATGACCGCGGTTGGGGAAGTCTTACCAAGATTCGGGGAGCGATCCACGCAACAATACCTAGCGAGCGCGGCAATCTCCCACCCGAAGCTAAATCATTAAGCCCACATTAAATCTATATAAAAAATCCACTTCTTGTTTTAATATTTATATGCTATTTTGTGACAACTAATTTTAAGTCATAATAATAATGAGAAAAGTGGTTTATGAGTTTAGCTAATATTAAAGTTATAAAAGATGCCAGTTGTCTTTGTAATACTAGAGACTTTAACCCAGGGTCCTCTAAAAGAAGTTTATCGATGGTTCAAAAAAAGCCTCATATAGCAATTTTTGGCGAAAGAACGATGCGAGAAGCACATTTGCCTGATAAATTTCAATATCCATGGATTTTAAAATATATGCCGAGCCATAGTGCTAGTTGCATAGCTTCTACATATGAAGTGGTTTCTCAAGAGTTAAGGCGATTACTTGACAACGGAGGACCAAAAACCAGATTTACATTAAATATAAGCGACTCAGGAATGCAGTGGGGAGTATTATCAAAATTCGAGCCAGGATTTATATCTTATAAAGGCTATGAGATGAGCTTTTTCCAAGAAATGTTAAAAGGTTATGCTGCGGGCTCTATTAGTGGATTTGGCAGTATGCTGGCTTTATCTTTATGGTTAGGAGAGATTGACTTAAAACCAGCCAATTTTGGATTTGTTAATAATAAAGGAAATAAAAAAATTGTGCATGTTGATGGAGACTGTAGTTTTGCATCTTTACAAATTTATAAAGCGCTTGAGTATGGGCATAGTTTTAATTATGAAGATATAAATTCTTTGCCATTATTAAAAAACTATCACCCGCATAATTGGCTAAACTCAGTGCGAGAACATTCTTTAATTTCAGTTAGAGGCAAAGAACTAGAGTCGGTCGATAATATTACAAAAAATAGTATTTTTAGGCGCGAAGTTCTTAAAGTGGTTCTTTTTATTAGCCTTTTGTCAGATAGTATTATAGATAGATTTACTGAGCATTATAAAGTTGGTTCTCAGGATCTATTTCAGTTACAGAGTCAGCTAAAGCAAAGACGAGATATAATATCTAGAGATCTTGACAAAATAGAAGGTTTTGGAGATTTTATCTTATCGGATGATGCACACAAGGTTAAGTTAGAGCTAGTAATTTCGCTAATTACCTTTCGTATGTATTCTAAAATGCGGATATTTGATTTATTACCATTTGAAAAAGAATCTATGCCCCAAGCATTTCATGCTGATTTTAAAGGAGTTTTTAGACAAAATGCTATTGATGAGATAGAACAACGCTTTACAGATATTAGGTTTTTATTTGAAAGCTAATGCAGTATCCCAGATGCTAAACGGCAAAAACTATGATAGCATTTGTTTCATAAATTTATTATGAAAATCAAAGGAAATAAGCATGAAAGGTTGCTTCTCTGATGCCAAAGAAGTATTAGTTGGCGGAGTGAATTCTCCTGTTCGAGCATTTAAGGGTGTAGGCGGGACCCCAGTATTTTTTAAATCTGCCAAGGGTGCTTATTTATATGATATTAAAGGCAAAAAATACATAGATTACGTTAACTCTTGGGGCGCTAATTTACTTGGCCATGCCGATCCTAGAATTACAAAAGCTGTAAAAGAGCAGGTTGATTTGGGTTTAAGTTTTGGAGCTCCATGCGAGCTTGAAACTAAGTGCGCAAGATTACTTTTATCTTTAATAACACCAAGTATGGATAAAGTAAGATTTGTAAACTCTGGCACTGAAGCTGTGATGAGTGCTATTAGATTAGCCAGGGGTCATACTAAAAAAGATAAAATTATAAAATTTATAGGAAATTATCATGGCCATGCTGATAGTTTATTAGTCGAAGCAGGCTCCGGAGCTTTAACTTTGGGGGTGCCAAGTTCACTTGGGGTACCAGAAGATATAGCTAAGCATACCATAAGCGCAGATTATAATGATTTAGACGGTCTTGATTTAATATTTGAAAAATATAAAGATCAAATAGCTGCGGTTATCATTGAGCCCATTGCGGGCAACATGAATTTTGTCATGGCAAAATCTAACTTCTTGCATCATATTAGAAGGCTGTGCGATAGAGACAAAGCTTTGTTAATATTTGATGAGGTTATGACAGGCTTTAGAGTTGCTCCGGGCGGAGCGCAATCTATACATAATGTGACACCTGATCTTATGACCTTTGCAAAGGTTATAGGTGGTGGCATGCCTGTTGGGGCTTTGTGTGGTCCATCTTATATTATGAATAAGCTGGCTCCAGTTGGCGATGTTTACCAAGCCGGGACTTTATCCGGAAACCCTGTAGCTATGAGTGCAGGTATTGCAGTTTTATCAGCTATTGCAGCTGATGATCTTTTATATATGAGATTAAATTCAAAATCTGAGAAATTAGTAAATGGAATAACTGAGTTGGCTCAAAAATATTCTGCGCCACTTTGGGGTGATTATCTAGGCGGAATGTTTGGGTTATATTTTATAGATAAATCAGCTAATAATATCGATGAAATTACAAATTTCTCCCAAATTATGCAATCAGATAAAGCTTATTTTCAGAAGTTCTTTCATTTTATGTTAGATAAAGGAGTTTATTTCGCCCCATCATTATTTGAAGCAGGTTTCGTGAGTGATGCTCATACTTATGAAGATATTGATCATACACTTAATTTAGTTGAAGATTTTTTTAAATCTAATAGTGGGCAAGCATGAGAGATAAAGTAATACTAGTAAACGAAGCTGATGAGCAAATTGGTATAGAGTCTAAGCTTGAAGCGCATAAACTTGGGTTATTGCACCGAGCTTTTTCAGTGTTTTTATTTGCTAAAGATGAAAACTCTAACTTACATGTTTTAATGCAACAGCGCGCTTTAGATAAATATCATTGCGGAGGTTTATGGACAAACACTTGTTGCTCGCATCCGCAGCCTGAGGAAAGTGTTATAAATGCAGGATTATCTAGATTAGATGAGGAACTTGGAATAAAGCTGCCAGAAGGTGTATTAAAAGATATGGGTAGCTTTATTTATGAGGCTAAATTTGATAATGGATTAATAGAGCATGAGTTAGATCATGTATTAGTAGGATTTGTTGATTTAGATCTAAAAATAAAAATTAATAACTCAGAAGTTGCTGATTATCGTTGGCAAAGTGTTTTAGATCTTAAAGATAATCTAAAAGATGCTGATTTTAGAAAATATACACCTTGGCTTTCTCCTGCTTTGAGGTTGGCGTTGTTGTAGGTTAACTAAAACCTCAAAGGATTAGCAAAAGTCAATTCTTTGAGATATAAACTCCAGAAAAAATATCTCAAGAAATTAACAAATGTCAATTCTTTGAGATTCGCATAAATATCCACAAATCTTTACAATCTTGCATTGCTAGCAGCCCCAGTGTAATATCGTGACAAATATTATTTAGACAAACAGGCAAGGTTTATGGTGCTTGAATCTGCAGCAGTACCAATGAGAGTAGTTGGTCCAATAAAATTAGAATTAGACGGAATACAACAAGAGCAAAGCGTACCTTTGGCAACTTATGAGACTCCTCTGTGGCCATCAGTGTCCCGTGGTGCGCGCGTATCAAGGCTAGTTGAATCTGGCATACAAATAAGTGTTAAATCTAACTGCATGACTCGCTCAGTTGCTTTTAGTGCTAAAAATTCTAAAATTTTACATCAGATAGATAAATCCTTACCCAATTACTTTGATGATATGCAAAGCGTAGTTAAAACTACTAGCTCATTTGCAAAACTTCAAAAATTTCACACTGAAATTATCGGGAATCAGTTTTTTGTAAGGTTCTCTTTTGATACTAAAGATGCCGCCGGGCATAATATGGCAACTAAAGCATCTGATGCTTTAATGAAGTGGTTTATAGATAAATTCTCTGATATGGGTTTAAAATATGTTTCTATATCAGCTAATATTTGCACTGACAAAAAAGTTTCAGCAGTAAATTCTATTTTAGGTAGAGGCGTGCATGTAACAGCTGAAATTTTAATTCCAAAAGATATTTGCGAGAAATACTTAAAAACAACTCCAGAGAAAATAGTAGATTTGCATATTCGTAAAAACTTAATTGGTAGTATTGCAGCGGGTTCTTTACGCTCAGCCAATGCGCATGTGGCAAATATGTTATTAGCCTTTTATTTAGCCACAGGCCAGGATGCTGCCAATATTATCGAAGGTTCCCAAGCGATGGACCACGCTGAAGTTCAAGGAGAAGATTTATATTTTAGCGTAACACTGCCAAATATCATTTTAGGGACTATTGGAGCTGGTAAAAATCTAGATTTTGTACAACAGAATCTTAATATGTTAGGATGTATTGGCTTGAAAGAGCAAGGTGAAGCAAGAGTGCGGTTAGCATCAATTTGTGCAGCAACAGCGTTATGTGGTGAGTTGTCTTTACTAGCAGCGCAGACTAACCCTGGGGAACTGGTTTCATCTCATGTGCGTCTTGAGAGAGTGGAGTAATTCTAATAAGAGGTCATAACAATATGCAAATAGGAATAGATGAAATAAGCTTCTATGTTCCAAACACTTATTTGCCACAAGAAGATTTAGCTATATCTAGAGGAATAGATCCAAATAAACCCTTAAAAGGTTTGGGGCAAGTTGCAATGGCTGTGACATCTCCTGATGAAGATATTATAACTATGGCGGCAAATGCTGCAGATCAACTATCAAAAGAATCATTAGCTAATATTAGTTGGGTGTTATTTGCTACTGAATCAGGCACGGATCAATCCAAAGCGGCGGGTTTATATTTACAAAGCTTATTAGATTTACCAGATTGCGTGAGAGTTTTAGAGCTAAAACAAGCTTGTTACAGTGCAACTGGCGGTTTGCAATTAGCTAAAGCTTTAATTGCGCAAGATCCTTCTAAAAAAGTTTTATTAATTGCCGCTGATATTGCAAGATATGGTTTAAATACTACAGGTGAGTCTTCACAAGGAGCTGGTGCTGTCGCGATGATCATAAGCCAAAACCCAAGAGTATTGGCCCTAGATGATGCCAGTGGGGTTTACACAGAAGAAGTTATGGATTTTTGGCGCCCGAATTATAGAACAGAAGCATTAGTAGATGGCAAATTTTCTTGTGATGTATATTTATCTTGCTTGTTAAAATCTTATGCAAGATATGTTAATGATTTTAAAGAAAAAAATAATATAGATATTGGGTTAGATAATTTTGAAGCAATTTGTTTTCATGTTCCAGTTCCTAAATTAGCTAAAAATGGCTTAACTAAATTATTACGAAATTTTTCAGATATAAGCATCGAATCAAAAGCTATTTTAAAATCAAATTTAGATGCAAGTTTGCACTTTGGGGCTAATACTGGGAATAGCTATACAGCAGCTTTATATGTAAGCTTATTATCATTATTTTGTCATGGCAAAAAAGATTTTGCAGGTAAAAGAATTGGCTTTTATAGTTATGGCTCAGGCAGTGTGAGCGAGTTTTTCTCAGGTGTCGTACAAGATGGTTATAAGTTTGCTATCAATATGACCTCAATTCAAAGCATGTTAGAGAATAGATCAGCTTTGAGTGTATCGCAGTATGAGAAATATTTTAAATTTAAGTTGCCAACAGATGGTGGCGAGCTAAAGCTTCCAAGGTTATCTAAAGGTCGCTTTAGATTGGCAAGTGTAAATCAACACAAAAGGTTTTATGTTAAGGACCCAGCATGTCAGACACATGTAACAATACAAACATCTTCTACCCAAGATCATCATCCGGAAAAGCATTTGGCAAAAGCATAATAAGTGGCGAGCACTCAGTTGTTTATGGCCAGCCTGCAATTGTTTTGGGAGTTGATAAAAGCATAGTTGCGCAAATAGATTTTTTTCCAAGATCTCATGTTTTTAAAGATAAATTATATAGCTTGGATGAGATTTTCTGGGATTGCATTTTTATAGATAATACTAACAATAATTCCAATACAAATGATAATGAGTTAGAACAGGATGTTACAGAAGATAATAATTTAACTTGTAATGCTTTGGGTGAGTTATTTAAAAAATGTGAAACTTGGCAGGCAAGATTTTTAGAATTTAAAGCGGCTTTAGATAAAAATCTTGATACAACATCGTTATTAAAAAAAATATTTGATACGCCAGAAGAATTTATTTTCAATGCAATTGGTTATTTATTAAAAGAAGTTCTTAATCTTAAATATTTAAAAAAAACCAATCCCAATAATCTTTATGGTGATACTGATTCTGACTCTAATTCTGAGTCTCTAGTAGGTGAGTTTAGTAAAGATAGTGAGTCAATATTAAATAATAATTATGCTCAAATAGAAAAAATGCTTTTGCCATTTGAGCAAATTAGTATTCAAATTACATCAAATATTCCTATTGGCCGAGGGTATGGGTCATCAGCTGCAGTTTTAGCAGCCTTGGTTAGAGCTTTTAATAATGCCTTTGAGCTTAACTTATCTGATGATGAAATTTTTGTAAGAGTTTATGAGCTAGAATGCTTTTGGCATGGCAAATCAAGCGGAATAGACCCAATCATGGCAATTTTAGGCGGGCTTCAGTATATACAACCTACTAGTCCACCCAAACTTGCAAATGCTACCAAGATTAAAAAGAGTAAGTTATTAGATAATTTAACTTATATTGATACGGGCAAGAGTATTAGCAGTACTGGCGAGTGCGTGTCCTTTGTTGCGAATAAGTCTGATTTGATTAATTGGAGTGAGTGGGGTGAGTGCACGGATAATATCAAAAAATCATTAGATAACAATATATTGGATGATTTTAAGCTTTATCTTAAGAAAAATAATGAGCTATTAGTTAAAGCTGGAGTTGTGCCAGCTAAAGTTCGGGGCTTAATTATGGATTATGAAGAGAAAGGATTTGCTGCAAAAGTTACTGGGTCTGGATGTGTTGCAAGTGAGAGCGAGTCTTGTGGTGTTGTAATGGTTGTTGGTGAGGGCGCTTAGTTTTAGTCGTTGCGAGTGAGCCGAAGGCGAGTGTGGCAATCTCCTACATAACTGCTGTTGATTTAATATAACTATAGTAGTAGCAACTGGAAGGAGATTGCCACGTCACTTCGTTCCTCGCAAAGACCTCGGGGCATATCACAAATCATCATAATTATAACCAAGCCTATCAAGTTGAGCATCATCTCTTTTTTCTTGCTGTTGAGGAGTAAGTTCAAAAACACTAAGTTTTGTTCCGCTTTGTTCTTGAGTCTCTGGGGTCTTTGGTTTAGGTTTGGACTTTGATCCTAAGCTACCTAAGCTAAAAGTTGAGAAAAATCCGGCAAATCCCGTTTTATTGGATTTTGGTTTAGACTCAGATGCAGCAGCAGCACCACCACCACCACTACCAGCAGCGAGCGCGGCTGCACCACCACCACCACCTTTAGAATCTAGCTCATAATCTTGCTCATCATCCGATAATGATTGCATTAAGGATGAGTCAGGGTGGCCTTGAGTTTGAGAGGTTGAACTTTGTTTTTTGGGCGATGTTGTATCTGGGCTCATTGTTTGTCTTATTTTTTCTACTAGATCTTCAGGAAACTGGCATATATGAGTTTTTCTACCTAGAACAAGGCAAAGCTTATTGATTTGAGATTGCTTCAGCTTTAACTTAGAATTCTTAATATTATCTAAAGTCTTTTGGACTAAATCTTTATCGGCAGATAAAAAATCAAGTGCAGCTTCATTATTAGCTATAAGAGCTATGGATAATAGAGTATGACCTGACTCTGGAGCGAAGTATTCGAAGCTAGAATAGCTTATTTCTTCAGGTGCTAGCCCCATTGTTTGACGCAATAAATCGGCTCTTTCGTAATAAATGGGTGATGTGATGATGCCACGGAAGGTTATTCTTAAAAGATCAAATATCATAATCCGGTCTCTACATAGACTTTCATTTTTTATATTTGTTAATAAAGTGATTAATAAATCTTTTTTGCCATGTTTAAGATCGCCATGATCAAGAGCATGTTCTATTGTTGATCTTAAAGTTGTTGCATGGTCTTCTTTTTTTGTGTTTTTTTTAGATACTTTTAATATGGAGGTTATAAAATCTAATTTATGTGCGGCACTAATATTTTCATGATTTAAAGCCAGCTCCAGGCTCATTTGGATAAGTCGGTGTAAATCGGCAGCATTTCCATATAAGTTAGTAAGCTCGGGCTTTAGTTGTCTTGATATAAAGATTAAATCAGGGCATGTATTAGCAAATGCAGTTTCTATATTAAAGCTTAATAATCTAAAGCCTATATTATGCTCGAGACCATGCTCAGATAAAGCGCACTTTACAAAAAACTCATCACATTTTTTTGAATCAATTTTAAAGTAATAATGCATTAATGACATACTTTCAGCTTGGGTTGCTTCATGTTCTTCATGTTGATTATAGATATTTATCATTTGGAAAGGATTTACATGGTAGTGTTCTAAAAGCAGATCTCTAATTTGTATAAGATATTCACGACTTTCTTGGGGCTCTACTGTTGCAGCTTCTTGTCTTGAGGCACCTAATTGCTCTAAGCCTGGGCTAGGGCTTGCGGCAGCGCTCGCAGCCGCACCTAATTGCTCTTGGGTTTCACCTTGTAAGGGGTTACCTGGGCTAGGGCTTGTGGCAGCGCCCGCAGCCGCACCTAATTGCTCTAAGCCTGCACCAGGGCTTGCCGCCTCCTCTGTTGCCTCATCTAATTGTTCTGTTTGTTCTAATTGCGCATCAGTTTGATTTTCATGTTCTTCTAGAATAACCCTTGTCAATAGATCACCTAGTGTAGGCATATCTATAAAGCATTTATGCGGGTTAATATCTAATAGAGTGTGTACTGCCCACCATTTTTTCTGGGTTATCGCATTTGTAATGGCTTTGCCTAAGCTTATATTATCAAAATATCGATGATCAGCTGCGCTTGACCTATCTTTATCTAGTAAGAGTGTTAGTATTGTTTTGAGTGAGCTTTTATCAGCCCTTGGGCGTGAGTTGATAGTATTATCTAAAGTTGCAATTAAAGATGGTTTGTAATCCGGAATAAATCTTTCAGGGGCGTTGCGGTATTCATCTATTACTTGCTCTAGTAACTCACCAAATGTTGTTGAATCTCCATTAAAAGCGGCCTCTACTAATTGACCAGACTCTTTTGCTATGAGAGTTCTTTCTTGTTCTTCTTTTCGTCTTCGTTGAGCATCAAGCGCGTCTCGTTGTTGAGCATAGAAGTCATAACCTGGGTCCGATGTATTTGAAAACGCCATGCTATTAACTCCTATATCTTATTCTTATTATTCTTGCTCTTGATTTTACTAATATTATTTGACATTTGGAATGATAGATTAAGCTTTATTATTTTTTGTTATATATTAAATTTTGAATATTTGGCGTAATCTTTTACACTCTTGTTATATTTTATCTTATTTTATCTGTGAGAAGAGCATGTTAGCTAATATATTAGAAGAAAAAGAATTGCTTAAAAATAAGCCAGTTAGCTCAGGAATATTAGATCAAATAGGTAATACGCCTCTAATTCCACTGCCCTTTTTAATTCTAAATGATCGAAAGGATAATCATAAAAATTCCGATATAAAGTTTTATGGTAAATGTGAATACTTAAATCCAGGCGGCAGCATAAAAGATCGTGCTGCTAAATATATGATAGAACATGCCCAGAGTTTAGGTTTATTAAAGCCAGGGGGTGTTATAGTTGAAGGCTCATCGGGCAATCAAGGTATAGCTTTAGCTATGATAGGCTCTTTGAAAGGCTATAGAGTTATAATTACGGTCCCGAATAGAACAAGTAGTGTTAAAGTTAATACTTTAAAAGCTTACGGGGCTGAAGTTTATGTGTGTGAAGAAGAAGGTGAAAATGGCTATGTTGAGGTAGCTCGAGAAATTGCCCTTAAAACTCCAGGATCTTTTATGCCGGATCAATATTATAATCCTATTAATCTTCAGGCTCATTACTCTTCAACCGGGCCTGATATTTGGCGTCAGACTAAAGGCAAAATTACACACTTTATCGCTGCTATGGGAACATGCGGGACTATTTGCGGAGTAGCATCTTATCTAAAAGAGCAAAATCCAAATATAAAAATATGGGGAGTAGATGCTAAAACTTCAGCTAGAAGTGCGCATTCTTTTAATCAAAAAAATCCGCATAATTTAGTTAAGCCACAGCCATATCAAGTAGAAGGTATTGGGGTTGATGTTTTAGATGGGTTATATAATCCTGATTTAATTGATAAAATTTCTTGTTATTCAGATGAAGATATTTTTGCCATGACAAAAAAATTAGCACAGACTCAAGGAATGCTAGTTGGATTGAGTAGTGCTGCGGTTTTAAAGATGCTTGAAGATAATTTAGATGAGTTTAAAGATGGGGACTATGTGGTGGCTATACTGGCTGATTCGGGCCGTAGCTATTTAGATAAAATAGATTTTTAATAGCCTACTCCGAAGATTCAGGCTCCTTAGGCAAAGTAAAAATAAAAGTACAACCTTTATTATCTGCATGATTTTCAACCCAAATATTGCCGCCATGAGCTTCTACAATTTTTTTGCAAATAGCAAGCCCTAGCCCAGTTCCTTGCTGGTTTTGATTCGGAGTTGTAGCATTAATTTTAGCTTGTTTCTCGCTTTGGATAAAAGCATCAAAAATAGCCTCAGTTTCATCTTCTGGAATTCCTGGCCCTGAGTCAGTTACGCATATCGCAAGCATATTGGGGTGATTTTGTAATATTTTAGTTTCAATGCAAATTGGGGTATTTATAGGAGAGAATTTTAAGCTATTAGATATTAGGTTTCTTACAACTTGTTTTATTTTAGGAAGGTCATATGAGAGAGTGACATCATTATATTTCCCAGAAATAAGTAATGCATGCTTATTTTTATTTAGAAGAGGCTTTAGCTCTTCATACATACCATCAAAGGCTTGTTTAATCTTATATTTTCTTACTTGGTAGGATATATTTGGAGATTGAAGTTTAGATAAATCTAATAAATCATTTACTAATAATACTAATCTTGATGCGCTATCTGCTATATGCATTTGATATTTGGCTAATTTGTCTATAGTTTTTTCTTGCTCCTCAATATTTACATCAATGCTCTTTATATTTTTTGATAATTGCGAGAGTTTCGTGTGGGCTAGATCGGCAAAGCTTAAGATTGCGTGCATTGGCGTTCTAAGCTCATGTGACATATTTGCTAGAAATTGAGTTTTTATACGGTTGGACTCTTCTGCTTTCTCTTTAGCCATTTGTAGCTCTTGCGTGCGTATGGCGACTTGCTTTTGAGATTCAATATGAGCGTGTGAGAGCTTTTTGTTTAGTTTGTGAAGGCGGGATTGATAGTGGCTGGTTAGCTTCCTATTAAAATAAATATAAGTAACTATTATAAAAACTTCGGTACAAATTAGGACTAGATCCCACCCTTGTGATGGCGGATGGGTTGGCATAGGCAATAATAAGTGTAGAGGTATTTGAATACACACCCCAAAGCAACTAGCTATGGTCCATATGGCAATTCTTGTGTGATTAAATAAGAAGTCTGCAATTATCGGGCATAAGCAATAGTAACCCATTAGTGGCGAGTGTATTCCGCCAGTTATAGGTATTGCTAGGCTGATACTTAGAAAATAAAACGAGGTAATTAGGTGAGATCCAATTCTAATAGATACAGCACTGGGTTGCTGAGTTATTCTTACTCTAAATACACTAATTATAAAGGCCAGCAATAAAAGACTCGTTGCTGCAATCGGGGTTCTTTGTATTAGATATAAATATATGGAGCTCACTGAGCATAATATACATAAAGTTATAAGAATCGTATTCAGGCGTAATAAATTATTGCGTGCAGTATTATTAAGAGAATACAAGAACCTATCATTTTCAGATAGTAGTGCTAGTTTCTTATATTTTTTTGTTATTAAATCTAATAGATTATGTTTAGATATATTCATTTTTGTAATATAAATTATGATTTTCGATATTATTATAAGATAACGCCATAATTTCAAGTTAAACTGTTTTATTTGCTTGTAATATCTGGTTGCGGGGAGTTTTTGAGGATATCGTGTTAAAGAATTGTTGATTATAAGTTAAGCATTGACTTTTGCTTGATTATTAATATACAATAAATGCACTAAATTAGTATTTCTGTGTTAATTTATATGCTATGTAATTATAATTAGCGGTGTTTCGAGTTAATTTAGTGACTTTATTGTTGATTATCGTTACGTTTTTGTGCATCATGGCGTATTTTTTTACTTAGGGGGATGTTTTTATGAAAGGAAAGACAATACTATTATTTATAGGTGTTATACTTGTTGTTGGTTATGTTGTGCACTACGCGCTGACCTAATCTGACCTATATTAAAAAATCACGAAAAGTGTAATTCTGATTAACCAATCAAGGTTCCCATTATTAATAAAATTTAGCAAGAATGGATAAGACTTTCTAGCAGATTTGTGT
>CAJQSL010000014.1 GCA_905612315.1 uncultured Francisellaceae bacterium
GCGTATTTACCACTAAAATTATCGCTGATAAAACTTTATGCCCAGTTTTATTATCTAATGGTAATTGCATAGTAAAAGGCGAGCTAGAAGATAACAAGCATTTTGCCATCTGGCAGGATCCTTTCAAAAAACCAAGTTATTTATTTGCTTTAGTTGCAGGTGATTTGGGATCTTTAAAAGACTCTTATAAAACCAAATCAGGCAAAGAAGTTAGTCTAGAGCTTTATTCCGAGCATAATTTGATATCCCAATGCCACTATGGAATAGAAGCTTTAAAAGATGCCATGAAGTGGGATGAGGATAAATTTGGCCGTGAATATGATTTAGATATTTATATGATTGTTGCTGTTAGTGATTTTAATATGGGAGCAATGGAAAACAAGGGTCTTAATGTTTTTAATACCAAGTATGTTCTAGCTGATAAGGACACTGCTACGGACCAAGATTATATCAACGTGCAAGCAGTCATTGCTCATGAGTATTTTCACAACTGGACTGGAAATAGAATAACATGTCGGGATTGGTTTCAGTTAAGCTTAAAAGAAGGTTTAACTGTATTTCGTGATGAAGAATTCACCTCAGATCATCACAGCCGCACTGTCAAGAGAATTGAAGATGCCATGATGATACAAAGTTCACAATTTGCTGAAGATGCAAGCCCCATGACACACCCTATTCGCCCGCAATCATATATTGAGATGAATAATTTTTACACGCAAACTGTATATAACAAAGGCGCTGAAGTTATTCGCATGCTGCATACATTAGTTGGTGCAAAAGGTTTTCGAGATGGGATGGATCTTTATTTCAAAAGGCATGATGGCCAAGCAGTAACCTGTGATGATTATGTAAAAGCAATCTCTGATGCTAATGACTTTGACTCATCCATATTTATAAATTGGTATAACCAAGATGGCACACCAACTCTAACTATAACCGATGATTATAATGAGAAGAAAAAAACTTACACTCTTAATATTTCACAAAGCACTCCGGCATCAGTTGCTCAACCTGAGAAAAAACCATTTCATATTCCAATCAAAATTGGTTTACTTAGTGAAACAGGAGATGAGCTTAGCTCGAATTATGAAGATAAAATATCCAAAGAGCACTTGATTGAGCTAAAAAAATCAACTCAAACATTTATATTTGAAGATATAAGCAAAAAGCCAGTTCCATCTATTCTTAGAGACTTTAGCGCCCCAGTTAAAATAGATTTTAATTATTCATTTGAACAACTAATTACACTTATAACTTATGATACTAATAAATTTAATCAATGGAGTGCCCTGCAACAATATTTAATTAATGTTTTTAAACAAATTTTAACTAAAATCCCTGCAGAAAAAGAAAAACAACCAAAAGAAATTGACTCATCACAAGACACACCCCCTAATAACTTGGAGGATATAAGTTCTAGTCTTGATAGAATATTAAAACCAATTACAGATGCAATTAACAATATATTATTATCTTGTGAATTCCATGATCATAAAAAATCAGAACTTGCATATATAGCTTTATTGCTGCAAATTCCAGCCGAAAATGCAATAGCACAAATTATAAAACCTATTAATCCTGCCGATATTCATAATCTACGCGAAGATATCTTAAAAATAATCTCTAAAAACTGCTTAGCAGCTTTAGTTAAATCTTATCAGTCTTGTGAAATAGAAATCACATCTAATAATAAAGATAATAATAAAGATAATAATAAATCATTAGCTCCAAAGCCTAATATTATTAGCGCACGAGCTTTAAAAAATGCCTGTTTAATGCTGTTATCTTATTATAATGAAGATGAAGGCCAGCAAGGTGCTCTATTAAAACTTTCACAAAGCCAATTTGATAATTCTAATAACATGACAGATCAAATCGGAGCTTTAAGAGCAATCATGCAATCTTCTGATTATAAAGCAAAAGATATTTATCTAGATAAATATCTAAACCAATGGCAAGACTACCCTCTTCTTACAGACAAATGGTTCTCAGTACAAGCTCTTAATAAAGCTGGTAATACTATATCTAAAGTTAGAGAGTTATTATCTCATCCTAAGTTTGATGCAAATAATCCAAATAAAATTTATGCCCTACTTGCAGCTTTTGCCCTGCAAAATCCAGCGCAATTTCATCATGAGTCAGGTAAAGGTTATGAGCTTATTGCAGATGAGATCATAAGATTAGACAAAACAAATCCGCAAGTAGCATCACGCTTGGTTCGAGCTTTTATGAGCTGGAAGCAATATGACCAGCCTTATCAAGAACTTATGCATAAACACCTTCGAAGACTTATGGATGAGTGCAAATCTAAAGATATTATTGAGATAGTTCAAAAAAGCTTAGATTAGTAGATGCTACTCAAAGAGTAGCCTCATCAGCATCAGAAGCAGAATCTATCGAAGAATCCCTAAATGGCAGATCTTCACATAATAATGCAGCAGGTGGTGGCATTGCAGGCTCAAACTGAGACAAAAAAGAAAACAAGCCACTTGAGCCTTGATCATAATCTATCTCCTGCACCATCAAAACCTCTCCATAAAATTTCCCACCTAAATAAGGGCCTTTAATCAGGTCACAATTTTCTATTAACTGCTCTATGCTCTGGGCCCCAACAGCTACTGTATCAATAATTGGATGCGTTAATGGGTATTGCAACGCCGCTTGCTTAACGCAAACTCCATTTTCATCACAGATTTTGTGAATTTCTTGCGCTTTTAGAAGGCTAGTAGAGCCTTCCTGAACTTCCCTATGGTGCAGCCAAGATCCAACTTCTGGATTTGCTAAAAGGCCAGATGCAAAAGGCCCGGCTATAGTCACTCGAACATTATGCTCCAGACAAACCGGCAATACACTATCAAAAGCATTATTTTCTAGAAGCGTGTAGCCACCTTGTAGCATTAAATGATCATATTCGTGCCCGCCTTCAAGTAATGATGCAAATAAGTCAGTATCACGCGTGCCGAAACCTATTTTAAAATCATACTTTTTTTTCAAAGAATAAAGCGCATCGTAACCGCCATGATGCACAAATTGCGCTAAATGAATTTCATATGCATCTTCTATATGTGTATATAAATCTAAATCATGCACTAAAACTCCAGCCAAATCAGATTGACTTACCTGAAGTCTAGCTAAAGAATCTCTAAAGCTTCCGATAATACCTGCAGCATCGTATTGATATCTAATTTTATCATGTAATGGATTCTTAAAAACATCAGGAACTGGTGCATCATAAGCTTGAGCATCCTCTTGACCAGAGCTATATGGTGCATCCCCTACTGTAATATAAAGTTTGATATCATCTCTTGAAAACCCTGCACCATGCTGCTCTTTTAGGATCTTAAGTGCTTTACCTAATCTAACTTCAGCCAGGCCACCGCCATAAAGTGCGGATACATGAAAATTTCTAACACCCTGCTCATAAGCTGCTAAAACCAAGGTTATTGCATCATCATCTGTTTTAGTAGTTAATAAGTTACCTAAATTAGCCCCGCCAAACATCATGTTTTCAATAGAAAATGGAAAAAGAATACTTGAACTAGGCTCGGAACCTGAGGGGGATTCTACAGATGATGAGTAAGGCGATAAGTTAGTTGTATTAATCAAATCCATCGAGCCAGAAGACCCTACTGAAAAACCAGCTGGAGATGCTCTGTGTGCCTCAACTGAGGATTCAGATAAAACTGGAGACTTTGATGTAACTACAGAAGTTGAATCTTTAAGATCAGACATTTATTACCACCATTATTATTTTAATAATTATGACCTAGGCTATCCTAGAATGGTATGTAGATCAATTAAAACATCCTAGAAAAACTATTCCAATTTATCGATTTTTATCTTAGTTCTACGCAAAAAAACCAAAAAAAATGTCGTTGCGAGGAGGCTGTAAGCCGACGCGGCAATCTCCTACCCAACTGCAACCAGGGTAATAATACCAGTTTCAGGAAGGAGATTGCCACACTCACCGAAGGCTCGTTCGCAACGACAGCGGTCGGAATTTTCATTTGGCTTATCTATAGCTTATGCTTTAAAATTTTACCAACTGCATTTTTAGCTAAACTCTTATGAATAAACACTTTTTTAGGCGATTTATAAGCAGCCAACTTTGCATGGGCATGTTTGATTATTTCTTCTTCAGATAAGCCTTTACCTTTATTAAAAACCACATGCGCAATAATGATCTCGCCATGCTTGTCATCTTTTTTACCAACAACGGCAACTTGCTGTATTTCATCTAAATCTAAAATAACTTCTTCAACTTCTGAAGCACATACATTAAACCCTGAAACAATTATAATATCTTTTAGCCTATCGACTATATATAAATATCCAGCCTTATCTAAATAACCGTAATCCCCAGTTTTAAGCCAGCCATCTGAATTAATAACCTCTTTTGTTGCTTTAGAGTTTTTCCAATAACCTTTCATAACTTGCGGGCCTTTAACTAAAATCTCTCCTTTATTTTTAGATCCTACTGGTAAAACTTTATCGCTCTCATCCATTATACAAATTTGGGTATATTTTAAAGCCTTCCCAGCTGCACCATTATACTTTGTATTAACCGGGCAAATAGTAATCACAGGAGAAGTCTCAGTTAAGCCATAACCTTGAGTTAACGGGACTTTTGTTAAATCTTGAAACCTTATTGCAACATCTTTATCTAGCCTCATTCCACCTGCTATAGATAGAGTTAATTTACTAAAATCGCAATTTTTAAATTTAGGATGATTTAATAATCCTAAATACAGCGTATTAACTCCACTTATCACATTAAATTTTATATTCTCTATTTGCTTAATAAATGCATCTAAATCTCTAGCATTTGGAATTAAAATATTTAACCCACCAACTTTTATAAATAATAACAAATTAGCAACTAGAGCGAATATATGATAAAGCGGCAAGGGCGTGACTACTATTTCTTGCTCATGAGTAAAAGAAATTTTAACCCAATCATGACACTGCTCTAAATTAACCATGATATTAGCATGGGTGAGCATTACAGCCTTAGGGTCCCCCGTTGTCCCGCCGGTAAATTGTAAAAAAGCCAAATCATCCGGTTTTATTTTAGGATCTATAAATTTGTGCTTATATCCTTGCTTTAAAGCTTTCTGAAACCTTGTGATCTTATATTTTT
Organism: uncultured Francisellaceae bacterium; assembly: GCA_905612315.1. Taxonomy (GTDB): domain Bacteria; phylum Pseudomonadota; class Gammaproteobacteria; order Francisellales; family CACEW01; genus CAJQSL01. The sequence goes on from CAJQSL010000014.1 coordinate 5,141, forward strand.
TAGCTTTAGAGTTAAACTTCCATGCCGGGACCTGGCGCTTTATATATCTAATTATAAAATTATAAATAAAGCCTTTAATAGGATTATAAAGCGCTCCTACGGATGTGAAGATCATATGCTCTAAATCAACATCATCAATAATCTTATTAAGCTCTGATATAAAATGCTCTAAAACTATAATTACCCGAGCCTCTGATTTTTTTAACTCACGCTTTAATGCCAGCGCCTTATCTAAAGGATTTAGATTTACAACTACTCCTCCAGCTAAAATAACCCCGAATATTGCAACCGGATACTGCAATAAATTTGGCATCATAATTGCAACTCTATCCCCAGGCTTTAGCTTTAAATCAACTTTAAGATAATTTGCTAGTGATTTAGAATATTCTAAAAATTGGGAGTAAGTTAAGCTTGAACCCAAAGAGCTAAATGCATTTTTTTGTGCATGCTTATCGCATGAAGAAGATAACAAATCAAATAGAGTTGATTTAGTACCTTGCATTAACATACCCCTGATTTTAAATTATTTCTTATATCTAATTAAAGTATAGATTATACATTAACTATAAGTAATAAAATATTACAAAAAAACATCACGAAAACTATTAAATGATAATAAATTAAGTATAATAAACAAAATTATTTAAATAACTTAATAATAATAATAATAATAATAATAATAATAAAGAGATAAGTTATGTCATCTTCAGAAGCATCTGCATCTGCATCAACCCAACTAGTTACGACAGTAAACCCCCAATCTAAATCCCACCTAGCGCAAGCTCCAAATGAAATTATACCTATAATTATGAGCTTTTTAGGCTTTGAAGAGGATATGGGCTCTCTAGCTAAAACCTGCCATCTAATGTATAAATTAAACTTACTGCCCAATAATAAATATCCAAATTGGTATTTAAAATACGATAAACAATTAGAACTTAGGCTTTCTTTAGCGAATAAAGCAGGCAGGGTCATTCAGCGTCACCTTAGAAAAAATGATACTGGAGATTGCCTATACGGACCACCGACGCATAACGAAGACAGAAGATATTTATCTGTTTTAGCAAAATTTGCAGCTCTAGATTTTTTAAAACGACACCTACAAAAAACAACTACAGATGACTTAGCAACTGAACTTGCAACTAAAATATGTGAAAATAGATTTGCATATTTCTTTTTATATCGAGACCTAGACACAGCAACAAAAATAACTATAGAAAACAAAAAACTAAGAGCATTAATAATATTTACAGCGGTCATGGCAACAACGGCTCAAAGCGGTACTCTCCCGCAACAACTACCCCCTAAAATTATGGCAAGATTAAGCAAATATGATAACTTCGCACCCAATCAAAGCTTTAGGTCTGAGCAGGCAAGAACCCTAAGTGCTTTAGAAGTTATTATATTACATGACTTAATGCACCTTTCCCCTGGCAAACTACTGCTTATCAACCATGAGTTTACTAGCAGGGTAAAATCAAGAATAGAAGAGCTAGAATCTAAGTTAAACCCTGCTGATATCACAAACATTGCGAACATTCTTAATCTTAACCCAAGCATCCCGCAAGATCAGAGCTCTGATTTAAGAAATAATCACTCTAGAACCACTGGGCCTTTGTTAAAAGAATACAATAAACCCCAAACTATGATCGACCTACTTTTAATGCCTGATGAAAATTGGAATATTTTTATCACAAAGATAGTAGAGATACTGAGCATTAATCCCCAAGAACTTGCTGATTTTATATTTGGCCCAATACTAGATGATAAAAAAGCACATGAGCCAGGGTCCTCGTATGAAAGGCTTTTTGGAAATCATCCTGGAGCTGCGCTTAGAGTTGGTCCTCACGCTACTACTAAGACTGCGAAGAATAAACCAAATAGGAAAACTCGAAAGGTTATACAGCAATTTTTATCCTTTATGCGCACTTTACTAGCTTCTAATAATTCTAGTATGGCAAATAAGATGACCTTATTATATGCCCTTTTGCCAGAAAAGTGGATAGAACTCACCATAGGAGCTTATACTTTTTACAAAGACTTATCTACTTATCCACATGGAGTAAGACTTCATGAGATACCTCTCAAAGCTCTTAAAGACCTTGGAGAAATAGTCCTTGATGAAAAAACCAAACACGGAACCCTTCCAGATGAAATAAGTGCCCGCTTTAAAAGAAATTTAATTGAAGACTCAGGGAGTATTTACAAAAATTTTAGGCTTATTGCTGAACAACATAAAAGTGAAATATATACATTAAAACTAGGATACCTAGAGCTATCACCTTATGCACAAGAATATTTAATAAGCTTAATGCCATTGTTTAAGGAGGCAAAACAAGAGTATCCAATAGAATTTTTAAAAAGACCTGGCGATTTCCAATGGCATGGAGAACTTGTTGAATACGATAACTGGCTATCATTGCTACAAGATAACAAAAAATCTATATCATCCCTAATAGATGAGCTTTTGCCACCACTTGACGATGACGCCAGTGAGGAAGAGCAACAAGCCTATGCAGAAGAAAAACTGAGCTTCTGGGTATTTCTTACTGAGAATTTTAGTTTTGCAAACTTAAATAAAAGAAGATCTGATCTTGCGACACTAAAAGGATCCGCAGGAAATGCAGAAGCAATACAAAAATATGAAAACATAATATTAGTGTGCGACCTTATGCATCTATTTTCTCCTAAAGGGATTTATCTAAAGGATGAAACAGATATTAGAATCAGAAGCACTCCAGATAGGTGTCATACACAAAAAATTATGGAGCTAATTGCTAAAACAGGAATAAGAAGAATAAATGCCCTACAAAGTATCTACAGTCAACATCTTATGCTTGGTTCTACTGAATTTGACTTTAGTAGCGTTTTTGATGACACCGAATCCGGTGATAACTCCAGTTCTCAAGCTGCTGCTAGTACTACAGGAGAAGCAGAATCAACAAAGGCATCAGGAGTAGATTTAAGTGAAGCAGTAGAAGTCATAGATGAAAAATTTAAAAATAAAATGTCCCTAATATACTCAGGACGCCTAAACGGAAGCACTGATTGCCTATGGGAAATTTTACATAAAACAATAATATCATTTGTACATAAGAGAGACTCATTATATCAGGTGTACAATCAGATGTTGGGCAACCCAAGTAGCATGCAAGAATTTGAAACTCTTGTATTTCAAAATACTGAAGGTCCTGTTCCAGTAGAAACGGCAATAACAAATCTTTTAGATAAACACTTTCATGATCTACAAATGGCTATTAATAAAAGAAGAGCCGAAACATCTCAAAAACAAACTGTAGTATCTGCGGGAGGTGCTGGTGCTAGCTCATCTGGTGCTGGTGCTGGTGCTAGCTCATCTGAGGCAAGACCTGCCAAAAGAGCCAGAACATCTCAAGCACAAACTGTATTTGAGGGAGGCGCTGGTGCTAGCTCAGCTGGTACTAGCTCGAGTGCAGCTGGAGGAGCAGCTATGGATATGGGCCAATAAGCGGATTAATTAACAGAAGAACTCTTATGTTTTATTTGATACCATGTTAAAAACATAAGAGGATCTTCTAGTATGTCCTATGAACAAATATCCAATTCTATTAAAGACCTTTTGCGTATGATCCAGCTAATAGATCTAATAAAAGCTTATAATTATTCCAATCAACCGAATATAGCGCAACAAAAACTTATCGAGCATAAAGATCAGTTGCAAAGGCAACACTCAAAGGTTATTGAGTCTCTAAATGAAATTCCAGTGGCAATTAATTGCTTTGATATTCTTAATTCGGCAATGATTAGCGCAGCTCAAAGTGTGGATGCAGCTGAGCTAAGCCAACAGATAACCATTTATAAAGCAACAACTAAAGATGTTTTTTTAAGCCTGCAAAGAAGGCAATATATAATTAAAAGGAATGCTCTAGCTTTTATTCCTGAGAGGAATGAGTCAGCTTATAATAACCGCGATGCTCGGGATGAGGATGGGTATCCTGGGGGCGAGCATCAAGTTTGATGGCGTATAAATTAGCAACAGAACCTGTTAGAGGAGCTCTTGCACCTCCATTTAGGAAAGAAGTAGATCCTCAGCCCATCTCGCAGCTTCTCGACGACCTACTGAACATCTTTCAGAAAAAACTGTGCAAATTTTTCGACGATTATTAAATGCCATATAAGAAAGTACTACTACACTAGCTCCTACAACAAAAACTCCTAGGTCGGGACCATATTCTCGCATAGCCACCTTAAACTTATCCCAAGAAGAAGCCATATTTGCACCTGGAGAGTTAGCATAATGTGCAATAAGAGTGTTAAGTGACTGTTATAATCTAAATTTATTTCATGACAAAGTTTTAAATTTTCGCTCAAAATGCTTACTTATGATACATAAGATGCACTTCTGAGCTCAAACTTACCTCGTTATTTTATAAATATAGATTTAAACAGCCCCTCCAAAGGTTTTGTTCAAAATACAAAATAACCGTCACGACGGTCTCCTCTACCTGCGGTATTACAAGCTAAAGAACCTGCTACATAACAAGGCAAGCATGCACCAGCCGCAGCTACAGTAGCTGCACCCTCCAACTTTTTACCCGTTTTGCTATTGGTTAAACCTATACTAAACCCTATAAATGCAAGTGCAGCTGTGACATAGCCATAAATTTTAGCGTCTTTTTTCCAAGTTGCATCCTTCTCTTTTTTAAAGCAAGACTCATCTTTTAGAGTATTATCCCAAAAATCTTGAAGCTTTGTTTTAAAGCTTATTTTTGTTTCTCCTTCTGGTATCAAACCATCCCACTTAAAACCCATACCATGATCAGCATTTGATAGTTCTATAACTTCATTTCCCGCACTATCTGCAAACTTAAACTTATTTTCATTAATCCAATCTTGCATCTTATTATTAACCTTTGAACAATCACAGTCTGCAGCTCTAAACCCATAAGCACAAGATCTATGAACTCCATTATATTCACGAAATGAGCCATCTTGATCGGTTTGTGCAGTACTTAAATCGATTAAACTTGCTTCAGCCACTGGACCATTATTATAAGACGCAGTCCAAATAGTAGTTGGTACCTTACGTGGGGCATTACAGAATGAAGGTCTAACTGGGCAAGTTTGAGAACTTACGGTTGTATTGGTTGCATTTGCTACTGCTGCTAATACTGCTGTTGCTGCTACTGTTGCTGCTGCTGTTGCTGCTGTTGCCGTAAAATTACCCATTGCTCCAAGTGGTATTCCTGCCATGAAAAATCTCCTTTTCTATTAAATAAAATTTAAGTTAATTTAAAAAAATATG
>CAJQSL010000015.1 GCA_905612315.1 uncultured Francisellaceae bacterium
AAACCCTGCAAAAGCCTCATATAAAATCTCTAATAAGATTGCAACTTTCACAGGAAAATATAAACAAAATATTTACGCATCAACTAATGGCACGGTGATGTTTGCAGGAGATGGTGTGAAGCCTTTTAACAATATGCTTATTATCTCAAAAGATAAATCGATGAGCACAGTTTATGGAAACTTAACTAAAATTTCCGCTAAAGAAGGCCAATATATTAAGCAAGGCTCATTAATTGCTAAAATGGGAAAAATTGGTAAAACTTATACTTCCAAAAAATTAAGCTCTGGGAAATTAATTTTTCAGATAAGAAAAAACGGAAAGGCAATTAATCCTTGGAAGTATTTGTAAATTTTTAATAATTTTAGAATTTATCTATTAGAATCCCGGCCATAAACATCATCTAATCTTACGATATCATCTTCCCCAAGATAACTTCCAATTTGAACTTCAATTATTTTAACCAAGTTGGAAGTGCGATTTTCCATACGATGCACTTGCTCAATAGATATAAAAACATTATCTCCTACACTATAATCACTAACATCATCGCCTATAGTTAAAGTGGGCGTACCAGCTACAACTACCCAGTGCTCTGAACGCTTAAAATGCTTTTGTAAAGATAAAATTCCACCTGGCTTCACACAAATAACTTTTACTTGGTAACCTTGATCCATATCCAAGGTTTGATATGTTCCCCATGGGCGTTCATATACTTTACCAACTTCATTTATTTGATCTGTGCTCATAAATTATTCTCCAAAAACAGAAAATTATAACACACTTTATCTTAAAGTTAATAATACGAACTCAAATGTGATGCTAACTGCCTAGGCTCATCATTTACATAATCTTTATCGATATATTTACTTAAAGCATTAGACACTTGATTTGAAAAATTAGGTTTTAAATGCCCATAAAAACCTGGAGGAGCTGCAACAACCAAATCATCATACTTATTCGCCGCATGCTCTTGGTTTACAAAATCGGCTACTAGCTTAGCAAATTTAACCACCTCATAATCTTTAGGGTCGGATGTTTCAACGAAACTTCCACCGCCACCTCCATGCTTAAAATTACCAGATTTGTCAGATGCAATATCACCTGACTTTTCTCTACTTTCTGGATGATAAAATGATTCAAATGCTTTTAAATCAGTACGGTCATTCAAAGTTACCATAGATGCTGCAGCATAAAGGTGAGCTTCAGAAGAATTTGCCACTAAAATCCAAATTGTCATAATATTAACCCTTAAAAATTATTATAATTAAGAGTAATTCTAGTTTTTAGGTTTTAATAGCGCAATAAGATTTGCTAAATACGAAATTATAACTAAAATTTATCTAGATAAAAATAATATCTAAATCAATGATAATAATAAATTAAAACCATATAGGAGTATCTCATGTCACATCTTGCAACTGACCTTAACAACGAAGGCTCATCTGATTTTTTAACCATAGCTACAATGCTCGCAGGCTCAGCATATGTTTTATATCAATATAGGCATGCTATTAATGAAAAATATCCTCTACCTGATTTTTTCTCAAAGGATAATATTGATGCTTTAAGAGAAAAACTAGCTAAAAACCTTAAAGAAATACCTGGTTTAATTAAATCAAAGTATTATGAAAAGGATATCAAGCAAAATGCTGCACTTAAAATCACAGGACTTTTTAAAGATATTCACACCAGAAAAGCAACAGAAACCGCCTGTGTTTTAGAAAATGCAAGAAGAACTAGGGCTGCTAGATGCATCCAAAAAAATTACAAAGAAGATAAAAAAGAAAATGGTTCTTACTTTGGAATATTCTAAATAAAATAAAATTAACTTAGCCAAATTGACATATGGCACATCACATGCTCTAATTTTCTAATAATTCAAAGGTTTTAATATAGGAAATACGAGTATGAACATGAAATCCCTCGGTGGAATAATGATGTTACTTGGCACCTGCATTGGCGCAGGCATGCTAGCTCTACCAATTGCAGCTGCTAATGAGGGTTTTTCTATAGCAACTTTATTCTTATTTGTTGCCTGGCTTTCCATGACTTTCGGCGCCCTTACATTGCTTGAAGTAAATTTAGCATTACCTGAAAAAAACAACCTAATATCCATGGCAGAAGCTACTCTAGGAGCTTCTGGAAAATACTTAACCTGGTTTGTTTATCTTTTACTTTTATACAGCCTTCTGTGCGCATATATTGCAGGCAGTAGTAATATTGTATTCGCCATCATGCAAGCTATGAATATCAACAGCCCTGCCTGGCTAGATACTTTAATAGCTGTTTTGATTTTAAGTTCCATTGTCTACAAAGGAATATCCTCAGTAGATATAGTAACTAGAGGCCTTATGAGCGTAAAGTTTATTGCTTATATAATAATAGTTTTGGCAATTGCACCGCATATAAATATCCAAAATATAACCCCACACAAACCCATAGTCATGCACATGAGTACTCTTATGGTGATGCTAACCTCATTTGGCTATGCAATAATTATTCCAAGCTTGAGAACATATTTTAAAAGCTGCGTACCGCAACTTAAAAAAGTAGTATTATTAGGCAGCATTATTCCACTTATTATTTATATAATTTGGATTGCGGTTATCCAAGGTTTAATACCTATTAGCGGAAACCATGGTTTAAATCATATTGGCCACGCCCAACAAACCAATGCCGAGCTTATGTCTTCAATTGGCTTTTATATTCATAAACCCTGGGTATCAGTAATATCTAATATATTTATATCTATTTGTGCAATTACATCTTTATTGGGCGTAAGTTTATGCCTTACTGATTTTATTGCTGATGGCTATAAACTA
>CAJQSL010000016.1 GCA_905612315.1 uncultured Francisellaceae bacterium
AATTCTTTGTATAAAATATCAGGGGTGGATAGAGTAAGATGCCTAGCATTGTAGACGTTTCTGAGCTTAGATGGGCAGTTAAGCCAGACCTGCTGGCAAACGAAGAATTATTGATAGAGCAATCTCAACTATTAGGTATAGACTTTTCATCACAAGTTCTACCTCAAATCAAGAACGTTTTAAAATATGATTTGAAGCCTATAACCATATTCTACGATCAGCTCTCGCGTTCTTTTCCTCTAATATCTTATGATATGGCCTCCGTAATAACCTGGGAAATGATCAAAAAAAGTCAAATTACTAAACCTACTGCATTGCAATTAAATAAAGAAAAAGCTATTTTTCAAGAACAACTAGATCACAGACTAACTCTAAACCAATTAGAAAGCATAATCTCCTTAATCGAACAAAACATAAGAAAAATAATTCAGGCTCCAGAATATAAAAAAATTCAATCAAAACTGCATCCATCAATACGAAAAGATGAGTTAAATAGTTTATTCAAACCAATATGTATTGATATGCTCGAAAAGATCAAACACATAAATCCAGACGCTCACAAGATTTTGTCTGATCCTAATATTCTACAAAGCTGGCAGCAATTATTATTAAACCAATATAATTATCGCCAAAGCTCAAACTGCTTTAATTACAAGCTGGACCAAAGGCTTCGTGTGTTATGCAATCCTTTTTCAATCGATAAGCAACCAGCTATTGAATCTCTTGCATTTAATATACAAGAAGCCCTAACCCAACAAAAATACCAACTAATAAATGCAGTAGAAACATTATCAAACTTAAGTAAACTAACTAATACAGGATCTAGCCTTAGTCACTTAGGCCTCAGCAATCAAACCGGAGATGATGAGTATTTACTTTCTATAAATCAACCTGCAAAACAAAAAACAGATTATCGCCCCCGTCTAAATACCCAAGCTCCCCACAAAATTTTGAAACAACTTAACCACTTTAAACGCTGTGGGCTCACACTAGATTTTGATTTGCAAAAATTAATAACTATAACTAACCCTGGTGACCATATAGATTTTAACTTCAAAAACATATCTTTAGCAGATACTAATAAAATATATAAATCTCCTCAAAAAGCAGAAAAAACCTCAGACTCCCATCTATTAATTCAATGGAAAGAATATACAAATTTTAAAAACTTTGCTCAATCATGCTTCCCTGACTGCCTGCCCCAACTAATTAATAAAGCATACGAAATATTTCCGCATCACCAAGGTCTTAAAGCACTGGTAAATTTAAATAACCACTTTAATCAGGGCATTTTATTTATCATAAGAACATATTTACAAGAGACCATACGCCACCTACCAGAAGATCAACTAGAACAATTTTTAGTAACAATAAATAATTATCTACAAGATCCAGCGCAATCATTATCTAATAAACTAGAAACCCTATGCACTGAATTTGGTATTCAAGATCATTCCGAAGAATTAATAAGCACCTTGCACAAACCTAACACATGGAAAGCTTATCTAGAACAATTACCTAAAAAACAAAAAGATAAGCTGAAAAAGCAACTTCCAATCTGTAAATATCATCAAACTTTTGAACACTTAAACACATGCTATGATGAGCTCCAAGCACTTTGCGATCAAGATAATCAATATCAAGAAATTGATTCTGAAATTGATTATGAAGTAAAAGCTCCCCTGCTCCAACCTAATTTATCTATCCAGCCGGATCAAAATCAGACTATCTCAACAGGGTTGCATATTAAATGTCATATCTTCGAATTATCTGAAATACTAGCAAAGCAGCTTAGTGAGGAAGTATATAAAAACTTATTATCATCAAACGCAATAAATCAAAAGCTTATGGCTATCTTTGGGGCAAAAGAACAACTCCAGCATTTTATTGAACAGCTAATACAAAAAGCAATTGAAGATAATAAGCCCATATGCGAGCCCGAGAATATATGGCTAATAAAAAAACAAATTGAAGAAGATTTAAAAATAGCAATCCCGCCTCATCGACATTCCACTACTGATTTACAAGAGGATATAACAGAAATTACCGAAGCTATCCTAAATAGCCTAAGATGCTCCGACACCCCGCTAGAAAACCTTATTCATACAGATACCCCGTCATACTTAGGAATAATCCTTGAGCTAAAGAAACAGCTGAAGCAATTTAATGCCGTTAACTTAACCCTTAATGATCCTGTGAGATCTTTGGTCCCGCTTTTATCTATAGAAAGCTTACTTACTAACAGCAATAACCAAGCCTTATTTAGAAGAAACCATCACGTCTGGGAAAAAGCTGATCAGCTTATAAAAACTTTACGCACAGTTATAATTAGCATAACAATTGTCCCCTTTATAGCTGCCTGTGCGATATATATTTTTAAACCTAAAATTAATGGCCATAGATATAAAAACTTTAAATCTATTTGGTCTGGAATAAAAAACATGGGCTTTACCAATAATACTAGACGCAAAGATTGCGTACTAAGCCTAAATGCTTTTTTTGACCACTTTAACACAAGCAATACTCAACCTGCTCAACAACAGCAGCAAAATCAATATAACCTGGCGGCCCCAATTAACGCATGAACAACTTAAATTTAAAACCTCAACACCTTGATACATCCCGAATAAAATTAGTTATTCTAGATAGAGATGGTGTTATAAACCATGACTCTAA
>CAJQSL010000017.1 GCA_905612315.1 uncultured Francisellaceae bacterium
CATGAACAAAAGACGATTTTATGGATTCTAAGTCAAATTGATTATAGTGGATCTGACCTAGACAAAGAATATGTTTTATCTGTTAAGGAATATGCAGAAACAGTGGGCATTCACCCTAGTAATATTTATCGTGAAGCTAAGGCTGTAGCTGAAGGTTTAAGTAGTAAAACTATTAAAATAGAAAATCCAGATGGTAGCTGGATGGTTTGCTCTTGGCTATCAGGTATGAGATATGAAAAAGGAAATTTATATATAGAAATTTACTCTAGACTTAAGCCGCATTTATTAAAGCTAAAAGAGCAATTTACTAGCTATCAGTTAGGGAATATTTTGGTGCTAAATAGTGTATACGCCATAAGATTGTATGAATTATTAGCGCAACGTAGAGCCGTTGGTGAATGCACATTCAGCTTAAATGAATTAAGAGATTTGTTAGGGATACAAAAAAATGAGTTAGTAAGATTTAATCATTTTAAAACTAAAGTTCTTGATATTTCAGTTAGAGAAATTAATTCAAAAACAGATATTAGCTTTAAGTGGGAACCAATTAAAGTAGGCAGAAAAGTTGACAAAATAAAGTTTTTTCTAGAAAAAACCCCTACTGCCTTTAGGGTTGTAGAATCTAATAATCCAGAATGTTTAGAAAGATTAATTGATTTAGGTTTTAAGAAGGACCAAGCAGAAGAAATTTTATCAGAACATGAGGATGCAAAAATTATAGATAAACTTGATTATATTAAAGGCTCAAAAGGAAAAACAAAAAATCCATGTGGCTTTTTGTTAAAATCTCTTAAAGAAAATTATCAGTTCACTAAATCGGAATCAGCGCCCTCCCCTACCCAAACTAAAATACAAGATTTAAAGTTAGCACTATCACAAGCCACTAGCGCCATAAATAGTCATTTGGCAAAATCAAATCCAGATATAAAATCACGCTATGAAAAAGAGATAGAGCGTATAAATGTTGAGCTTAAAGAGTTAGCATCCATTGAAAAAACTATTGTTTCTTAAGATTTCATAAATCATAAAACTTAAAACTTAACTTGTGCAAATCAAAAACCGCAATTATAATTTTATTAAAGCATAAAGCATAAAGCATAAAGCATAAAGCATAAAGCATAAAGCATAAAGCATAAAGCATAAAAGGGGGCGGTATGATTATTTTAATAGCTTCAAATAAAGGTGGATCCGGCAAGACCACGCTAGCAACTAATTTGGCGACTTGTTTTGCAGTAAAAGGGGGTAAGGAAGTTTGTTTAGTGGATGCTGATAAGCAAGCGTCTGCGGCCAAGTGGATATTAGAAAGAGAAGTAGCCCAACACACACCTAATATTACATGTGTGCAAAAATACGATAATTTACAACCTACATTAACGAGCCTAGCATCAAAATATGAAATAGTTATTGTTGATGTGGCAGGGCGTAATAGCAGGGAGATGATAACAGCGATGGCAGTAGCGGATTATTTGATTTCGCCTGTACAGTGCAGCCAACTAGATCTAGATACTCTTATGGAACTAAATGATCAAGTAGTTAGGGTGAAAGATCTAAATCCAAATATAAATGTCAAATTATGTCATGTTATGGCTTCAACGAACTCTACGGTAAAAGATAAAGAGCAACAAGAATTTAGAGATTATATTGAAGAATTTTCTGACTTAAAGCATTTAAATTCGGTGATTTACTATCGAAAGATTTATCGAGATGTCATGTCAGAAGGCAAAAGTGTGATTGAGTCTGCCAATGAGCAAGCTCATAGTGAGGTTCAAAAAATCTACGAGGAGGTTTTCAATGGTTAAAAAAATGTCTGAGACAGCTGCTGTTATATCTACAAATCAAAAACCAACACAAGAGCAGGCTGAGTTTTTAGCCAATCAATTAGCAGATAAACCTTTTGGTGAGCCGCCCAAAAGAATTGAAAGGGTTACTATTTCGATGGATTCTAGCCTGTATGATATTTTGTATGATTTGGCTAGAGAGCGGAAGAGGACGCGACATCCCAATCGCTCTATTTCTTCTTTGATTAGGGAATTTATCGACAAGGGATTGGCCGATCTTCCAAAATAATAAAACATAAAACATAAAACATAAAACATAAAACATCTCAATTAATAATTTAAGTGCTACAATTAAATTATTAATTGAAAAAAATTATCTTAATTTTTTTGGAGCACCTTTGAAAACATATCTTAAAGACCGTGCAAGAATATTTAAACAATCTGCATTTTCTCGCTATTTTATTGCGGCAATTCTAGCCACGCTTGCTAGTGGCATGACGTATATTAGTAACACCTGGCTGGTAGTATCACTTAATCACGAATTATCTGCTGTTATTTGGAGTTTCTTAGTATTTTGGCTACCGAATGCAATTTTTTCGCCGTTTGCCGGTGCAATTATTGATCGTTTAGATCGAAAGTATGTGGTTGGCTTTGGCATCATGGCTTTTGGATTGTGTTATGGCGGTTTTGGTATTCTTTTGCATTTTGTTCCTGCTTTGCATTTATTTTGGATATATAGTATCTATTTTGTTATGGGCACCCTGGGTGCATTTTTTATGCCAGGTTTAATGGCTTTTATTCGCGAGATAATATCTAATAATGATTTGTTATATGCTAATGCTAATTTGGATTTTGGTTATCAGATGGGTAATATTTGCGGTATTGGGATAGCAGGTTATATAATTCATTCTTTGGGTTTCACTGGTAGCTATTTGCTGACTGCTGGATTGTTTTTTATCTCAGGCTCATGTATTTTGAGTATTTCTGATAAGCATCGGGTTAAAACAAAAGTAAGGCCTAGAAAGTATGGTCTGTTAAGGCAATTCTTAGATGATACTAAAGATGGCTTTAACTATGCGCGCTCTAACAAGCCACGCTTAGTATTGTATTTCTCACAGTTGTTTTTGATGCTAATTATTATGACCACACCTGTTTTATTAGCACCATTTGCTAAGACTATATTACAAGCCAACGCTGTTGATCTAAGTCATATTGAGATTATGATGACCGTTGGTACGGTATTAGGTGGTATTTTATTAATTTATTTAGCGCAAAAAAGTGATTTTATTCTAGTTTTACTATCATCTGTTGTTGTGTTAGTTGCGAGTATATTGGTTTTCAGTATGATTAACACAGTTGTTATGGCGATGATTTGTTATTTTTGTATAGGATTTAGTTTAGGGTCTTGGTCAATATTAATGAGTAGGGCGCAGGAGTTAACAGATCCGGATTATCAAGGTCGAGTACAGTCTATATTTAGTACGATAACGTCTTTAGGGATAGTAATTTTTTATTTAGGCTTAAGTCTCGCTACGAAAGAAATTAATATTCGCCACATTTATTGGGTTGTTGGTGTCTTAGCAATAGTTCCAATGGTATTGATGATAAGGTATCCTAAGTATTTTAGGGATTAATTTGTTAGTTCACTGAAATAGATATTTTTTTAATTAATTAGATTAATAAAGTGATCGAGCAAGAAAAGTTTTTCTTTGCCTGGCATAAGGGCGATATTCGATTGATTGATAATTTACTTATGAATCATGGAAAGAATTAGAATTGAAGTTATTGCAAAAGCAGGGCATTTGGTGATGCTGGAGCAAGCTGAGGTGGTGACGGGTTATATTCGTAAAGAGCTATCTTTCTAATTCTTTGAAATATAATGTTTTATGGATATGGATATGGATATGGATATGGATATAAATCAAGCTGGTAAAAGGATTTTTGTGCTATCTTTAAAGTAGGGATATATAAGA
>CAJQSL010000018.1 GCA_905612315.1 uncultured Francisellaceae bacterium
CCACACAGCCCGGGCTGGACCTTATGTGCGGCGTTACTGCGGTGCAGCATGAGGAGATCACGACAGATTTGGACGTGGTGCGCAAGGCGGGTAAGACCATTCAGGAGCGTACAGGGGAGCAGGCTGGCGGTGCGCAAGCGGCGGCGGAGGCTGGCGCGGGCGATGCTGTGGCCACCCCGTCGTTGAGGCAGAGGGCTTTTGCGTTCTTTAGCGGGAGTTTCGGGTCCGGTGTCCGCGCACGCAGGGGTACGCGAGTTGAAGAAAGACGGCCCTTGGACGGTACAGATCCGTCCTAGGTAATTAACCCCGCCCTCGAACCACTCTAGGTTGAAGGAGTGCGGTTTTCTTGTAATATACAAACTCCAAAAACACCGAATAACAATTTATCAAATCTAAGTTCGGCTTGCTCATAAAGCCGTTTTTGTTTGTGCTTGTATATTTCAAAGTATAGCAGCTTTTTTATTTTATATTTTTGCAGTTTGGCTGCCCCCATCCCAACCTTCCCCCGTGGGGGAAGGGGCTTCCAGATCGCAGTCGTTGCGAGCGAGCCGTAAGGCGAAGCAATCTCGTGCGAAATGCGCAGCATGTAGCACGAAAGCAAGTGCAGATGGCAGGGTCATTACATAATATCAGCTTTTATTTATAGTTTTTATCAAGATCATAAAGATCCCTGACAAGAAGTCCGGGATCCGCGCTTACGCGCTCCACCCGAGATTGCTTCGACGTAGTCTCGCAACGACGGTATCCGGGAATATTTTTCAGCTTGAAACAAGACTATTGCACCAACTAGACAAATTTGTCTAATGACCACTGGACAAATTTGTCTAATAGAGCTATAATTAAAATAAACTATTATTATATATGAAAATATTAGGTAAGATATGCACTCAAAATACCAAATACATAATCAATTTATAACCTCAGTAAATGATTTTAGCAAACTAGATCCTCACTTAAGAACGCTAGAGCTGCAAAAACATAAGCACCAATTTAACTGGTGGCAAGAGTTATCCTTAAAAACACCTGGAATTTATATCTTAACTGGCGGCAGGCAAGTTGGTAAATCAACCTCGTGCAAACAATTAATAAAGGTTTGTTTAGAAAAAAAGAATTTTGAAGCTAAAAACATTTTTTATCTTCCTTGTGATGAAATTTTTAATGCCAATGAGCTAAGTCAGACTATCCGCGTATTTTTAAATCAAACTGAAAACAAACCATTCTTATTAGTAATTGATGAAATAACTTTTGTTACCAACTGGGATAGAGTTATAAAGGCCTTAGCCGATGAAGGCCATTTTCAACAAGGGATATGCTTATTAACAGGATCGGACTCCCTAATTCTCAAAGAAGCTGCTATGAGATTCCCTGGAAGAAGAGGAGTTGCATCTAAAACTGATTTTCATTTATATCCGTTATCATTTTCAGAATACGTAAAACTAATAACCAAAGAAAAACCAGAAAATAGCCAACTTTTGATACTTTACAAAGATTACCTAAGGTGCGGCGGATATTTACGAGCAATCAATGATCTAGCAACTTATGGCCAGATTAGTGAAGCTACAATGCTAACTTATGAGCAATGGCTACGAGGGGATTTTTTACAACGCGGCAAAAATGAAGATACGCTATTAGCTATATTAAATGCACTAGTAAATACTGGCGTGTCTCAAATATCTTACTCAAAACTAACCCAGAAAATTGGCCTTATTAGTAAAGAGACATGCATTGACTATTGCCGCTTATTAGAAAGAATGGATGTTTTATTTAATTTACAAGCATTTGATCAAAATAAAAAACAAGGGTTTCCGAGAAAAGATCGCAAATTTCACTTTGTCGACCCATTTATCTATAACGTGATTTCAAACTGGCTTACGCGCGAAGGCCAGCAAAATAGAATTGATGAAATTACTATAAATAGTACAAAAGTCGAAGCAAGCGTTGCAAGCGCCGTTAGAAGATTTAATAAAACCTTTTATTTTAAAGGCCAAGGTGAAATAGATGTTATTAGCCTTAAAGATGATAAAATATACGCGATTGAAGTTAAGTGGTCTGAGCAAATAAGGCCTGCTGATTTAAAGATGTTAAAACAATTTAAAAATAGTTTTGTCCTGACAAAAAATCAGAAGGAAGGAAGCCTCGAGCATATACAATATGTGCCGGTTTATAAGTTTTTGTTTGATTTTGTGAGTTAGGATTTGCAGTTTGTATTACAATAAAACCGCACTCCTACTGCACTACGTGGTTCGAGGGCGGGGTTGGTTCAAGTTGCTGGGGGCGTAATCACACTGCGCCCCAACAAAGATGCTAACCCTCAGGCTATACCCCTATCCGCCTGTATACTCGCCGCCGCCGGGTCAGGTGATATAGGAAGAGCCGAGAATGGCATAGTGCTACTACCCGGCTGCTCGTCTATCACCGTCTCCGGCACCAACACACGAGTTATCCCCTCAAAATCACCGTTATCCTTCCTAGGCGTGAATACTACCGCCGAGCCACCCCCCCCGACTGCCGACATCCACGCAGGCATCCACATTTGCAAACCACAAAAAACTACCGAGGTAGTCAACCCTGCACAACAACAAAAACCAGCTATCTTCCAGTTAAATCCATACACGTCCTTATATTTTTTCGGCCTGTCCGTAGTAGACTCTCTAACAACTGCAACTTCAGTGCGACCGCTTGCAAGTTGCGTTTCACGCTCTAACAATTCTTCT
>CAJQSL010000019.1 GCA_905612315.1 uncultured Francisellaceae bacterium
TGACTTGTGGCGGCACTCTAGAAATCAAATAGCTTATAGCATCTACAACTATTTCAGTTGGGTTTGCTCTAACCCCACTTCTTCCTAAAGGAAACTCAGTTTCTAAAATTCTGTTTAAAATAATTGAAAAGCTACTCTGTTCATATGTATTTTTTTCTTTAATAACATCAATCGCAGCCACTCCATCAGAGTTTGGTGCAGCTAGGCTTGCTCCATTTCCAATTAGGTCTAGTAAATAAGTCATTCCGCTTTCGCTATGCAATAAATGCGGCTTAGAACAAAGCCAATGCAATAAAGAACCAGACCCCAGAGAGCCTTGCCTCGCTAATAAAACTTCTAAAACAGCTTCCTTTAAATCAGTTCCGTGACCCAAATGAGATATAAATAAAGTTAAGCTATCTTCAGGTAAACCCGCAATCACCCCCATAATTTTATCATCTGAAATACCTTTTATTACACGCAATACCTTTGCGAACTCTTTATCCATCAACGGCGTGACTTGTGACGGCACTCTAGAAATTAAATAGTTTAGAACGTCTACAACTATTTCAGTTGGGTTTGCTATAACCCCACTTCTTCCCGGAGGAAACTCAGTTTCTAAAATTCTGTTTAAAATAATTGAAACTCTACTTTGTTCATGTGTATTTTTTTCTTTAATAACATCAATCGCAGCCACTCCACCACTGCTTGATGCAACTAGACTTTCTCCATTTCCAATTAGGTCTAGCAAACAAGACATTCT
The DNA here is from genome assembly GCA_905612315.1 of uncultured Francisellaceae bacterium. Taxonomy (GTDB): domain Bacteria; phylum Pseudomonadota; class Gammaproteobacteria; order Francisellales; family CACEW01; genus CAJQSL01. Next base: position 743 of record CAJQSL010000019.1, read on the forward strand.
GTTTTCTCTACACAATGAAGACGGTTTAGAACAAAGCCAATGCAATGGAGTATACCCATTCAAATAAGCCCTAGGATGACGATATCCATAACTTGCTATATTTAAATTAGCCCCTTTTTCTATCAATAACTTAACAGCATCATCTTTTCCATCAAAAGCTGCATGCGCAAGGGCTGTTTCTCCCATATGATCTCTAAAATCAATTAATGATTTATCTATACTCAAGCAAAAATATAGTAAGATTTTAAATTCTTCAAAAGGCTTAGATATATCTTTAGCAGCATCTTTTAGAACCATGCCCAAAACACTTAATATTCGGTCTTTATCTATTCCTATAGTTTTATCTATAAATAACCTTGGAAACTTGTAATCACCAGCTAATAATGCAGTCTGTAACACAGTAAATTTAACCTCAGTTGAGCTCCATGTTAAAATATAATTTTCTAAAAAATTATTAAATGCATCAAGTTCATCATCAGTACCTTTTGACCTTTTTATTAGTTCTTCGCCCATTGGCAGATGCACACCTAAGTTATAGGCATAACTTTTAAACAAATTAAGATCATCGCCTGATAAAGATTTAAGGTCAGCTTTTAATAACATATCAAAAAGATTAGAATTATCACCTTTTTTATAATCAAGTAATATAGCTGAAACCAGCCTGCCTAGTAAACTTATATCAGAGCTAGGCTCCAAATTTCTCTCTAATGATGAAGAATCAATCATAGCTAATAATTTAAAGACATCTCTTACATTATACATCACTCCAAAATCAGAACTTCGTTCCATCAACTTAGTGCATCTAATAAAATCATCGAAAGTTTTATTAAGAGAAATTTCTTTTGAAAACTCCCCTTGCGCGACGTGGACTGGTGTTAAATTTGCATCAACCGTTACACAGATATCTCGACCATCTTGTGTCCATGGGCCTGAGTTGTTATCTTCTATTAATAAAAATTCATCACCTGTTCCATGCTCAACTTGAGGCAAAAAGTACATGTATCTATCTTTGCAAATCTCTAGAGCATTATCCCAATCACTTTTTTGTCCCTCAACACCTTCAAAAAAAGTAGCATCTAAACCGAAACTTTCAGCATTGGCTCTAAAAAACTCCTCCAATGCAATTAATAAACCATTTTGTGTATCTACGCTAGATAGCAATATTGTCTCAAGCTGCCCTAAAATGCCTAACTCTGGATCTTCAATAATTTTTCCAAAGTTTTGTTCAAACTTACTACCAATTTTATTTTTATAACAATAAAAGTTTAAATTACCGATAAAAAACTGAATAAATATTGAGTAATTTTCCCTAATCTTTGTTAAACGATCCGAAGGAGATAATGAGTCCAGGTTTAAAAAGACCCCCTGAAAGAAATTACTTTCAACCTCGTTAGCTTTCTGTTGTGGCAAAAGTGCCTTAACTACTGGTATAGGCAGCAAGTACTCTTCAATAAATTTTGCATCAAACGCATAAGCTTTTTTTATAGAACTCATTTTTTGTGGGCCATCAAGGTCATCAAGTTCACGTTCGTCATCACCAACAAAAAAAGTATGAACCAAACCTTCCTTTATAACTTTACAAGTAAAATCCAAAAGCTTAGCTTCGTCTGAAATTTCTGCAGGGAGGTCACTTACACCTTCGCAAACTAACTCAAACAATTCCTTTAATGTATTCTTAAGACAGTTAAAAAAATTGTCAGGATTATCTAAATCACCATCATCAATATTACCAAGAATGGAGATATCAGAAGTAGCAAAAGAAGAGCTGAAATGACTTCTAATTTTAAGCCCTGTTAACTCAGTTAATAAATCAACACCCACCATTTTTTGCAACTTGTCTTCTGGAATGCTTGAAAAAGAACTTCTTAAAGAATAACCCAAACCTGAATCACTAAATACAGGCAGCCGTATTATATTTCCGGCGCCATCAAGAATTAGCTCTTGCTGTTTTGAGCCTCTTGTTACAGAAAACAAAGCTCTTTGACCATCTTTGTTACCATTAAAGCGTAACACAGGGTCATCATCACGGGTGCTAAATAAAAACCTGAACATATTAGTATTTTTAGGATGATTATAAATTTCTGCCAACTTGCTATAATATCTGTGTTCAAAGGGTATCTTTGTAAGATTTTCTATCCCAGAAAAAAAGCTACATAGGGCTTCATCAAAATATGGATCAGAAGACCTTTCAGCCATTGATAAAAAATCACCTAAACCATATTCGGGTTCTAATTCTTCATCAAGATCTGACTCTTCTATTTTAGATTCAGAATCAGAGCTACTACCAGCGTCTGCCTCTGCATCTGCACTTAATCCAGAATAAAGTAATTTCAACTTAGAAATAGGCAGTGTTACAAATCTATTAAAATCTCGCCAAAATTTACTTTGTGCACGAGACCCTTGACAAGTAACATCACTAGATATCCCCACACCACCAACTACTGGCATTGAAACAATAATCTTACCTCCAGAAATAGTAAAGCGAAATGGCAAACCAAGAGTCATAATGCCATCAGCATCAATTCTTATTGAAGGTTCACGGTCTGTTTCGTGCGGCATAAATTCTCTCCACCTATTAAGTTAATAATATATGTCATCAAGAAAACATATATTACTTGGTAAAACTATATATAAATCAAATTAACTGTTAATTAAGAACCCTATCTTTAAAAAAATATAAGGTTAATTTTCACTTAAATATTTAAAAACACCAATATTCAAAAACACCTGAACATATTTTCAAATAAGACAACAACTTCCACCTTCGCTTAAATTCTGCTAAAATTTGCTTAAATTATATAAACTAATATTTTAAGATATATATAAAAATCATGAACAAACCATCCACTATCAAAGCCATCCGTGGCATGAACGATTTATTCCCAGAACAAACTCAATATTGGTTAAAACTAGAAACTATTTTTAAAGAGCTAATGCACCATTATGGCTATGGCCAAATCAGAACCCCACAGCTTGAATATAGCGATCTATTCAAACGCAGTATTGGCGAGGTAACCGATATAGTAGAAAAAGAGATGTACACCTTTTTGGACCGCAATGAGAAATCTCTTACTTTGCGCCCCGAAGGCACCGCATGCGCTGTTAGGGCTGGCATAGAACATGGTAAGTTTTATAATCAAACCCAAAAGTGGTGGTACTCCGGTGCAATGTTTCGCTATGAGCGCCCCCAAAAAGGTAGATATCGCCAGTTTTACCAATTTGGAGTAGAAGCTTTTGGCTTCAATGGCCCGCAAGTTGATGTTGAACAAATAGAAATGATGCAAAGGTTCTGGGAAAAACTTGGTATAAAAGATCATATAAAATTAGAAATTAACACCTTAGGTTTGCCTGAGTCTAGAGCAAAATATAAAGAAATTTTAATTAATTATTTTAAAGAACATATTGATCTTCTAGGTGAGCAAGAAAAATCTAGATTAACCAGTAACCCTCTTAGAATTCTAGATAGCAAAAATCCAAATTTAAAAAATATTATAAATAATGCTCCTAAGTTATTAGACCATTTAGATGATAAAAGCATAGAGTTTTTCGAAGATTTTAAAGCTAATCTTGATGCGGCTAATATCAAATATCAAATAAACCCACATTTGGTTCGAGGATTAGACTATTATTGTCACGCAGTTTATGAATGGACAACTGACTCTCTTGGAGCGCAAGGTACTATTTGTGCAGGCGGAAGGTATGATGCCTTAGTATCACAATTAGGTGGGCAACCTACTCCTGCAGTAGGTTTTGCGCTAGGGCTTGAGCGCTTATTATTACTTACTGAAGCACTAGATACCCAAAAAAACTGGGGTAAAGATAAAACATCTAAATTTTATGTTATTTACGAGCAAGATCTAAAAAATTCCAACTTAAAACAAGTACAACAAACCATATTAAATTTAAGAGAAAATTTACCTGAGCACATAATTATTTGTGATCACAACAGCGGCAACTTAAACAAACAATTTAAACGCGCAGAAAAAGCTGGAGCCGATTTTATTATAACAATAGATAAGGATAACTTAATTGATAATATATTAATAAAGCCGCTTCACATAAAAAAACCACAAGATAATATTCAAATTTCTGATATCAAACACTGGCTAAAAAAACTGGCTAATTGAAAGTAATTTAGTTAATCTGGTAAGCTAGTAAAATTAGATAATAATTTAATTTAAAATTTATAAATAGGTTTATTTCATGCAAGATGATATTGAACAGGCCCAGCAAATAAAACAACTATGGAATAATCATGGCAGCACTTTTTTAACGGTAATTCTTCTGATAATTTGCGCCATACTTTCTTGGCAATGGTGGGATAGCCACAAAAAGAACATGAGCATAAAGTCCCAAAGCAGTTTTTTAGAGCTTATGGAGGCGGCGAATACAAAAGATAATAAAAAAATAGACTTCTATGCCAACAAGATTGCAACCGACAATCCTAACTCAATATACGCCGGCATCAGCAATCTATTTCTAGCTAAATTAGAGTTACAAAAACATAATCTTGATAAAGCTGCTGCATTTCTAAAAACAATATCTGATCAAAAATTAGGTGTTATCTCACAAACTGCAACTTTACGGCTTGCAAGAATTTATCTTGCGCAAAATGAGCCTACCAAAGCCAGAATGTTACTCATAAAATCTAATCTTTTTACCAAAGATCAAAATAACCCAGTTTATCAGATGTTACTGGCTAATAGCGACTTACAACTTAAAAATGACTTGGCTGCTAGAGCCCATTTAGAAAAAGCATTAAAAGCCCTTGATAAAGACCCTATCTCCAAAGCATGGGTTAAAATGCAACTTAGTAATGTTCCTATTAATAAAAAATTAATAACAAATTAAATTTATTTAAAAAATAAAAGGCTTTATTAAATATGAAATTAAATTTCAAATTAAAAATCAAAACTATAACAAAAACCGTATCAATCTGTCTATTAGTTGGATTTACAAGCTTTTTGACTGGCTGTGGTAGCAAAGATAACTCCCTCCCGCCAACGCCTTTAACAAAATACACGCCTAAAATAAATATTCAAAAAAAATGGACTAATTCAGTTGGTTCAGGCTCAAAAAGCAATGCTTATGTGATTGGCACAGCGCATACTACCAATAGACTCATAGCAGCTAGCAGGAATGGCAAGCTTAAAGCTATTAACCCTATTAGTGGAGATACTCTATGGTCTAAATCTACAAAATTTAGCTTTAGTGCAACACCTTTGATAGAATCTAAAGTGGTTTATATTGGCACATATGATGGTTATTTGACCGCATTTGATGCCGTCAATGGAACCTTAAAGTGGAAAGCATATATCGGAAGCACTGTGCTAGCCCAGGCAGAATATAATAATAATACAGTATTTGTACATTCGAACAATGATACTCTAACAGCAATTGATGCTGCAAATGGTAAAATATTATGGAGTTACCAAGACAAGATTCCTACTATTATTCTTCAAGCAGACTCAAAACCAGTTATTTCTGAAGATGGAAATGTCATATTTGGTAATGACAATGGCGTTATAAGTGTTATCTCCACAGCTAAAGGTGAAAAGTTATGGTCTTATCCTGTTGCGGTACCAACTGGAGCAAACGCTGTAAGCCGAATGGTTGATATAACATCCACGCCATTGCTTGATGGGGATACTATCTATGTAATGCCATATTCCGGCAAGACGAAAGCTCTTGACATTAGCTCCAACCAACAGCTTTGGCAAAGAGATTACCAAGGTTATAGAGATATGGCTCAAGATGATTTACATATCTATTTAGTAACTAACGAAAGTAAAGTTGTATCTTTAAATAAAATGACCGGCCGAACCTATTGGGTACAAAAAAAATTAATGGGCCGTACGGTTTCAGCTCCAGCAGTTTTAAATGGTAAATATTTAGTAGTCGGTGATTTCGCAGGTTTCGTTCATTTTATGGATACGGAAACTGGTGAATTATTAGGCAGAATTAAAATCACTGGATCAGCTATTAATGCAGCACCTGCTATTTATAATAATTCAGCTATTGTAAATACAGTTAATGGCAAAATTGCTGCTCTAAGTGCGAGCAAAGCTAGCCTTAAATAAAATGTAAAGATAGCATTCAAGCGGCAAAAACATTAGAATACGCCTGTAAAATAATTAAAAATGCAGGCTAAAACTCATGGACAGCGCACCAAACCAAAATAAAAATATTGTAATTGCTATTGTCGGGCGCCCAAATGTTGGGAAATCCACCCTTTTCAACTCGCTTACTAAAACTCGAGATGCTCTCGTTTTAAATATACCTGGGGTTACTCGTGATAGACAATATGGAGTCGCACGTTTTGATGATATCCCAGTTACGCTGGTTGATACTGGCGGTTTAAGTTATGATCTCGGGGATGAAGATCTTGAATCTATTGCGCAAAATTTAAAAAAAGCGCCTAAATCTCAAAATAATAAGATCAAAAAAGATATCTCAGCTGAAATGCAAATTAACTTGCTCATGCTTGAGCAAACGCAAATGGCGGTGCAAGAGTCTGATTTGATTTATTTTCTAATCGATGGTAAAGCAGGCTTAAACGCGCAAGATCAAAAAATCATGCAACAATTACGCAAGCTAAATAAACCAACTTTATTTATTGCAAATAAAACTGATGGTATGAACACGGTTACGATTAAATCAGAACTGTATGAAGCAGGCTTTGGTGAACCGTTATTTATATCGGCAACGCAACGGCGCGGGATATCTCATCTAATTGAAAAATCATTTGAAGTTATAGATAAAAATACTCCTGAGAAACTAGCTGCTCTTAAGGCAGAGCATGCTATTGAAAATAATTTTGAAGATTATGATTATAGCTATGGTGATGCTTATAGTGAAAATGAGAGTGAGAGTGAAAGTGAAAGTGAAAGTGAAAAGGATAAAGAATTATCAAAAAAACCAGATATTAAAAATGATTTAGATACCCATCAAGATAAAGAAATAAAAAAAGAAAATATAAAAGAAAATATAAAAGACGATCAGCCTTTAAAAATAGCTATAGTTGGACGCCCCAATGTTGGTAAATCAACTTTAACAAATAGAATCTTAGGGGAGCAGCGCGTTGTAGTATGTGATCAACCTGGAACAACCAGAGGAAGCACATATCTAGACTTTGAAAGACGAGATAAAAAATATATTCTAATTGATACTGCAGGTATTCGAAGAAAAGGCAAAATTAAACAAGTTTTAGAGAAGTTCTCCATAGTTAAAACCCTTAATGCGATAAACGACTCTCAAGTTACAGTTAATTTAATTGATGCTCAAGAAGGCGTCACGGACCAAGACTTACACTTAATAGAATATACTCTTAACTGTGGTAAGGCTTTAGTTGTAGCTATAAATAAATGGGATGGTTTAGAAGAATCTCAAAAAGATGATCTATTAAGACAAATCGACAGAAAGCTTGGCTTTGTGACTGATTTTATCAAAATCCATTATATTTCAGCTTTACATGGAACCGGGGTTGGAGATTTGTTTAAATCTATTCATCAAGCATATGATGCAGCAACTAAAAAACTTAAAACTTCTGATATAAATAATATTCTAACAAAAGCGCAGATAGCCCACCCGCCTCCTAGTGTTCGCGGGAAAATAATTAAACTTAAATACGCACATATCGGTGGGCATAATCCTCCATTAATTATTATTCATGGGAATCAGACCAAAGCTATACCAGAATCTTATAAGCGTTACTTAAGTAATTGCTTTCGAAAAGCTTTCGATATTTATGGAACTCCAATAAAACTTCAATTTGAATCTGGCGAAAACCCTTTTGCAGGACGTAGAAATAAACTTACTCCACGGCAGGAATATAAGAAAAAACGCTTGATGAAAAGGGTTAAGAGTAAGTAGTTTGGTTCGCCCAGTAAAAAAATTATGGAAAATTACAAATATATGGCTGGTTAGAATCAGCGCTTAAACAAATAAAAACCCCACCCCTAAAAGCACCAAAAAACCACTCAAAATTTTAACGATAACTCCCTGTGCTCTCTCTAATACTTTTTTCACGCGTTTGTGAGATAAAATAATAGCCAAAATCACAAACCAAGCAAAAGTAATCAAAGATATATCAAACGGTAGTATGATCTTTCCCAATAAACTTAAGTGATGACTTGACTTGATTATAATCGCGAATAAAGATAAGAAAAATAATGTGGCCTTTGGATTAAACATGCAGGTTAAAAATCCTTGTCTAAGAGCTTGAAATCTGGTCAAACTATAAGCTAGTGTTGCTGCCTTATAATCAGATTTATCACTAGAATCATTCCCAATTAAATTCTTTTTCTTATCTTGTTTATCCAATAATCCCTTAATACCAATATAAATTAAGTAGGCTGATCCCATATATTTTATAGTATTAAATATTACAACAGATTTTGAAATTATAACGGCTATACCCAAAACACAATAAGACACATGAATAAAAATTGCTAAACCTATACCCATAGCAGTTAAAAAGCCAGATCTTCTAGAACATGATATAGTATTTTTAGAAACTACTGCAAAATCAGGTCCAGGGCTTATAGCAGCTAATAGCGCTAATAAATTAATCAAAAGCCACATCCAGGCAGTCATTGAACTCTCCATGTCAAAAACATCATAAATATGGGATATTATACCATAATTTATATATATTATCAATGTGTGGAGCTTTGATTAGTTATCCAACCTTGTGATCTTTTATAGGATAATTGCCACCTGGTTGCCCCCATCCTAACCTTCCCCCACGGGGGGAAGGAACTCTACCGTCGTTGCGAGCGAGCCGTAAGGCGAGTGCGGCAATCTCCTACATAACTGCTGTTGACTTTATTTAACTATAAGCTGTAGCAACTGGAAGGAGATTGCCGCGTCGGCTTACAGCCTCCTCGCAAAGACTACATGTGGGTTTTCTCTTCTTAATTACTTCCTTAAGTTGACGGCTATACCCCGTGGGGGGAATCCTAGGGTGGGACTAGCAACAACTAACACCTAAATAAGAACATAACTAAAGCGCGCTAAGAACTATAACCCAAAAACTACTAACTAATAACACACCCATCATCCTCGGGATCACGACCCTTCTCACCCCATGCACCGCGAGATTTTTTGCTAGTTTGCTTCTCAGTATTCTTTAAAGTCGACTCAGTCTCATCCGGATTACTTCTTCTAAATACAGTCGCCATATCTCCAACATCAATACTAAAATCAGCATACACATTCGCTCTTGCTGTACGTTCGTGCTCTGAGCCTTCAGTCACCTGATTACAATCTCTACGTTGTAATTTAACAACCTTTTCATTACCCTCCTGAGTCTTAGATCCTGCTAAAGTATCAACCTCTGTGTTACCAAACAAACCAAACCAACTACCTAAACCTAACATAACACACTCCTAACTTAACTTTTTGATTTTTATTTATATTTATATTTATATTTATATTTATTTGGAAATTAAATTGAGCTTAGCTTAGCTGATAAATCAAGCTTACAACCACTATAAATTACCCAAGATGTTTTTAATTTTAATTTTTTATGACAATATAGATATATATTTTCACTTAATCAATATAACAAACTATAAATTAAAAGTCACGAAAACAATAATACTGTCGTTGCGAGGAGGCGAAGCCTCCGTGGCAATCTCCTTACTGAAACTGATATTATTACCCTAACTGCAGTTAGGTAGGAGATTGCCGCACTCGCCTGACAGCTCGCTCGCAACGACGGCGTTGTGGATTAAGTTCCTTAAAAACACGAAAGACACCATTAACCAAGCTCAACTTAAATTACCATATTTGAGTCCTTGCTCGAAATTGCATAAATGTAGTTTTGCAACTTTAATATTGTGGGTGTTTTTGATTTAAAATGTCCAAACACTCCAACAACTAAAATAAACTTATATCAATTTATTTTCTATTTCAAAAGACGCCCGACACTCACCCTAGGATTCCCTCCTAGATCTAAAAAAGTCTCAATAGAGTCCTTAGTAAATCCATTATCCTCTAAAATTCCTCGAACATCTTTAGCTTGTTGATATCCATGCTCTAAGAAAATCCATCCTCCTGATTTCAAATAATTTTTAGCACCAGATATAATATCCTTTAGGCAAGCCAAACCATTATCTTCACAAAATAAAGCAACTTTCGGCTCAAACTTTTTGACACTCTCACACACCGCCTTATCAGCAAAATCTATATAAGGCGGGTTTGAGCAAATAATATCAAACTTATTTTCAAAGCCTTGATTTAATAACGCTTCATACCAACTTCCTTGCAAAAAGGATATGTTATTAATTTTATTATTAACTGAGTTCATCCTGGCAACCTCAATTGCATCGATGCTTGCATCAGTTGCTACAACTTTTGCACCCCCGAACTCTTTAGCTAAAGCCAATGCTATGGCGCCAGATCCTGTGCCTAAATCTAAAATGTTAAGTACTTTATCTTCTTTTGAGTTATTTTTAAATTTATCTAAAAAATTATCTAAAACCTTTTCTATAATTAACTCTGTCTCGTTTCTTGGTACTAAAACAGATTTATTGATATATAAAGTTAAATCCCAAAAGCCACAAGATTCTAATAAATAAGCTAAAGGCATCCCATCTGACCTAACTTTTATCCAAGATTCAAATTGAGAGAATTCTAAATCAGTTAAGATTCTGTCATCATGCGCATAAGTGTAGCTTATATCTTTACCCAAGATATGGCTTAAGATAACTCTAGTTTCATAATGCGCATCAAAACCTACAGAGTTTTCAGATAATTTAGAATCCAGATATTTACTCGCAGCTATTATTACTTCGGAAATTTTATTATTGTTATTATCTAAGATCATAAAAATCTCTTAATTAGTTTCTTAATTACTTTCTTGTAAACTTGCTAATTTATCAGCGTGATCCGCCTGTAATAATGGCTCTATTACTTGAGCTAAAGAACCATTTATAATTTCATCTAATTTATATAAAGTGAGATTAATTCTATGATCAGTCACTCTATTTTGGGAATAATTATAAGTTCTAATACGCTCTGACCTATCACCTGAGCCAACCAGGTTTTTTCTGGTTGCAGCCTCTTGCGCTTGTTGCGCTTGTAATTGCTGATCATATAGTCTTGCTTTTAATACGCTAATTGCTCGAGCTTTATTTTTGTGCTGTGATCTTTCATCCTGACACTCTACAACTAAACCAGATGGCATATGCGTGATCCTAATTGCCGAGTCAGTTTTATTTACGTGCTGACCTCCTGCTCCTGATGCCCGAAAAGTATCTATTCGACATTCTGATAAATCTATATCAATTTCTTCTATGTCATCGGCTTCTGGCATAACAGCAACTGTACAAGCTGAAGTATGCACTCTACCTTGAGACTCAGTAACCGGAACCCGCTGCACTCTATGCGCTCCTGATTCAAACTTTAAAGTCCCATAAATACTCCCACCGGATAATCTAGCAACTATTTCCTTATAACCACCTTGCTCAGCTTCATTTGCATTTAAAACTTCTAATCTCCAGTTTTTATCTTCTGCAAACCTTGAATACATTCTAAATAAATCACCCGCAAAAATAGCCGCCTCATCACCACCGGTACCTGCTCTAACTTCCAAAATAATATTAGCCGCATCATTTTTATCTTTAGGGATTAAGGCTACTTCTAAATCTTTATTTAATTGCTCTAAATCTTTTTGAGTTATATCTAGCTCTTCTTGAGCTAACTCACGCATTTCAGGGTCACTATCTTTAATTAACTCTTGGGAATCTAAAATAGACTGATCAGACTCTTTAACTTTGGTGTAAATCTGTACAACTTCTTCGATCTGGGAATATTCTTGAGATAATGCTCTAAATTTCTTTTGATCATTTATAATTTCTTTAGCGCTTAGTAAATGCGCAATTTCATCATAACGATCGATTAAAGATTCTAGTTTTAATTTGAGTTTCTCATTCATAATATATTCAATGTTTTTCCATAATAATAATTGCAACAAGCATAGCAAATATTAGCTAAATGCTCAATTTAGATCTTCAGAAGATCTAAAAACACCAGTAAAATTAAATCCTTAAAAATTTTAAAATATACCAAATTTTTGCTAAAACTACTATTATAATGCAATAACTAAAAATAAGAAAAAAAATGCCTAAATCTAAAATAGCAATAATTAATCGAGAAATAAGAGAGTTATCAAGTTGTAGCTCCGAGCTATCTCGACCTAGCCTATGGCTAAATGAGCCTGCACCAAATTTAAATTCTTGTCTAGAACAATTACCAGCCTTAATTAAAAAACTTAGGCAGATTATCAATAATACAGTGCAAGAATACGAAGACCAAAAAACCGCATTTCTTTCATGCTTATTAGTAAAACATCAAAGCTCATCCGCAATTGCACAAAAATTAAATAATGACAACTTAAAAGGAGTTATCTTATCCTATTTTTGGATAGATTTTAGAACCTGCCATATACTTCTTAAAAATATATATACATTAAGATCGTGCGCAGATAACTTAAAAGAGCACTTAAGCTTCAAAAGATTAAACAATAACAACCCTGGCACAATAAAATTAAATAACAATATAGCTCAGTTACATAGGCTACTTGTGCAAATATACCCATCTCCCTATGCTATTAATAATAGAGGACATAGAAATATTTTGCGAATAAAAAGGCTTCTACCCCAAAGTTCTGCAGCTACTACTTTTAAACAATCGGATAAAGATGAAGGCAATAAAGCAAAAAAAGCAAAAACCCAGCAAGTTGTGCAGTCTGGCTCCCCTCATCCTAACGCAGCTCAGCCTCACTTTGATCCCTCATAGTTCTATAAAAAAATGGGTTTTGTGAAAAAAGACTAATAGTCTGTCTTCTTTTAGTTCTAGCTGCAAAAAAAGTACTGCTTCCAGATGCAGACCTATCAGCTTGCGAGGCAGCCTCGCCCCGCTTAAAAACATTATGCAAAAACCAATTATAAATCCTCTTAAAAAACTGCCTAACAGAACCCAATACTTCAGAACCTAACCAGCTTCTTCTGAACTGACTACTCGAAGAATATAAATCAGCTGTAATTATCTGCATTTTACCCTTAAGCCTTTGCCATACATCTGCTCTAAAATATTGGTTATTCGGATCTAGAATATGCAAGCTCTCATATGCTTGCTCACAGGCTACCTCATGACTTAAATCTACATTAGTTATACGCAAATCGATATAACCTAGAATTAGCAAAAACAAAGTCTTTTTATGCCCATTACCCATCCCAACGCAAGAGTCTAAAGAGTTTAAAATAAATCTAACATCCTCGTGACTAGATAACCTTTGCCATAATTGCATAAAATTTTCAGTAAATAATTTTTCTTCTAAATCATCATTACTACTGCTGTCTATGCTGCTGTCTATGCGCCTATTTACCGAGAAATTACTATCAATTTCTAAACCTATACCACCTTGATTATCTTCTCCCCAATAAGGGCTCATCTCTTCTATTAAGCTTAAACTCAAATCTTCACTATCATCAGAACTACTTTCAAGAATATCAACCCCAAAGCCTAAGCGCATTAAATCAATCTTATTTTTAATAATTGGCTTTTTTAACTCTGATATTAAAATCGAAGCATCCACAACACCCATGCCACAAGCATCTTTGAATAATTCTCCATCATTTTTTTGTAATAGATACTCCATAAAATATAAATAATGAGATAAAGAATTAATAACGTTATTAAAATCCCTACCATCTGCAATCCACCTAAGGCCCTTTTCTCTAATCTGAGTTAAAAAATCAGTAAAACAACGCACAAAAGGTAAATACTGATCTGATTTATAGCTATCCAAATTTAAAACAAAATTATTTTGAAAAAAATCATACCAACCTTCTAAGCTTAAAGGCAAACTCGATGGCAAAACTGGCGGCAGCTCTTTAGATATACTAAAAGAATTAGAAAAATCACTATAACCTATCCCAGATAACGGATTTAAATACCTACCCTGTGTGATTTTATCTGAAAAAAGCATCCGGGCAATACAATGTATAAGGTTATCCCACTGCGTCATTTGCGCAACTTTATCTAAAATATCACTTGAAAGTGCATTTACTGCCTCAATATTATCAAATAAATCATAACCTCTACCATTTTTAGCTCTGAAACAATGGCCATCAGTTATTGCAATATTATCAATTCTAAAAAGCTCAATGTTTGTACATGAATCAAGATCAATAAGCACAAACTGCTCATCGCGCAGCATAATATTATTTGGCTTGAAATCAAAATTATAAAATCCTTTGAGATATAAGTTTTTTAGAGTTTGAACTTCTAATTGCCCCTTTTGACAAATTTTAACAAAATAATTCTCCTCTTTTGGAGCAGGATCATCTATAGGCACTTTTAATAAGTAATTTTCTTTTATTTTATTTAACTTATCCTCACTAATCCCTGCATTACGCGCTTGCTGCTCTAAATCAACCTCTTCAAAAGAAGGCATGGCTATAAAGCCAGATCGATCGATCTCTTTATATTCAACCGGATAACCCGATTGAATATCTTTTAATAATTTATACTCGGATTTTGCATTTAAAGGGTCTGTGCCTTTAATCTTAACTATAGCTTTAGGCTGGCCAGCCTCAGACTTAAACTCATATATCCCCGAACCAATGCGAGAAAATTTAGCAGATTGTAAATCCTCTAATCCATTAATATGCTCAAAAACATTAGAAAACGAATGCGCCATCCTCACCAGTACCTATATTTTATTTTTATTTTTAATTTTAATTTTATTATTAATATCTACCCAGCTTTAAGCTTTAATAAGATAATAATACCTCTTAGCTAAAGCATGATATAAAGGCTCCCGGCAAATTAACTTTGATATACCAGTTGCCATAAGCGAGCTTAGCATAATTGGTAAAACCATATTAGTATTTGTACTGTTTGTCATCTCTAATACAATTACAAAGCAAGTAATGGGAGATTGAACGACTCCTGAAAAATAGGCAACGGTTGCTAATAAGATAATCGCTTGCTTAAAGTGTGGCTGAAAAAAGTAAGATAAAATCTCACCAAAGCCCGCGCCACAAGAAAGGCTTGGTGCAAAAAGACCACCGGAAATTCCACTTAAATAACTACATAAAATACTCAGAAATTTTAAAGGTCCATATACAATATCATAAAAGCCTCCTTGGCTATTCCCCATTAATAAATCTTTGGCAATACCATACCCGCTGCCAAAAGTGAGGCCTCCACTTAAAACCCCGATAATCGCAACAAATAAACCTAGAACTATAGCTACTCTATACGGATTATGTTTAAAAACATCATTTATAAGCCCCGAAAGAACACATAATAATTTACTAAAACAACCACCCAAAAATCCACACAAAATAGTTACTATTAAAAAAGGCAACCAGCCTGTAATAAAATCCAAAGACGCCACTGAACTACCAAAATAAGTATAATTACCAAGTAGATACTGCGCAACAATACCACTTAAAACAACTGTAGTAATAATGGTACCACTAACTCCTCTCTCAAAAGATCCACTTAGCTCTTCTATTGCAAATACAATTCCAGCAAGCGGAGTATTAAAAGCTGCTGCAATCCCGGCAGCTCCACCAGCTAATAACAAGCCACGCTCTAAATCATGCCGATGAAACTTCCCCCATCGACCTAAAGCTTGCATAATAGATGCACTAAGTTGAATGGTTGGCCCCTCGCGCCCAATGGATGCCCCACTCATAAAGGCTAATAAAGTTAATGAAAACTTACCTAAGGCTATTTTCCAAGATACAAGCTTCCTTCTTACCGTCATATTTTTAATTTCTAAAGCTAACATAACTTGTGGAATTCCACTGCCTTGCACCCCAGAGAATACGTTTCTTATAAGGAAAATAATAACTACAAACATTAAAGGCGTGATTACTAAAGATGCATATGGATAAGCCATAAAGAATGCTGATACTCTTTTATTTAATAAATCACAAATCCATGCAAATAAAACACATATTAAACCAACGCTTATCCCACCACCCCAAAATAGAAGTCGGCGCTTCCATAAAGATACGGAAAGAACCTTTTTAGATTCATCAATTAATGCCTGGCGCTTTATGAGTTTCATGTTATATTAATGTCAGTATGATTTTAATATCAGATAAATTTGCGGCATTTTAACAGAACTTTTACTGGCATTCTATTTTAATTTTTTAAATCAATAAAAACTATCCTCGCCCTCTGGTCTAGTTTTAAACCTTCTATGTGCCCATAGGTATTGATCAGGATACTCTCTAACCGTACTTTCTAAAATTTGATTATAAGTTTTTGCTAATTCAACTGCTTTTTGTTCCTCTGTCAAATTATTATCAAAAACTAAAGGCTCATAATATTTGAGAACATATTCCCCATCTGCCTCTCTATAAAACATAACCGGGATAATTTGTGCATCAGCTTGCTTTGCAATCTTATATAAAATAGTTGATAGAGTTGCCGTTTGAATATTAAAAAAGTTTACGAAATGAGCATTATCTATTCCCATATCTTGATCTAAGATGTTAATCATTGAACCAGCATTTTTTAAACAAGTGAGCATTGCTCTAATATCATCGCGTCTGATAGCTTTATGCCCAAACCTTTGTCTGCCTTTAACAATTAAATTATCTATATATAAATTGTCGTGCGGTCTATAAATAAAGTTATATTCATAATCATCTGATAATAATTGGGCCAAAATATCCACACAGGTGAAATGCCCACATAAAAACATTATTCCTTGTTTTTTTTCTCTAGCTTTATTTAAATAATTATCATTATAAATTTTAAATTTCAACTTAAACAACTTATCCTTAGGCTTAAACCAGGCACATAAAGCTTCAAACAAACCGAGCCCCATATTCTCAAAACATTTTTTAGCCAGCTCTTTTCTTTTTTTATCAGATAACTCAGGAAAACATAACTTTAAGTTTATTAAAGTTATTCTGCGCCTTTTGGGTATTAAATAATAACATAATAAACCCAAAGCCCTGCCAACCTTAAATAAAAATTTAATTGGAAATAAAAAAACTATAAAGCGACAAATCATTATAATGATTATCAAAAACAACCTCATAAAAGCGCCTCTTTAAATTAAAAAATTAATCATACTATTTTTAGTATAAATTAAAATTAACTATAGACAAAGAAAATCAAAATACCAACCGCCGTCGTTGCGAGACTGCGTCGAAGCAATCTCGTGCGTAGCACGTATCTATTTTTTAAAATCGATAAATTGAAATGTTTTGTATATACTTATAAGGTTTTATTATTTTTTATTTCCGTATGAGACATCAGAAGATGCCAAAACTTTATTTAAATAAGCTGAATATAACATATTGCTATATAAAGACATCAATGTACTCGAAGTGTTATCTTTAGCTTTTTTATCTTTTTTATCAGAAGATATTGCTATTTTTTGCAGCTGAAAAACTGCTATTTTGTTTGAGGATAACTCGACATAATCTAATGGCTGCTTAGATGCCGCCACATCTTTTGTAATAGGCTTATTAAAAACTGCTAATAATAAATCTTGTGAGATTTTAGTATCTTGTTGATCTACGCTTTTAAGATCGCCTAAGCTCCAATTATATTTTTTCATAATTAAACTTGCTTGAGCTTGGGTGCCGCCTTTAATCTTCTTAACTAAATCTTTAGCTAATTTAAATTTGGCATCAGAAATTAGTATTTGCTTAATCTTGTTAGAAACTTCTTTTAGGTCTAATAATTTAATCGGGTGAAAGCTTGCAAAATGTACAACCAATACTTTTTTACCTGGCAGATTAATTATATCTGAGTTTAATTTTTGTTGTAATACTTCATCAGAAAATGCCATTTTCCTTACAGCTAGGTTTTTCAAAAGGCCCTTGTAAGAATCATCTGTCATATCCTGTGCAAAAAATTCTGTTTGTTTTATTGGAAAATTTAAACTCATAGATGCTTCTGATAATGAATCAGGATTTTCAAATGTTAATTGTTGTAAGTCATTACCTTTTCTTTCATACTGCTTTTGGGCTAGAGACTCAATATATTCTTTTTTTAAATTATTTTTAAATTTAGCCAAATCTGCTTTTGATAATTTCTTTTTCTTATCTGTCATATTATCTGCATAATATTGAACTAGGCCTTCGTTATTATCTTTTAAACTATTTGATATGGTTTTATAGATATCATCATAAGATAACAAAATATAATTAACTTTTACTTCAGGTTTTGTTTTAAAATCATTTGGGTGAGCTAAATAATATGCTTTTATCTGTTTACTTGTTGGATCTTTAACTTTTAAATTATCTGCATTAATTACAAAATATCTAAATTCGCGAGTTTGATCTTGCTGCTGTTTAAAACTAGATAACTCATTAGGCAATATAAAATCACTACTCACTAAACCAAATTTCACCTGATTAATTAATAGATCTTGCTTAAATTGTTTTCTTAGCTGATTTATATTCATACCCATCTGCTGCAACATCTCTTTCATTCTACTTTCTGAAAACATTCCGCCTTGCTGAAAATATTGCTGATGCGTAATAATTTGATCTATTAGCTCATTAGGGACGGATATCCCGAGCTTTTGCGAACTTTGTGCTAAAGCTAGCTGCTGCACAAGGGAGTCTATAACCTGCTTTTTCAAAACCTTTGTATCAATTAAGTTAGCATTCCCGCTATGAGCTGCTGCCTGCTGCTGATAAGCTCTTTGATAAACTCTATGATAATCCATTTGCGTTATTTTATCTTTATTTACTGTGGCAACTGTAGTTTGCCTATCTACTTGGGCTGATGAGACATAATAACTAACACCCCACAATAAAAACACTAAAACCAAAATAATTATTACTACCCAGGCGAAAACTCCCTGCATTTTATCACGCATATTTTGTAACACGGTATTATGATCTCCAGATTTTAAACTTATTAAAAAAACAACTATAGGATAATAGCATAGCTACTAATCAGTGAGAAGGATTTCTGTTATACCAAGAGCTTCGCAAAAAAATTCTGTAATCATAATACGTGAGTTCGATACAACAATACCCAACTAAGTCGGTGCGAACGAGCCGTAGGTGAGCCCTAGCTGCAGCTGGGAAGGAGATTGCTTCGTCACTTCGTTCCTCGCAACGACTACTTGAACAAAAAATGCGCCAAAAGGCGCATTTCAAATTAAATAAAATCTTAATATCTAAATTAAATAAACTTGTATTACAAATTTATTTAAAAAATAACTTAACTTTTAACAGAGTCTTTAACATGCTTGCTAAAAGAAACTCCAGGTACACGACAAGCTGGAATGTGGATTTTCTCACCAGTTTTTGGATTAACACCAGCACGAGCTTTTCTGTCTTTAACTTTAAAAGTACAGAAGTTTTTCAAAGCAACGTCACTTCCACCTTTTAAGCTTTTAACAACGTGTTCTAAAACTGAATCTAAAACTTCGCCAACTAATTTTTTAGTTGCATCAACATCGTTAGATACTGCGTCAACCAATTGTGATTTATTTAATGTAGTCATATGTCTCCCTCTTTAATTTTATACATTTATGTCATAGAAATAAACTAAGATTATCCTCGTTAAATACAAAGGATGCTAGCATTTTAGATCGCATTTTTAAAATTGTCACTAAAAACATTTAGTTTTTAGATTTATTTTTAGCTTTTTTTTGTGAAACTAGCGCTATTTCCAAAACATCATCAATCCATTTAACAGGTATAATCTCTAATGGGCCAGTAATTTCTTCAGGAATTTCAGATAGATGGCGTTTATTTTCCTCAGGAATAATAACAGTTTTTATCCCGCCACGACGAGCAGCTAATAATTTCTCTTTTAAGCCGCCAATTGGCAGAATCTCACCTCTTAAGGTGATTTCACCTGTCATAGCAACGTCTGCACGCACTTTTTTACCAGATAAAGCTGAAACTAATGCCGTACACATACCTATACCTGCACTTGGGCCATCTTTAGGAGTAGCACCTTCTGGAACATGCACGTGAATATCTTTTTTCTCATGAAAATCAAGAGCAATATCATAATCTTTGGATCTTGCTCGCACCACGGTCAACGCAGCTGAAATAGACTCTTTCATCACATCGCCTAACTGCCCAGTTCGAATGGTTTTGCCCTTGCCAGGCACAACAGTCACCTCAATTTTAAGCAACTCCCCTCCAACTTCAGTCCAAGCTAAACCTGTCACCTGTCCTAACTGTGCTTTTTTATCGGCTAAGCCAAAAGTATATTGCTTAACTCCTAAATACTTTTCTAAATCAGTTTGCTTGATGATAGAAGACTTTGTTACTTTCTTTTGTTTGTTTTGCTTCTTTTTATTAGATTTTTCTGAATCTTCTGTAATCTCTAATACAACCTTTCTTGCAATCTTAGATAACTTGCGCTCTAAAGATCTAACCCCTGACTCTCTGGTGTAATCTCTTATAATTTTAAGTAAGGTAGTATCAGCTAATTTAAATTCTTTATCCGTTACGCCATTCTCTTTGCAAACTTTCTTAACCAAATATTTTTTAGCTATATTTAATTTCTCATCTTCAGTGTAACCAGATAAATGAATAACCTCCATCCTATCTAATAATGGTGCAGGAATATTCATAGAATTAGATGTACAAATAAAAAATACTTCAGATAAATCTAAATCAACTTCTAAATAATGATCATTAAAAGTAGAGTTTTGCTCTGGATCCAAAACTTCTAATAAAGCAGAGGCAGGATCCCCTCTAAAGTCCATCGCCATCTTATCAATCTCATCTAATAAAAAGACCGGATTTTTCACTCCCTCTTTTGATAACTTTTGAACTATTTTCCCAGGCATAGAGCCAATATAAGTACGTCTGTGACCCCTTATTTCAGCTTCATCTCTAATTCCACCTAAGGCTACTCGAGTTAATGGTCTGCCAGTAGCTCGAGCTACAGATGCTCCTAAAGAAGTTTTACCAACCCCTGGTGGACCAACTAAACATAAGATTGGACCTTTTATTTTACCAACTCGCTTATGAACTGCCAAATACTCAATGATCCTCTCTTTAACTTTTTCTAAGCCGTAATGATCCGCCTCTAAAACCTCTTTTGAGAAACTAATACTCTTATTAACCTTCGCCCTTTTTGACCAAGGTACTCCGAGCATATAATCAATATAGTTTCTTGAAACCGTAGACTCCGCGGACATCAATGGCATTGTTTTTAACTTTTTAAGCTCGGCATTAGTTTTTTCAAGGGCTTCTTCTGGCATTTTGGCTTTTTTTATAGCCTCTTCCAAAGCTTCAATCTCACTAATACCCTCACTCTCATCAAGCTCTTTTCTAATAGCTTTCATTTGTTCAGTCAAATAATAATCTCGCTGATTTTTTTCAATAGAGCTTTTAACTGTCTTACGTATTTTTTTCTCTACTTTTAGAACTTCCATCTCACCTTCAATCAACTCCATCAAACGCTTTATGCGAAGCAATATATCCTGTTGCTCTAAAATTTCTTGTCTTTGCGGAACTTTTAAATCTAAATGCGCCACTATAGTATCCGTTAGACGAGATGGGTCTTCTATCCCAAACAAAGTATGCATAAGCTCAGGCGGCATCTTGGAGCTTATTGCCAAGTAACTCTCAAATTGTGATAACAAACTGCGAATGCCAGCTTTGATTTGTTTTTTGTCTTCAGAAGTTTCTGGCAAAGGCTCACACTGAACCGATAAAAACCTAGACTTGCTTCCTCTTCCAACAAACTCTTTAACCCTAGCTCGCATCTTTCCTTCCACCAATACCTTAAAGGTACCATCAGGAAGTCTTAATAATTGTAGAATACTCGCAATCGTACCAACATCATAAAGATTCTTAACTCGATACTGCTCCTCGGGAGTCTTCTGAGCTACCAAAAAGATATTTTGATTATTAGCCATAGCCTCTTCAAGTGCATTTATAGACTTAGCCCTACCAACAAATAATGGCATAACCATATGTGGAAATAAAACTACATCCCGAAGCGGCAACACCGGCAATAAAACGCTGCCGTTTTTTTCATCAACAGACACATCACTACTGGTATCAGTCTTAGTAGTTTTAAGTTTATCGTTGTCTGCTCTTTTCTTAGAACCCATAATTTATACCTTACTTTTACTGTAATTATAATATCTTTGGAGCAAGGCTGCATTAATAAAAATAAAGCTTAAGAAGCCTTTGTCTTAGGTGTTCCCTTTTTAGCAGAAGGTTTAGCTTTATTTAAATTTTTATTAACTTGGTTTTTCTTGCCACTTTCCGTTAATAAAGTAGGTGATGTATGATCTACAATAGTTTTCTTATCTATAAGAACCTTAACCACTCCTTCAATTGATGGCAGCTCAAACATAATTTCTAATAAAGCCTCTTCTAAAATCGAGCGCAAGCCACGGGCTCCAGTCTTACGCTTTAAAGCTAAATCAGCTGCAGAGTCAATAGCCTCATCACTAAATTCAACATGTACATCTTCCATCGCAAATAATTTTTGATATTGCTTGATCAATGCATTTTTAGGCTCGATCAAAATCCTAACCAATGCCTCTTTATCAAGCTCTTCAAGAGTAGTAATAACCGGCAACCTACCTGTAAACTCAGGAATCAAACCAAATTTTATTAAATCGGATGGCTCAACCATCGAGAATAATTTAGTTAACGACTGCTCATTAGCTAAATCTTTTAAATCAGCAGAAAAACCCATCCCGGCCTTGTCAGTTCGCTCTTGAATGATTTTCTCTAGCCCATCAAAAGCTCCACCACAAATAAATAAAATCTGCGAAGTATCTACTTGCACAAGTTCTTGTTGTGGATGCTTTCTACCGCCTTTCGGTGGAACAGATGCAACCGTACCCTCTATTAACTTTAACAAAGCCTGTTGTACCCCTTCACCAGACACATCTCTTGTTATAGATTGATTCTCAGATTTTCTCACAATTTTATCTATCTCATCAATATATATAATGCCACTTTGGGCTTTATCTGCCTTATGATCTGCCTGCTGTAATAATTTTTGAATAACATTCTCAACATCTTCACCAACATAACCTGCCTCAGTTAAAGTTGTAGCATCAGCCATTGCAAAAGGCACATCTAAATATTTTGCTAGCGTCTGCGCTAGAAGAGTCTTACCACAACCAGTAGGACCAATTAATAAAATATTACTTTTTTGTAACTCAACATCATGATCAACCTTAACCCTTTCAGAAAAAGTTTGATTTGGATTTTTAAGTAACTGTAATCTTTTATAATGATTATAAACCGCAACTGATAAAATACGCTTAGCATGATTTTGCCCAATAACATAATTATCAAGATGATCTTTAATCTCAGATGGTTTAGGAAGTTTCTTTGTTAAAATAGAAGCTTCAACTACTTCACCTGAAGTCTCTTCTTCAATAATATCTCCACAAAGACTGATGCATTCATTACAAATAAAAACAGAAGGCCCAGCTATAAGCTTTTTAACTTCATTTTGACTTTTGCCACAAAATGAGCAATATAAAACTTTTTTAGAACCTTTTGTTTTTGAGCTGGTTTTATCAACCATTAGTCAATTACCTCTTCAATATCAAATATATATGTCTGTTTATTTAAGTATAGCTCAATATGCCTTAAGCTTTTGCTGGAGATTTCTTCTCTTTTTTAGCTTTAGAAGCTGAAGCTTTTAGCAACTCACCTCTATTCGTATAAATTCCATCAACAATTCCATACTCTAAAGCTTGTTTTGCATCTAAGAAATTATCTCGATCAGTGTCATTCACAACCTCTTCATACTTTTTATTGGTATGCTTAGCAATAACTCGATTTAACTGCTCTTTAATTTTTACAGTATGCCTTGCATGAATCTCAATATCAGATGCTTGACCCTGAAAACCACCTAAAGGCTGATGAATCATCACTGAAGAATGTGGCAAGCAAAACCTTTTACCAGCAGCGCCTGCTGCTAATAAAACCGCTCCCATACTTGCAGCTTGCCCAACACATAAAGTTGCAACATCAGGTTTTATAAATTGCATGGTATCATAAATGGACATACCAGCAGTTACAGCACCACCAGGGGAGTTGATATAAAAACTAACATCTTTATCTGGATTTTCAGACTCCAGAAATAATAACTGCGCTACCACTAAATTGGCAGTTTGGTCATTAACCTCACCATTTAAAAATACTACTCGCTCTTTTAAAAGTCTTGAAAAAATATCATATGAACGCTCGCCTCTAGATGTTTGCTCTACAACCATTGGCACTAAAGTTGACTGAATCATGCTATATCCTCATAAAAAATTAATTAATGTTATTAAAAGCCATTGCTAACTAATATTATATCTAATAATTAATTATTTTCCGGCTAATAATTTTTTAAATTCAACAGACTCATCTTCAGATTTAACATCTTTGTAAACACGTTCAACCAAGTCATTCTCAACAGCCATCTGATAAATATGTGAAAGAGTGTTTTGATCTTTCATTAATTGCATACGAGCCTGCGCCGGATTTTCATACATTTGCGCCATATCAGCAACAGCTTTTTCAATATCAGCTTCTTTAGGTTGGACTTTATACTCTTGAACCATTGTATTAAAAATCAAACCAAGCTGAACTCTTTTAGTCGCCTCAGCTGTCATTTCTTTGGTTGTGTCTTGGCCAGCAATTAAATCATCCTTTTGTTCTTTAGGTAAATTAAATTGCGCAAACATTGACTCTTTCATGTGATTTACTTCTTGCTCAACTAAATACTTAGGGACTTCAATCGGCATTTTCTTAATGAGTAGATCACCAACTCTTGTCTTTTTAAGTTCAGTTAATTTATTTTTAGCTTGCTGCTCAAGGTTTTGCGTAACTTCTTCTTTAAGCTTAGCTAAATCTTTGATATCAAATTTCTTAGCAAATTCATCATCTAACTTTGGAGTGTCAGGCTCTTGCACAGCTTTAACAACAACTTTAAATACAACAGGCTTGCCAGCTAAATCTTTGTTGCCATAATCTTTCGGGAAGGTTAAAGATAAATCTTTTTTATCAGCTTTTTTAAGACCAACTAAGCCTTCTTCAAAACCTGCGATAAAACCTTTATCACCAATTACAACAGCCATATCCTTACCTGAGCCACCATCAAATGCTTTACCATCAACAGTACCGTCAAAATCAATCATGACCTTATCTTTTTTCTTAGCTACTCGCTCTACTTCTTTATATTGTGTGTGCATCTGTTGCATGCGCTCTAAAGTTTCTTTAATGTCAGTTTCGCCAACTTTTACTACTGGGTTTTTCAAGCTTTCCTCTTTTAAATCAACTAACTTAATTTCAGGGAAAATTTCAAACTCAAGCTCGATAACTACATCTTCATCCATATCATGTTCTTCAGATAAAGCTTTTAAATCAATTTGTGGAATATAAGCTGGGCGAATTTTATCAGCTTCAAATTTTTTAGAGATCATCTCAGGAATTTGTTTCTCGAAAACCTCATGTAAAACTCCAGTACCGAATTGCCTTTTAACAGCTTTAACCGGAACCTTTCCAGGCTGAAAGCCGGGCAACTTAACTGTTTTAGATAATTCTACTAGTTTTTCATCATAAGCTGCCTTGCAATCAGCTTGTTTATATACAACTTTTAGTTTTCGATCTAATTTTCCTGAACCGTTTTCAACTGTTACTGACATGATATAAATAACTCCATATTAAATAAATAAACTGCTATATTTTAGTGCCAAGATTGTAACTTATAGCTCAGCTAAAAGTCCAGAAAAAATACGCCTGAAGAAACACATCTGAATAAGTAGGACTGAATAAGTAAGAATTAGAAAATATTAAAAGGTGGTGCGAAGAGAGAGACTCGAACTCTCACGGGTTTTACCCCACTGGAACCTAAATCCAGCGCGTCTACCAATTCCGCCACCCTCGCACAGGTGAAATATATTAATCCAGTTTAGCCGCCATAAATGGGGTGAACGATGGGACTCGAACCCACGACAACCGGAATCACAATCCGGGGCTCTACCAACTGAGCTACGCCCACCATTAATCTGGCGCGCCTGGCAGGATTCGAACCTGCTACCCTCGGCTTAGAAGGCCGATGCTCTATCCAAATGAGCTACAGGCGCACAAATACTAAAACTGGTCGGGGTAGAGAGATTCGAACTCCCGACATCCTGCTCCCAAAGCAGGCGCGCTACCAGACTGCGCTATACCCCGAAATATAGATGGATTTTACGTTTTATACGGTAATTGTCAAGCCTTTTTGTCTTTAAAAATATATGCTATAATCAGAATATACTCCGATCCACCTGCAGTTTTTTGAGCAAGGTGCAGTTTTTTGAACTACACCGCAGATGGGGAGTATTGTTAATACATAGCCTTGATTAGTGTCTTTCTACCGAAAGATTCCTTTTCAAGGACCAAGCTCATTAGTGATGCCGGGTGTCTCTGGCATAGGTCGGATCCATTCACGGCGGCACAAGCCGGGCCCAGTGGGCTAGGCGCGCGCCGAGGCGGTGGCACGGCATCCCTCAAAATCCCTCATATTTCCACCTCGATAGCGGCCAACTCCATTCCGCGTGACTCCTCGTCACCGGGTGAGACTCGCTCTCTTCTCCTCATCACAGCAAATACGGCGGCAGCTGTCGCGCCAAGCCCACACACCAACGGGCCGGACAACCCGCCGTCAGGCTGGTCGCCCGCATCTTCCAGTGCTGGCGGCACGTTCGCTCCTTGGCTCGTTACGTTCAGTTCCTCCGGTGGGGTGGGTGCTTGCGCTTCTGCGGCACTGGTGCTCTCGATTCGTACTAATTTACCACACATCAGTGGTGTCCATGCTAGGCTCCGGTGCGCGGGCTCGCCTAATAAGCTATATCCTTCTGCGAAAAACATTACTTCGGGCGTCGTACCGGCGCACATCCCGAGTCCGGTTGGACCGCCAGGTTCCCATTTGTGTAAACTATAGTGGGCGTTTTCGACGCGCCCGCTAGCTCGGGTCCAAAATCTTTCTACCCATTCGAGATCTAAGTCTCCGCCAGCAGTGCGACCTATATCGTAGACAGTCATCGCCCCAGCTCCTCCCGTTTCGACGTCAACCTGGACTCCACCACTACGTCCTAACCTTAGGAACGTGGGGGTTGCACCGGCGGGCATTGCACCTTCAGTCATAAACTCGACATACGTGCCTGTGATTCCTTGCAGCCGGGTGGGCCACTCATTTATACATTGCTTCTCTTCCGGGCTAATGTCCGGCGCATCGGCTATATCTTCTCGGAGTTGAATCGCTTGTTTCCACCTGCTCGGTCTGACCGCGTCCGCTGGATTTCCCAGCGTTTCATGTCTAGAAAATGCTCCTAGTACAGCGGTAATACGCCCGCAAAACTCCCCGCCCTCGCGTTGCGTCCCCTGTGCGCGTGCAGCCCCATTAGCCGCTGCTGACACTCCTAATCCTAGCATATATGCTGCCCATAATCCTGGCATAGTAGGTCTCCCTAATTAATTATTTAATTCCAATAAATTTCTTTCCGCACTCAACATCAAAAAACTATTCCATAGCTATTAATGTAAAATAATACATCCTTATATCCATAAAAATATTACATTTTATACATGCTTTATTATACATAAAAATCTGCTAGAAAAATAGTCACATATAAAAAGGTCTTTGTAAGCGCAAATATCTTATTTTGGTGCAACATTAAAATAAAATATTGATCTATATTTAAATTTTAATTTAAATTTTTAATTTAAATTAAACTAAAACCAATCAATGAAATACAGCACCAGATCCAAAAACTTGCTCTTTATATATCTTATCGCAGGCCAATAACTCTTTTAATCTTTTAACGGCATCCATTTGCAACTGCCGCACCCGCTCTCGAGTTATCTTTAATTTATTACCAACTTTATCCAAAGTTGCAGGGTCATCCCCCCCTAGCCCATATCGCATGATAATAACCACTCGATGTTTATCATTGAGTCTGTCGACTAAACGTCTAAAATGTTTAAGAAACTCGCCATTCTCAAAACCTTTTGCTAAAGAATGCAAATCTCCCGACCCCATGGTATCGATAATTGGACGCTTGGAATCATCATAAATCTCATCTATAGAATTAGTAGCTGTTGTAACTGATAAAGTCCTTTTAACTTTAGCGACATCTTCTTCCGTAAACTTAGCGATATCTTCGGCTGTAGGCTCATGCTCTAACTTTTGCGTTAATGCTCTAGCCGCTCTTAAGTATTGATTTAATAGCTTTAGAACATGGACTGGAACTCGGATAGTGCGTAGCTGATTTAAAATGGCTCTTTCAATATTTTGTCTGATCCACCAAGTTGCGTATGTTGAAAACCTAAAACCTTTTCTATGGTCAAACTTCTCTACGGCCCTAATTAAACCTAAATTTCCTTCGGATATTAAATCAATTAAAGACATTCCGCGCCGAGAATAAGGCTTTGCCATTTTAACAACTAATCTTAAATTTGACTTAACCATTAAAGAAAAAGACTTTTTACACCCTCGCTTAATTTTTCTGGCTAATTTTAGCTCTTCTTTTGCATCTAATAATTTAGCCCTACCAATTTCTTTTAAATAAATAGATGTTGCATCTTGTTTATACCCGGGGCCGACCTCGGAGGAATATGCCCCATAAAAGTTACTATCAGTATTTGATTTTATTTGTTTTGCCGCCATGACACATCCCCTTATAAAAAAAACATAAAAATTATTATCTACCCTTTAATAATATATAAATATTTTTATTTAGTCATAACTATTGATAAAAAAGCGACATAACTTACAAAGCATATGGCAAATGTCTTACAAGTTAGATATAAAAAGTCTAGTTTATTATCATATAAAAAAGCATAAGTTTATGTTAATAAAACTATTTTTCAGCTTTTACTCTAACAACCCGCATAATATGCCTTAGTTGTCTAAGATGGCGAATAAGATCTGCCAAATGCTCCCTAGAACGAACATCTAAAATAATAGAAACAATTGCATAAGAAGGAGCAGTCTCCTCTACATTTAATGCACGAATATTGCATTTTTCAGCGGCAATAACAGCTGTGATTTTAGCAAGAGAACCCAAAGTATTTTCCATCTCCAAACCAATTTTAGATGAAAACCCGCCTGTAGTATCCTTAGACCACGCCAATGTTACGAAGTCTTCCGGGTGAGAGCCATAATCCATTTTCTTTAAGTTTTTACAATTGGATTCATGCACCTGAATGCCCGAGCCCTTTTGCAAAACACCAGTAATATCATCCCCAGGAATTGGATAACAACAAGGGGCGTAGGTAACGTGCATACCCTCTGAACCAATTATCGTAATTGTTTTGTCAATATTTGCATCAGTGTCTATAGCATCTTCACCTAGCTGCTTTGACTCACTAATTGCATCTTTTATCTGATAAGCTACCACCGCACTAGCTCGATCCCCCGAGCCAATTTGCAAAAACAAACCAGACTCATCCTCAACTCCTAAACTCTTATATAAAATATCCCGCGCACCCTGGGGAATATTTTGCCACTTTAATTTGTGATCAGATAAAGAATACTGCAACAACTTACGCCCAAGATCTATCATCTCTGATTTTTCTTTTTGATTAAAAAAACTTCTAATCGCTGTCCTGGCTTTAGCTGTTTTAACAAAATTTAACCACATAGGATTAGGAATAGATGTCGATGAAGTTAACACCTCTACAGTCATGCCATTTTCTAACTGCTGGGATAATGGCGCCATCCTGCGGTTAATCTTAGCTGCAATGCAAGTGTTGCCAATTTGCGTATGTACGGTATAAGCAAAATCAATTGCCGTTGCCCCTATTGGCAATTGCACAATATCTCCATTTGGAGTAAATACAAAAATCTCCTGCGGAAATAAATCTACCTTAACTTGCTCAACAAACTCTGATGAAGTACCAATGCTTTGCTGCAAGTCTTGCAACCGCTCTAGCCAAGCGCGAGTCCTAACATCAGTCATGCAGTCTTCTTGATTATCCTTATACAACCAATGCGATGCAATCCCCTGCTCAGCCATTAAATCCATCTGCTCAGTGCGAATTTGTATTTCTAGTGGAATACCGTGCGGCCCATACATGCTAGTGTGTAAAGATTTATACCCATTAGCCTTAGGGATAGCGATATAATCTTTAAAACGACCAGGAACTGGGGTATACAAATTATGCACCACCCCCAAAAGCTCATAACAAGAATTTACGCTAGGTGCGATAATTCTAAATGCATATACATCCATAATCTCACTAAAAGCCTGCCGGCGATGCCGCATTTTCTTAAAGATACTGTATAAACGCTTTTCCCGCCCAAATACACAATCAGAATCTATGCCATGATCCATTAAATGCGAAACAAGTTGTTTGTGGATCCTCTCTAAAACTTTTCTTCTGTGGCCTCGAGCTACATTCACACACTTATCTAATACCGCATAACGTAAAGGATATAACGCTTTAAAACATAAATCTTCAAACCGATTTTTATAACTAAACATACCCAATCTATTAGCAAGGGGCGCATAAATGTCTAAGGTCTCGCGAGCTTTTTGAGCCTGCTTTTTAGGCTTCATCGCTCCTAAAGTTTCCATATTATGCATTCTATCTGCAAGCTTAATTACAATAACTCTAACATCAGCAACCATAGCTAAAATCATCTTGCGCATGCTTTCAGATTGAGTTTCTGCTTTAGAT
The DNA here is from genome assembly GCA_905612315.1 of uncultured Francisellaceae bacterium. Classification (GTDB taxonomy): domain Bacteria; phylum Pseudomonadota; class Gammaproteobacteria; order Francisellales; family CACEW01; genus CAJQSL01. Next base: position 31,405 of record CAJQSL010000019.1, read on the forward strand.
TTACCACTTAGCTGAGTAATTTTTGTAACTCCTTCTACAAGCTCAGCAACTTTCTTGCCAAATTCAGCTTCAATTTCTGCGATAGTGATAGGAGTATCTTCGACTACATCATGTAATATCGCAGCCAGGATGGTGTCTTTGTCCATCTGCATTCTGGCAAGCTTCTCACACACTGCAATAGGATGAGTAATATAAGGTTCCCCGGATGATCTAAACTGAGCCTCATGGGCATTTGCTGAATATAAATACGCATGCGCGATTTCAGTAATTTGAGCTCGACTCAAATAATGGGAAAGTAGTCTGAATAAGTCATAAAAAAGAAACAAAATACCAACCTTCAAAAAAACCTTATCTATTGGTATTGTAACAAATTATGCGAACAAAAGTGATATTATTATTATTCTTCGTCATTTTTATGGGTAACTAAGATGCTTTTGTTAACAAAGCCCTCTGCAATTTCACGCAAGGCAACTACAGTAACTTTATCATTATCCCAATCTACGAATGGATCTTCTCCAGAAAAAGTTAGCTGACGCGCTCTTTTGCTGGCTACTAATACCAACTGGAAACGATTATCAACTTGGTCTAAACAATCTTCAACTGTGACACGTGCCATAATAAACCTCTGTATAAATATAATAACTTGATTTTATGATATCATAATTTTGGGCCATGATAGCAAATTATTTTGCTAGGTGCTATAGGAAAACTATAGACAAAAATAAATTATTTAACCAAACCCAACAACTTATCCAAACTATCACCAAAATCATCATTAATAATAATATGATCAAACTCATCTTTATGAGAAATTTCAGATTCAGCCTGAGTCATTCGATATTCAATGGCATCAGGCTCATCCCCGCGCTGCTCTAATCTGGCACGTAAAGCTTCCATACTAGGTGGTAAAATAAAAATTAAAACCGCAGCAGGGTATACTTTTTTAATTTGCCTTGCACCTTGCCAGTCTATATCTAAAAAAACATTTTTACCCTCAGATAATAATTTATCTACAGCAAATTTAGCAGTGCCATATTTATACTTAAAGACATTTGCCCACTCTAAAAACTCACCTTTATCAACTAATTTATCAAACTCAGAATCACTCACAAAATAATAATGCTCTTTATCCTTTTCACCTTGTCTGATTTTTCTTGTGGTATGAGACACACTAACACAACAGGTTTTATCCTTTTCTAATAACGCTTTAATTAAACTGCTTTTGCCAGCTCCAGATGGAGCTGATATCACAAACACCTTACCTTTCATATAACCTCCTGCTTTAATAAAACAAAAGACCAATCTATCAAAACCCCTTCTATCATTAAATCATCATGAATAGATGCAGGATTCAAAACTCCGGCTTTAAAACCTTCAACTTTTTTGATCATATTATTTACACAAGTAAAATCACATTTTTGAGATGCGCTTAAAATTAAATTTTCAAAACCTTTATTATACAAAAAACCTTTTATATCTTTATTTGAACCAAATGAGTAAAATTTAAGAATATCTAATAAGATAAAATACATTGCATCTAAAACCCAAGATAAAGGCAAGCTTTCAGTTAGCCATTTATTAATAATCTCCCAAACATCAAAATTATTATTAATAACTTCTAATAATTTATTAACTAGCCAGTTTTGCTGATCAAACCCTCCTGAATTATAAGCACTAATAAAACCTAAAGGCGCCCTACCTGAGATATTCCAATAAAACTTCATATTATCAATATTATTAATATTATTAATATCCGAACTATTAATTTGATCTAAAAGCCATGCTTGCATTTTTGAGTCATAGTCAGATCTAAAACTAAAACTCATAGATCTTGATTTAATAGTTGGCAAAACATTAGATATATTATCAGCTAGTAATAAAACATATACCGGGTAATCTTCTAAAGGCTTTAATAAAGCATTAGCTACAGCTTGAGTTAGGGTGTCAGCTTTATTAATAATTATAACCTTTGGTCTTGATAAGGTTTGCTGCAAAACTAAAAAATTATTAAGTATTCTAACTTGATCAATTTTAATTCCAGCTTGAGTTAAACTAGATTTAGATTTTTTAGATTTAGAAGCTTCCAAATCTAAACCTGCTTTAGATACATCAAAGAAATCAGGATGCGAGCCTACATCAAACCACTTACAAGCCTGGCACTTTCCACAAGGAGCTTTAGAAATTTCTTTTTCTGGCTCTATATTCTCACATAAAAGCCATTTGGAATATTGCATAGCAAAATCCATCTTGCCAGAACCTTTTAAACCAGAAAATAAAAGAACAGATCCCTTGGTATTTCTAATATTAGAACTTGTGATATTATTCCAAATATCCTCTTGCCAAAAATAAATTTTATCACTCATAAATTAAAAACTCTAAAAAATTGGTAATTTGGCAAGCATAAACAAACCAATTGCAACAGGCAAGGCCGCAATTAAACTATCAATCCTATCTAACACTCCACCATGCCCTGGTAAAATATTGCTGCTATCTTTGACATCACACTGCCTTTTAATAATGCTCTCAAATAAATCACCAAATACACTTAATATAATCACCGCAAACATTATTAAATCTAGCATTATATAATCATGCATTGTTGGCAACTGAAAGATAAAACCTAAAGCAATTGCAAAACACTCGGCTACACAAATTCCGCCAATCAAACCCTCAACTGTTTTTTTAGGGCTAATACTTGGGCACATTTTATGCGTTCCAAAGGATTTGCCAATAAAATATGCAGCAGTATCTGTCATGCTAGTACAAAGAACAATATAAAATAGTAAAAAAGGATTATGCGCTTGAGCAACGCCGGCGCTTAACCATAATGGGACAAATAAAACTAGCCCAATTAGCATCATCCAGTAACGCTGCTTTACCCAGCGCCATGACTTAATACTGCTTAAAACAACCATACCAAATGCAACTAGAAGCCAAAAAATAATTGATATATCAAAAATAATACCTAAAGCTTTGCGACCTCCATAATACTTTAAGCCATAGCATGCAGCCCCAATAATTACGAAATATAACGCGACCCATATAACATGCTTCCAGCGATATAAATTACACCACTCATACGCCGCTAATAAAACTATAAATCCTATAAAAACATTGAACCAAATAGGGTTAAATACAAAAATTGCTAAAATAGCTATTAAGGCTAAAATAATACCAGTAAAGATTCTTTTATAATCCATGCTATCTCCAGATTTCAAAATAATTGATTATCTAATCCATTCTAGCTAAATCTTCTGTTTCTTGCCCATATTCTTGCTCATCTTCTTTTAATCCGCCAAAACGCCTTTGCCTAGATGCATAATAATCAAATGCTAATGCAACCTGCTCTTTGTTAAAATCTGGGAATAATACTTTGGAAAAATATAACTCAGCATAAGCTATCTGCCATAACATAAAATTACTGACTCTACCTTCGCCACTAGTGCGTATTAATAAATCCACATCTGAACCTAAAGCTTGCATATGAGATGAGAATATATCTTGATCTAAATTATCTATTTGCTCTTGACTTATCTCGCCTGCCAAAACCTTTTGCATTAAAGATTTGGTGGCCTCTAGAATATCCCACCTGCCACCATAATTTAAACAAATCTGTAGTGTCATCGCATCGTTTTGAGACGTTAAATCCTCGGCATGATTGATCATTTTTTGTAGCTTTTTAGGTAATCTGGTTAAATCACCCGTAAATTTAACCCTAACTCTTCTTTCATGCAAACTATCAATTTCATCAGAAATTGCATGCTGACATAAAAGCATTAATGAGTTAACTTCAACTTCAGGTCTAGACCAGTTTTCAGTACTAAAAGCAAATAAACTTAAAGTTTGAACACCGTATTTATAAGACTCTTCAACTAAAGCTTTAACTACTTTAACCGCAGATCTATGCCCCATAATACGGGATTTACCCCTTTTTTTAGCCCAGCGGCCGTTGCCATCCATAATAACGGCTACGTGCTTAGGAGCATCAAATAATATTTCAGAAGTTGGCGACTCTGCGCTAAATGGTTTTTTCATTTTAGACATAAAATTCCCACTAAAAGCTCATTAATTCTTTTTCCTTTACTTGAACCAATACTTCTATTCGACTAATAGCATCATCAGTCATTTTTTGAGCTTTTTGCTCAAATTTACGCAAATCATCTTCTGTTAAGTCGCCATCTTTTTCCATAGTCTTAAGACGGGTGTTAGCATCCCTCCTTGCGTTACGAGCAGACACTCTGGCACTCTCAGCTTCATGTCGCACGATTTTAATCATATCTTTGCGGCGCTCTTCAGTCAAGGCAGGCAAAGGAATCCTTATATTATTTCCGCTAGTAGCAGGATTTAAACCTAAACCAGAAGACATAATAGCTTTTTCAACAGCTGCGACCATGTCTTTTTCCCAAGGGACAACAGATAAAGTTCTAGCATCAGATACAGATACTGTAGCCACCTGACTAATAGGAGTTTCGTTTCCATAATAAGACACAGTGATATGCTCAATTAAACTTGGATGCGCCCTGCCAGTTCGAATTTTGGCTAATGAATTTTCTAATGCACCAACCGCCTTTGACATTCTATCATCTACTTCACGAAATAATTGATCAGTCATAATAAACACCCTGCCTTATTATTTGTTATCTCTTATTGATTACTTCTTGCCGAAAGCTTGTTCCATAACCTCTTTAGCAAAGTCACCTTCTTCTTTTTCAATGCCTTCGCCAACAACAAACTTCTCAAACTTAACTACTTTAGCCTTAGCTTGATCTAGAACCTTTCCAACTTTAGTGCTTGGATCTTTAATAAAAGCCTGGCCAACTAAACTTTGCTCATTCAAGAATTTAGAAATTCGCCCTTGTACCATTTTTTCGATAATATCATCAGGCTTGCCACTTTCTTTAGCTTGCGCAACAAAAATATCTTTTTCTTTATTTACTAAATCTTGTGGAACTTCACTTGGATCTATCACAAGAGGAGAGCTTGCTGCAACATGCATTGCCATATCTCTTGCAATATTTTCATCGCCACCTTCTAATTTAACCAACACCCCAATCTTAGCTTGATGCACATAGTTTGCAACAAACTGATCAGAACCATCACAACTAAACAAAGCCACTCGCCTGCAATGAATATTCTCACCTAACTTTGCAACTAGATCTACTCTAAATTGATCCACGCCCTGCCCGTTAGATAACGCCTGCTCGCCTAATTTAGCTAAATCAGACACGTTATTTGCAAGCGCAACTTCGGCAACCTCATTAACAAATGCTACAAAACTTGCATCTCTTGCTACAAAATCAGTTTGGCTGTTTACTTCAAGTAAAACTGCAGACTTACCATCAGAGCTTGTTTTTACAACTACAATGCCATCACCTGTAACTTTAGCGGCTTTCTTATCAGCAGAAGATTGACTTTTGGTTCGTAAAATTTCAACTGCTTTTTCCATATCTCCATCTGCTTCAACTAACGCTTTTTTACAGTCCATCATTTTGGCAGTAGTTCTGTCTCGTAATTCTTTAACTTGTTGTGCCGAAATACTCATATTTTTTTATCCTTTTAAAAATTAAATTAACTATCTTTTTTATCAGCTTTTTTATCAGCTTTTTGCTCAAGATCGTCAGATTTTTTAGAAGCAGGCTTGGCTTCTGCTTTTTCTGCTTTTTCCTCAGGCTTAGCGGCAGGCTTGGCTTCTGCTTTTTCTGCTTTTTTATCAGCTTTTTTAGCAGGTTTTGTTTCTTTTAGCTCATAACCAACAGACTCAGCTTGCGCTGCAACTTTAGCATCTAAAATGGCATCAACAATACCACCCAAATAACATCTGATCGCTCTTTTGGCATCATCATTCGCTGGGATAATATAATCAACATCATCAGGATCACTATTAGTATCCACTATGCCAATAACAGGAATTCCAAGTTTTTTGGCTTCTTCAATAGCAATACGCTCTTTATCTGAGTCAACTACTAATAATACATCTGGCAACCCGCCCATGAACTTAATACCACCAAGACAAAGTTCAAGTTTGTTCATCTCACGAGTACGCATCAAACCTTCTTTTTTAGTTAATCGCTCGAAAGCACCGTCTTCTTTCATCTTTTCTAGTTCTTTTAAACGCTTGATAGACTTTCTAACTGTTTTGTAATTAGTTAACATGCCGCCTAACCAACGATGATTAACATATGGCATGTTACATCTCTTAGCCTCTTCAGCAACAATCTCTTGCGCTGCACGCTTTGTGCCTACAAATAAAACTTTACCGCCTTTTTTAGCAGCTGCTTTAGATACAAAATTAACTGCATCTTGGTATAATCTAAAAGTTTTATCTAAATTTATGATATGAATTTTATTACGCTTTCCAAAGATATATGGTTTCATCTTTGGGTTCCAGTAACGAGTTTTGTGACCGAAATGGGCACCGGCTTTGAATAGATCTTCTAAAACAACAGGCATAATTATCTCCTAAGTTGGGTTGTTCACTGCAATATTAATTTGAATTACCAATCTGATATAAAGCAAGCTTAAAACTTGTTTAACTCAGGCACCCAGTAAGTCATATAATCAATATTGGATTAATATAATTTGAATTTCGCATAATATATATGCCAATTCAGGCGTGAGTATAGCAAAAAGCTCTGCCGGTGCCTAGGGGTTTCTAATCTGAACTTTTAATCTAACTTTTTATAAGATTTATTGGTTTTTCTCCCTTAAAGGGCGAAAAGTACAGTATTTTTTGCCCTTTAAGGGAGAAAAATACGTTTTTTTGGTGATTTTACAACTTAACCTTCTCAAGATTATGAGAAGATAACTCAAGCTCAACAGCTTTAGCCAAAATACCGAGCTCACCTTTGTGCTTCTCACCTTTATCCTTTTGTAATTTAGCAAAAACTTTTGGTAATAACTGAACCGCATTAGATAAACTAAAAAACGGTACACCATGCCCTTTTAATACATCGGCAACGCTTTTATTATCATATCTTTTAGATCTTCTGTCAGTTAGGCTAATTGCGGCTATAACTTTTATTCCCAAGCCTTTATTTAATAAGTAATCTAACGCCTCAAATAAAGATATCCCTGATGTAGTCACATCTTCGACCAAAATAACATTACCAACAGGTGCTCCTACAAAGTATTTGTCCGCAGGGTCTCCATGATCTTTGGGAGATTTTCGAATCATGGGTAAACTATAAGCTTTAGACTTATCAGAAAAACCAGGTTGAGACTTAGCCCACTTAAATTGAGCTAAAACCCCAAGCTTAGTCGCACCTTCTGGAACCCCCAAAATGCAATCTGGCTTTAAACCTTTATCCTTAATAAACTCAATAACAAAATCTGTAATTTTATCCATTAAATACGCATCTGAGGTGGGAGTTCTCCAATTTACATACCAATTAGACTTTTGCCCAGATTTTAAAATCACAGGATTATCAAAAAAGCCTATAACATTATTTTCTATAATAAAATCTGCAAACTTTTCTTTATCAAAACTCATTTTTAAACTCCTAAATAAAATCCATAAATAAAACAAATCAAGTTGAACCACCAACTGTAATCTTATCTAATTTCAAAGATGGCTGCCCCACGCCAACCGGAACACTTTGACCATCCTTACCACAGATTCCAACTCCACTATCGAGCTTTAGATCATTTGCGACCATTGAAATTTCTTTTAAGGCACTTGGGCCATTGCCAATTAAAGTAGCACCTTTTATTGGTGCACCGATTTTACCATTTTCAACCATATAGCCTTCGGATACTACAAACACAAACTTTCCAGAAGTAATATCAACTTGGCCGCCGCCAAAATTAACCGCATAAATACCTTTATCAATGGTTTTGATAAGTTCAGCTGGATCATACTTTCCATTTAACATATAAGTATTAGTCATTCGAGTCATAGGTGTGTGAGCATATGACTCACGCCTGCCATTTCCTGTGGGCGCCTCACCCATTAATCTTGCACTCTGGCGATCCTTCATGACATTAACTAATTTGCCATTTTCAATTAAAACTGTATTTTCAGTTTTAGTTCCTTCATCATCAATACTCAAAGAACCACGCCTTTTTGCAACTGTACCATCATCAACAATTGTACATTGCTCAGATGCGACCATCTTACCCATTTGCGAGCAAAAGCTTGAGGTGCCTTTTCGAATAAAATCTCCCTCTAAACCATGCCCTATAGCCTCATGCAATAAAACTCCAGGCCAACCTGGACCTAAAACTATCGGCATTTCACCAGCTGGCGCACCGATAGACTCCAAGTTGACCAAAACTATCCTTACGGCTTCATCCGCATATTGTTTCCATTTTTCTTCTTTAACAAAATAATCATAACTACTGCGCTCACCCCCACCAGAAAAACCTGACTCTTTTCTATCTCCAGATTTTGCAATCACACTAATATTTAATCTAACCAATGGCCTTACATCAAACCCTATATTTCCATCAAGACGCAAAACACAAATATGTTCATAGCTTGAAGCTAAGCTAATATTAACTTCTATAATTTTTGGATCTTTTTTTCTTACATAAGCATTTATCTTCTCTAATAATTCTACTTTTTGAGAATCAGATAAGGTTACAGGATTATCTCCAGTATAAAGCTGTGGAAATTCTATAATATTTTTTTTATCAAAATTAGTTATTATGATTGTGTCACTTTTTGATATATCACTTTCAAGCTTAACTATGCCACTTTTACCAACATTGGCAATGCCTGATGAAGTTTCAACTGCTTTATCTAAAGCCGCAAGATTTATAACATCAGAATAAGCAAATCCTGTTTGCTCACCTATCATAGCTCTTACACCCAAACCACAGTCTATATTAAAACTGGTTTGCTTCATCTTGTTATCTTCAAAACTCCAAGACTCAGAAACCTCTTTTTGAAAATATAAATCAGCGTCATCTAACTTATTATTACCATATTTGTAAAACTTATTTAAAGCTGAATATATATCATCCAAGCTTAAACCAGATGGATCTAATAAATTTATTTTAACTTGTTTATCATTTGTAAGATCTAATGACCCCATGAATATAATTTCCTTAATATTTTTATTTTTTAACAGCTATTTTCCGATGACTCCAAACAGGGAAATCTTCCCTAAGTACCGCCAAATAGTTTAAATCAATTTCCGCGATAACAACACCAATTCCAACATTTTGCGATGCTAAAACTTTTCCCCATGGGTCAATGATCATGCTTTCTCCATGAGTTAACCTGCCATTATCATGTTCCCCTACTTGATTAGATGCTATTACATAACATTGATTTTCAATGGCTCTTGCTTTAAGTAGTGGCCGCCAATGCACTCGACCTGTTGTTTGTAAAAAAGCTGCAGCATTAATTAAAATATCAGCACCTTGCTCTCTTAAGTTCCTATATAATTCAGGAAATCTTAAATCATAACATATAGTTATCCCAAGTTTTCCAAAAGGCGAGTCAATACAAACAGGATCATTGCCAGACATATAACTAGCAGATTCCTGGTGAGACAACCCACTAACAGGCATATCTATATCAAATAAATGCATTTTATGATAAAAACCAACTGGCTCACCCTTATCATTCCATACAATGCAACTTGCATAAACTTTATCAGGCAAATGGGTTTTAATAGGTATTGTGCCACCTACAATCCATACTCCATTTATCTTAGCAAACTCAGATAAAAAGTTTTGAATTCTGCCTGCACCAAGATCTTCGGAAATTAAAAACAAATCCTCTTTATTTTTAGGATAAAGCGCAAAACACTCTGGTAAAACAATTAAATCTGCTCCAGACTCCACCGCTCTTGTTAATAATTTTTTAGCCAGTATTAGGTTAGATCCGACATTTCCACAAGATGTCATTTGTATTGCTGCAACTGAAAACATTTATACTTCCTCTAACTTAGGATTACTCCAAGGACCGATGTAATGATATTTAGCACCTTTTCCTTTCAATACTGTGTGTGACAAAATTTGCTCTCCCAATAAAGTAGTTAAGCCAATAATTGGCCCTCCTAATAACCCCGCCGCTAAGGCAAGACCTCCACCAACTTTTGGCATAACCGTAATAGTTTGATTAAGAGTTTTATTGACTAAATCAACCTCACCTTTCATATCAAAACTCAAAGCAGGCCCTGACATTTTAACATTATTGGTGCTAGCTATCCCTTGTTTAAGATTAAAGTCTCCACTAAAGCTATCAAAAGCCACTCCCTTACCCGTAAGATCCGAAAAATTCAAAGACAAACGTCTTACAATAGTATCTAGACTCATCAATCCCAGCAACCTACCAAGGCCCATATTAACTTTATCAAGCACACCATCTTTCACAGAAAAACTTGCTTTACCATCTAATGTACTGACCTTAGGTTCTGTCAAAAAACCATTCCAAGCTAAATTAAAATTAGTACTACCCTTGCCTTTACTCAAGCCCTTAGGTAAATACAATTGATGCAACAACTCTCCCCAGTCATTACTGGTTAATTCTCCGGTAATATGACTTACTTGCTTATTATTTAACCACTGACTTGATGCTGCGCCTGATATAGAAAAAAGCTTATTGTTTATTTTCAGACTTGGTATAAACAGGCTTGAACCCAAGCGCCGCAACCTAAATTTAAGCAGCCCTAGGTCATTATCTTGAAGTTTAAAGTGCTCAACTGTTACATTTAAATTAGGGGATCTATCAAATACTGTTTCATCATCTGTTTTCCCCTCACTATCTTGTTTCTTAACTACTTTGGCTGCTTGTTTGGCTGCTTGTTTGTTTATTGTTTTGTTTATTGTTTTACTTGTTTTTTGGTTTGTTTTTTGGTTTGTATTTTTAGGATCTTCTTTTGAGCTGGGTAGGTTGCTTTGATTAAACTTAGATAACATACTAGATGGTATTGTAACTCGCAAATTATCAAACCTTGCATCAATAGCTTTAAACCCAATAATATCTGTAATCCTAGAAATATAAATATTTCCATTTAAAGTATCATACTTATCATACAAGCGTAATAAGACAAAGTTCTGATTTAAAAAGGCATTTACAGATACTTCCTTCCAATTTTGACTGGTAAAGTTTAAGTGATTTATAAGCACATTTATCAAAACATCAGGACCTTCTAAAGCATGAAAGTCCGATGTGTGAAAATATTGCCACTGTTGATCTTTTGTAGATGATGTTCCTTCTGTTTTATAGCGTTTAGTTAACCAATCAGCCCACTTAGTCTCGGAAAAATAGGGTAAACTACCAGTTGCTTTTATCAATCCTTTAGTTATTTTATCTTCTGTTTTATTACCTAATTTATTACCTAATTTATTATCTAAATTCACCCCAAAGTTTATAAAACCTGCCAAACTCTTTTTAATATTATATTCTTGCCAATTAAATCCAGCATCTAAGAAATTATCAATACTAAAATCAAATTTAACCTCACCAGCTTTATTTATATAATTTGCAGATAAATTACGGTCAGTCAAAACCGATTGATAAAATGGCGCTGGTAATTTTAACTCCAAACCTTTTAAATCTGACATAAGGTGTGCATCAAAAAAACCTTTATCAAAAGTTGCATTAAATATAACTGGCAACAAGCCATGCACATCATTTTTGTCAAATTTTAATAACGAAAAGTTAGCCGCCCACTTATCAACATCTAATAGGGCTTGAAGATGGAGATAATTTTGAATCTTATTATCCTCCTTATTATACTTAGGCCCTATCTGGACATGAACAGGCAAACCAAACAAATTACCAATGATAATATTAGGAGTTTTTAGTAAGTTATTATTATAATCAATTTCCCCAGTGACATTTTTAAAGGGCAAATTGAATTTAAATAAGCTCACAGTATTATCTTTAAAACCAACTTTGCCAAAATATCGCATCAAATTAATATGCTTTTTAGATAAAGGGGCACTTAAATTCAAATCAACTTTAACTAACCCATTGATTGATAATGTATCAAATATACCAGAAAAATTTTTCTTCAATGGCGTGTTATTAATAAAATTTATAACATCTGAACCTTCTCCTTGCAAAGAACCAATGCCATCTATCCAATGCATTTGGTGCCCATGCATATGTGGGATCATAACCATAAGATCTTTAGTGTGAACACTCATCGTCTTAGCACTATTTACCACAGCCTTAAACTGGTCATGATAAAAGTCTAAATACCCATATAAATTAGTAACAAGCGGCCAGGTACTCCAAGGCTTGAGTTTAGAATTAGCCAGCATAACTCTAACATCAAATGATCCGGCATTATCTAAATAAGGATAATCTCCAATTTTACCAAGCCATATCATTCTTGCTGTAACCTTTGGAACCTCAACAATTCCTTGCGTTAGCCAATTCAAAGCTCCAGTGGAGATATTATGTGGCAAAAGATATGGCACTATTGATGCAACATTTTGTCCTTTTGCATTTGCTATTAGAGAAACCCTTGTATTATGCACATCATAATTTCCATCTAAAGACTTTGGAACATGTACATTTCCACTTAATTTTGTGAACAGCTCTTTTTTTGCACTATTTAGCGTACTTGGCAAAGAGTTATAAAAATTAATTTCTGGTGTTTTAAAAACCAGACTTGAGCGAGTATTTCTCCAAAACACTCTGCCACTAGCATTTGCATTAGGCCAGCCTAACGGAAACAATTTTTGCTCTGGAAGTTTAATTGAGTTAGCATCAAAAACGACTGCCCCACCTTTTTTATCAAGCTTAAGCTTCCCATTTAGAGATCCAACCCCAGGAACAAAGTTAAAAGCACCAAAAGAGAGATTATCTAGACTCAATGCCATATTATAATTATACGGGGTAAGCTTTAAGATACTTGGATACTGATAATGCAAATTTAAATTACTAACCTCTCCTTTAGCATGGAAATGCTTAATCGATTTAAGAATCTTATCCAAGGCAGAACCTTTAAAGAAACCAGCTTTACCGGACAATAAATTATCCACCAGATTCGAAACAGGCTTAACAACAGACAACGTATTCATAGAAAACTTGGGAACAAAAACATCAATAGAGTCTACCCCATCTACCTGTTTGCGTTGGGCATATAAATGCCCTAGAACATGCTCATTTTTTTTCGCTAAGAAAACATCAACTGGAGATAAGATTAAGTTCCAATTATATTTAGACTTTTTAATCCAGAACATATTAAAACTCAAGTGCCCAAGCTCACTGGCAACTTTTCTATGAAGTGGGATCAAATCCGCCTTTAATATAAACTTACTTAATTGCGCCTGCTTAAAATCAAGCCAAAACTGGGCAGATCCAGCAATACCAAGTTGTAATAAAGATGGGTTCAATGCCAGATATAATTTCATATTAGGCTTGGACTTATATGCATTTTTAACCAAAAGATTAGCTTGCATTAACTCTCCAACTTTAGGGTTAGGAGCATCTAAAGAAAATTTAAGATAAAATTTACCATTAACTCGGTGCGCACTAAGATTTATATCACCTAATGCATAATGCTTTAATTTTCTATCTAAAACAATGTGCACACCAGAGATATCAATCTGTCCCTGCAGCAACAACTTAGAGACAAAATCTTTTAAAAAAAGCTTACTATATCTATTAATTTTATTTACAAATATTTCATTCTCATTGGTTAATGCTTTTGTTTTTATCTGTAAAAATGGCAGCACTTTATGCATCCAATCATCAGACCCAACAAACATCATCTTATTAACTTCGCTAGGAGATGTTAATCTAATATTTAAATCCCCATTAGTGATTCTCAAGCTACTAAACAATAAGCGCCTTGCCAATAATGTTTTTAGTATAGATATGTCAGCATAAACAGACTCCATCCTCAACCTATAGTTAACATGACTAAACTCTATATTTTTAAAAACAGCCTTTTGATTTATAGATATAGAACCATTTTTATCTGGAATTGAAAGCTTAATTTTTAAATTCATAGTAAACGGATTAAACGATTGCAATGCCCACATCGAACTAGGCCCCAGCCGCTTTTTAAGCTCATTAGTAACATATGTTTTTCCATAAAACTCAAAAGTTACCCACGCAAGCAAAAACAGCAACACTAATACGCCGATAATCCAGAAGATAATTGAAAATACTCGTCTCTTTACTGACACAAAAAGGTTCCATTAACATAGTGTAAAAATTAACAAAAATAAGCATATGAAGTATAAGTTGAGGTAGTAAAAACTACAACAAAATAATATCATATTGTTCTTGTAAATAACCGGACTCAGCTTGAATTTTAATAGGCCTACCTACCGAAGCCTCCAATTCTGCCACACCTTCAGACTCTTCATCTAATAAATAGTTAACTATACTAGAAGAAGCTAACACCAAAAAACCATTAGCTTGATCGTAAATAACAAACTCCCTTAAAATCTCCCGATAAATCTCATAGCAAATAGTTTCTGTTGTTTTTATAACCCCCTTACCATGGCAAGTAGGGCAACTCATACATAATTGTTGCGACAAACTTTCGCTCGTGCGTTTGCGAGTTAACTGAACTAAGCCAATAGGTGAAAATTCACCTATTCCTATCTTTGCGTGATCGCGCCCAAGGGCTTTTTTCAAAGATCCCATAACTTGATCACGATGCTCTTGCACTGACATGTCTATAAAATCAATAATAATAATTCCGCCTAAATTACGCAATCTAAGCTGTCTAGATAAAACTTGTACAGCCTCCAAATTAGTTTTATAAATTGTCTCTTCTAAATTCCTAGAGCCAACAAATGCTCCGGTATTAATATCTATAGTTGTCATTGCCTCAGTTTGATCAAATACCAATCGACCACCTGATTTTAAATAAACCTCGCGATTTAACGCTTTTTCTAACTCCTGCTCTACACCATACATATCAAGAATAGGAGAATCAGCATGATAATGAACAATTTTCTCCTTAACGCCAGGCACAAACTCATCAGCAAAAGCAATCAAACTTTCATGAGTTTTATCACAATCAACTCTAATTTTCTCAACATTATCTTTAACCATATCACGCAACGCTCGCTGCACTAATGGCAAATCTCGATATACCACCGCCGGCGCACTAATAGCTTCAGCATTATCATGAACTGAATGCCATAATTTCTCCAAAAAATCTCGATCCTGCTCTAAAGCCTCTTTACTAACACCTTCAGCTACTGTTCTAATAATATATCCGCGCGCCTTATCTTCACCCAAGATTTCGGATAATAATAAATGCAATCTATCACGCTCTTCTTGACTTTCTAATCTAACAGAAACACCAATATGAGTTAACTCAGGCAAATACACCAAATACCTAGAGGTGACAGACAAATGAGCAGTTAATCTAGCGCCCTTAGTTCCTAGAGGATCTTTCTTAACTTGCACCAACAACTCCTGGCCTTCCTTTAGCCACTTTCTAATATCAGTTTCTGGAGAGTTAAAATCAATTTCAGCTGGTAAATTTTCTGCTATGGGCATTAGATCAGAAACATGCAAAAAACCGGCTCGCTCAAGACCTATATCAATAAAAGCGGCTTGCATACCTGGCATAACCCTTACGACCTTTCCTTTATATACATTGCCGACTATACCAAGATGATTGGGACGCTCAATATGAACTTCCTGCAACATCCCATTCTCAATTACCGCCACCCGCACTTCTTGCGGACAAACATTCATCAAAATTTCAACTTTAACTTTATTAACCGAAGACATAACAGTTTCTTCCTCAAGGGATTTTAAATGCTAACAATCATGCTTATTGTAGTTTTAGATGGCACCTAAAAGCAACCGAGATATAACTTAGGGATTTTAGGAATACTTAGTGTTATTAAGATGTTTCAGGTAATTGCACAGAGCGCAGCTTTAGAGAACGACTTATCAAAAGAAAGATCAAGCTAACAAAAATTAACCCAACAACCAACCCTAAAAATCGAGACAAAACATCAAACTCACCAACTATAACTCGTGAGCTTCCTGCAAGCTTCACCCCAAAATATTTAACCAAAGTAGTACTTTCATGCAAATTACGCAAGCTTGCAAAAAAGCCTATTAAGCCAACAAAAAAAGAACTGTAAAAAGCTGTTATTCTGTTTTTCCATAATGTCAAAAAAATCAAAAACAAAGCCAAGGAAAACATAAAAAAACAGGAAAACTGAAACAAATAAATCATACAAAAACTTTATAACATATATTTATATTAATAACTTAAGTAATATTATAACATTTATAACTGAGATTGCAAATAAATCTCTAAACCCAGCTTATCTATTAGCCCGATCTGCGCTTCTATCCATTCTACATGAGGATCTTCTTGATCTAATATTTGCTGAAAAATTGACTGACTTGCAAAATCTTTATGTTTATCACAATCGACAATAGCAGATTTTAGATCATTTATAGCTTTTAGCTCTAATTTTAAGTCTTTTTCGAGCATTTTAGGAACTGTAGAGCCAATATTCAGCTTACTTAACTCCATATTAGGGCGCCCTTCTAAAAACAAAATTCTCTCAATTAAAACATCTGCATGCTTCATCTCTTCGATAGACTCTTGATAATACTTATCTGCAAGCTTTAAAAAACCCCAATTTTTAAGCATTTTAGAGTGCAAATAATACTGATTTAGCGCAACGATCTCATTTTCTAATGCAATAGATAAGCGTTTTAATACAGTTGCATTGCCTTTCATTAGATATCTCCTAATTATTTTTTATAATTTTATTATAGATAACTTTTGAAATAACATATTGTTTTTTGCTTATGCAAACCTAAAGTGCATTACATCTCCATCTTGCACGATATAAGTCTTACCCTCTAGCCGCCATTTCCCTGCATCTTTAGCGCCACTTTCGCCATTGCAAGCAACGTAATCATCATAAGCTACAACTTCAGCTCGAATAAATCCTTTTTCAAAATCTGTATGAATCCTTCCAGCCGCTTGCGGCGCACTAGCCCCAACAGGAATAGTCCAAGCACGAACCTCTTTTTCTCCGGCTGTAAAATAGGTTTGTAAATTTAATGAAGAATACCCCATCTTAATTACTTTATCTAAGCCTCGCTCAGATAAACCCAGCTCATCTAAAAACATTTCTGCTTCATTATCTGCTAATTGAGCTATTTCAGATTCAATCTGGGCACAAATAACTACTACTTCATACCCATTGTTAGCTGCATAATTTTGCAAAGCTTTAAGATGCTCATTAGGGTTATCTGAATCGGCTAACTGAGCCTCATCAACATTTGCCACAAAAAACATCTTCTTGGCTGTTAATAAATGTAACTGCTTAAAGGTTGCGGCCTGCTCATTAGTAACCTCAAAGCTTATTGCCATT
This sequence comes from uncultured Francisellaceae bacterium, assembly GCA_905612315.1. Lineage (GTDB taxonomy): Bacteria > Pseudomonadota > Gammaproteobacteria > Francisellales > CACEW01 > CAJQSL01. Next base: position 48,691 of record CAJQSL010000019.1, read on the forward strand.
TTATCAGATTCAATATGCTTAAGAGCTCCTTCAATAACATCTAACCTGGCCTGCTCTTCTTTATTGTGTCTTGCAAGCTTTCTAGATTTATCAACAGATCTACTTAAACTATCTAAATCAGCCAACATAAGCTCTGTATGAATTGTATCTATATCATCAACCGGATTAATTTTATTATTAACATGAGTTATATCTGGATCATCAAAACACCTAACCACATGACAAATCGCATCAACCTCACGAATATGTGATAAAAACTTATTTCCTAAACCTTCACCTTTAGATGCTCCAGCTACTAAACCTGCAATATCAACAAATTCCATGACAGCAGGAATAGACTTTTGCGGCTTGGCAATTTCAATTAACTTATCAAGACGTGCATCAGGCACTGAAACTATACCAACATTAGGCTCTATCGTGCAAAATGGATAATTCTCCGCACCAATTCCAGCTTTAGTTAAAGTATTAAACAAAGTTGATTTACCAACATTTGGCAACCCTACAATTCCGCACTTGAAACCCATTTTATTACTCTATAATAATTTATTTAACGCTATTTAATCTTTTAGTAGCATCGCTAATATTACCAGCTAATAAATCAGCTACTTCATCAATGCCTCTATCTATACTATCTAAAATTATATTTTTATCAGCTACACTTGGCTTCTTTAGAACATAATTAGTAACTAAATGTGATTGACCTGGGTGTGATATCCCAATTCTCAATCTATAAAAATCTTCCGTTTTTAAATTAGCTTTTATATCTTTTAAGCCATTATGACCACCTAAGCCACCACTAAATTTCAACCTTATCTGGCCCACGGGTAAATCTAACTCATCATGAATTATGCATATTTGCTCAGGCTTAAGGTTAAAGAACTTGGCAAAACTAGCTAAGCATATGCCAGATAAGTTCATGTACTTCATTGGCTTAAATAAAAAGATTTTCTCATTTTGTTCTGAATCTATATAACTTGCATATAATCCATTAGATTTTTGATGCAAAGACCAATCAAGTTGAAATTTTGATGCTAGCGCATCTACGAACCAAAACCCTGCGTTATGACGAGTATTTTCATACTCATCTCCAGGATTTCCAAGGCCAATAAATGCGCGTATCTTATGCATAGTTAAATAGCTTATCCTTCAGACTTCTCGCCTTCAGCAGGTTTTTCACCTTCAGCAGCACCCTCTTCGCCTTCAGCACCTTCAGCACCTTCTTCGCCTTCTTCGCCTTCAACTTCAGGCTCTTCTTCAACAATCTCTTTAGGCACTTTAAGTTGACAAATCATTTGATCTTCAGCTTCTTCTGCTTGAAGAGCCACTAAAATAACATCTTTAGGCATCACCAAATCACTCAAGCGCAAAACACCATCAACTTCAACCTCAGTTACATCTAACTCTATAATTTGCGGTATATCTTTTGGTAAAGCATGTACATCAAGCTGAGTAATCAGTTGTGACATAACCCCACCTTCTTTCAGACCAGCAGCCTCTCCAGCTAACTGCACAGGAACAGCAACAGTAATTGGCTCAGACATTATAACTCGTTTGAAATCGGCGTGTAATAGTTTGTTCTTAAACGCGTGGCGCTGTAAGTCTTTTAACATTACATTTTCTTTTTTGCCATCTACTTCTAAAGATAAGATAGAAGCATACACTCTATCATCATCAAGCATGTTTAATAACTCATTATGAACGACCGTAATTGATGCAGGCCCAGATTTGCCACCATAAACAATGGCAGGAATAATGCCTTGCTCACGGCGTAGGCGGCGGCTCGCACCTTTCCCTACATCTTCTCTTTTGCTAGCTTTTAATTTGAATTCCATTGATTCTTCCTATTTATTTAATTAATTAATTAAAATTTCCTGCTATATAGCTTTAAAATAAGCGCGACCAAATATTTTTAGGCTAAAAGCGCGAAGATTATAACAAAGTATTTCCTAAGATGCTAATGCAATCTGGCTAAATTATATATACAAAACGTTTCCATTTATCGATTTTAAAAAATCGATACGTGCTTCGCACGAGATTGCTTCGACATGGTCTCGCAACGACGGCGGTAGGTATTTTGATTTGTTTCGTCTATATATACAACAAATCGGCAAACATTAAACTAATAGACTCTTCATTATTAATTCTTCGAATAGCTTCGGATAACATACTAGCTAAGCTTAACTGCTTAATTTTACCTATTTTCTTAGCCTCATCTGATAATGGAATAGAATCTAGAACAACTAATTGCTCCAACACAGATTCAGAAATATTTTGCAATGCATTACCAGATAAAACAGGATGCACGCAAAATGCTGATACTTTAGAAGCTCCTTTATCTTTCAAAGCTTTAGCTGCTTTACATAAAGTCCCTCCTGTATCTACCATATCATCTGCAATAATTGCATGCCTGCCTGCAACATCACCAATAATGTTCATAACTTCTGAAACATTAGCTTTCGGGCGCCTTTTATCAATAATTGCAAGATCACAAGCTAGCCGCTTTGCCATAGCTCGAGCACGAACCACACCGCCGATATCAGGAGACACTACTACGATCTCATCTTTAATGTTTTTATTTATATAATCTAATAAAATTGGAGTTCCATAAATATTATCAACAGGAATCTGAAAGAAACCTTGAATCTGCTCGGCATGAATATCAACTGTTAATACTCTATCTACACCCACAGTAGCTAATTGATCAGCGATAACTCTAGCTGAAATAGATACCCTCGATGACCTAACGCGTCTATCTTGTCTGGCATAACCAAAATAAGGAATAACAGCCGTAACACGAGCCGCAGAAGCTCTTCTTAGCGCATCAACCATTAATACTAATTCCATTAAATTATCATTAGTCGGCGGGCACGTAGATTGAATAATAAAGACATCTTTACCACGAACATTCTCTTCTATAGAAACTTGAGTTTCCCCATCACTAAACTTCCCTATTTTAGATTTAGCTAATGGTAAACCAAGTAAACCTGCAACTTTAGATGATAACTGCGGAATTGCATTTCCAGAAAATATCATTAAATCAGACATTAAATCAGACATTTAAGTGCTCCCTATATGCATAAAAAAATAAGAAAAAATATTATATGCGAATAATAATGGGAATATTAGCTAAAAACAAGAAATAAATGGCTGGGTCGCCAGGATTCGAACCTGGGAATGCGGAGATCAAAACCCCGTGCCTTACCACTTGGCGACGACCCAATAAAGATAGATGTGATTCTAAGATAATCGTTATTAGCTGTCAATCCTTTATCCAAGCAAACCTTAATTTATTTTATGGCAACATTAACTTATAATACTAAAAATTCACTAAAGCTTTAAAATAATTATGCTTAAAAGAAATTACCCAAATACCAGATTACGCCGCACAAGATCACATAATTGGTCTCGAGAATTATGCGCTGAAACTAATCTCACCCCCAAAGATTTAATCTATCCATTATTTATCGCAGATAATAAAGATAATAAAAATAATAAAAAAGAACCAATTAAATCTATGCCAGGAGTATTTAGGCATAATATAGATTCTATCTTATCTGAAGTTAAATATGCCCATAAACTTGGAATTCCGGCTATTGCTTTATTCCCTCAAACTCCAAATAATCTAAAAACTAAAGATGCCAAAGAAGCCTTAAATCCTGATAATTTAATTTGTAACACCGTGCGTGAGATTAAAAAATTAAATTTAGATATTGGTATTATTTGTGATGTCGCATTAGATCCATATATCTCCCACGGGCATGATGGCTTAATTATTAATGGCGAAATAAACAATGATAAGACTATTGAGATTTTATCTGAACAAGCCTTAATACAAGCACAAGCCGGATGCGATATCATCGCCCCATCTGATATGCAAGATGGACGAGTTGGTGCAATTAGAGAAACTCTAGAAAAAAATAACTTTCATAATACTCTTATTTTATCTTACGCCGCCAAATACGCATCAAACTTTTATGGGCCTTTTAGAGATGCAGTTGGCTCCAAAGACAATTTAAATAGTAATATTGATTCGAACATTCCAAAAGATAAAAAAACTTATCAGCAAGATTATGCAAATTCTGATGAAGCTTTACATGAAGTAGCTTTAGATCTTCAAGAAGGTGCTGATATGATCATGGTTAAACCTGGCATGCCATATTTAGATATTATTCACAGAGTAAAAACAGAATTTAAAGTCCCAACTTTTGCGTATCAGGTATCTGGTGAATATGCCATGTTAAAATTTGTCGCAGAAAATACGGACATGGATTTTATAAACATCATGCTCGAGAGCTTAACTTCTTTTAAGCGCGCAGGTTGTGATGGAATTTTAACTTATGCTGCTTGTGAGATTGCAAAGGTTTTATGAAAAATCTTAAGCGGCAAGTTCAGACTGACCGAACAATAAGCCTTTCACGCTAATATCCTCATCAAGGTCAGGCCAATGAATACCTTCGCCATCTCCAAGAATTTGATAGTTCAACAGCTCACTTTTACTTGCTTGCGCAAGTCTTGGGAACCAAGCTAAAGGCACGCTTAAAGTTCTAGCATCTTTTAAATGAACGATAAAATCAGCATCAGAAAACTTTACGTCCTGTGCAAGTGGATTAACTTGAAAAGTATTCATTCCATTTCTCCAAAAAAAGATCTTTATGTTTAATAACTAATTTATGTAACTTAGTTAAATCTACCGAACTAAACCTAGCAGAACTTGCTAGCTCAACAGGATCTAACCAAAATCATAAAAATTGTAAATTGCGCGGCAAATATCACTGAAAATTGTAAATAGCGCGGCAAATTTCACTGAATATTGTAAATAGCGCGGCAAATTTCATAAAAAACTTTATTTGCGATCAAACTCCAATGCCACACCTTTAGCATCAGAAACAATCTGGCCATCCTTATAAATAATATTCCCATTAACTAAAGTAGCTTTAATAGTTGATCGAAACTCTCGACCCACAAACGGGCTCCAACCGCATTTATAACGTAAAGACTCTTTAGTTACGGTTTGTGGTTTATTTAAATCAACCAAAACAAGATCAGCCCAATATCCTTCTCTTATATAGCCTCTATTTTTAATTTGATATCTTTTCGCTACGTTATGCGATGTTTTATTAACTATTTTCTCTAAGCTAAATACGCCTTCATGATAAAACTCGAATAATTTTAATAACACATGTTGTACAAGCGGCAACCCAGATGGCGCTTTAAAATATTTTTGTTGTTTTTCATCCCAGGTGTGCGGCGCGTGATCTGTTGCAATAATATCTATAACATTTTCATTAACAGCTTTAATTAAAGCTTGTCTATCTTCTTTTAATTTAACCGATGGATTACATTTGATTTGCGAGCCTAAAGTTGCATAATCTCTTTTATCAAAACTTAAATGATGCACACAAACTTCAGCTGTTATTTTTTTATTATCTATCTCACCTTGAGTAAATAAAGCAAGCTCCTCTTTTGTAGTTAAATGTAAAACATGCAAATTACTGCCATGTTCTTTAGCTAATTTAACAGCTAAAGATGAAGATTTTATACAGGCCTCTCTTGACCTAATCTCAGCATGCTCCTCCATCGGGACATCTTCACCATATTTTTCAAAAGCCGCCTTCTCATTTTCTGTGATCATTGGAGTATCTTCACAATGAGTTGCTATTAAAACTGGGGAATGCTCGAATATTCCTGCTAAAACTTCTGGATCATCAACCAGCATATTCCCGGTAGAAGAACCCATAAAAACTTTTACCCCACAAACTAGGTTTGGGTCAATATTTTTAATATTTTCTAAATTATTATTAGTAGCTCCAAGATAAAAAGCATAATTTGCTAAAGATTTATCAGCTGCTAAATCCAATTTTTTTTGAATTTCTGCGGCACTATCTGTCACAGGATTTGTATTTGGCATCTCCATGTAACTTGTAACACCACCTGCAACAGCTGCGGCAGCTTCTGTTTTAATTTCAGCTTTATGGGTTAAACCAGGTTCTCTAAAATGCACTTGATCATCAATCATCCCGGGGAGTAAATGCAAACCTTTAGCATTAATCACCTCAGATGCACTTATATCAGATAAATCATCAGAGATTTTCTGAATCTTTCCATCTTTTACATAAACATCTTGTTGTTTTATAACACCTTCATTTACGATGCTTGCACCTTGAATAAGTATATCCACGCTAAACTCCTATAAAGTTATATCAAAATTATATCTATCTTAAAAAACCAACTTAAACCAGTTTAGCATATAATTTAGAATACTTTAGCTAGAATAAAAAAAACACTCCGAGCCTTGCGGCTAAAGATGCAGGTGGTTCAGATGATACGGCCTAACTACAATTTTTGGTAGGAACCTTCTTGTGTTAACGCACCAGAGCCATCTGCTGAATAAAATCGTATCGGTGTTGTATCAGTTACTAGTGTAATAGCACTGCTTGAATCTAATCGATATGCACCACCTCTTATACGATCTTTTTTACGACATTGTCCAACCAAATCACCTACTAGAAATAATATCGCGACGCCACAAATTACACAGAGGGCCAAAACTCCTCCGAAACAAGCAAGTTTATCCCGATAGTCATCACAATCCTTTTTATACTGCGGGGGCAAGCTCTCCCACTCTGACTCACAGATACTCAAGTAGCCCTGTTTCTTAAGTTTTTGTCTCAACGGCTCCTCCGCCGCCGCCGCGACTTTGGCATAGCATACTGATGCGGCGAATGAGGAGACGGCAATAGTTGATAATAAGAATAATCTACATTTTGGTGGTAACATTAGAACTTCCTCAAAAAAACCACCAGACTTTCGGAAACTGCTTTTAGAACAAATACTCTAATTGCCTGAATAGTTTAAATTATTATTTTTATTCAATCTGCGAATACAAAGATCAATTATATAGATCAAATAAAGATTAAATCAATATTAAATCAATATTAAATCAATATTAAGAAAACAAATTATACCAGAATTTAAATTAGGTCACGGTGATTAATTAATAATATAGATATGTAACCTGAAGCATATTTAGAATATATGCTAGAAATTATGCTAGAATAAAAAAATACTCCGAGCCACCTGCAGCTTTTGAGCAAGATGCAGTTTTTGGACTGCATCGCAGGTGGGGAGTATTGTTAATACATAGCCTTGATTAGTGTCTTAATTGAGATTCTTAATTGAGATTCTTAATTGAGATTCCTAATTGAAGGACCATGCGGGGCTATAGCTGTCCATTCTCTATCAAAGGAAACCGCGCGTGGCCAAGGCGTAATATTACATTGTACTGTTAGAAGCCCTAGCTCCTACGTGTATCCGTTCTGAAAATGACTTAGCCGTTAGCAGGATCCGATGTGGGTACATCGGGCTACACCATACCGTGGGTCGTATCCGTGGCTTGTCCTGCTAACTGAGCGACCTGCCCGTCGTTGTCGGCGAGGGGCGTGCCCTGTTGTTCCGCGCCCCTGCGCCAGTTATCGTACAACGCAAATGCGCGTTGGTGCACCCTGCTATTTTGGTCGCAACACCGCCACCAGAGCCCAAAGAGTAGCGCCGAAGACCCGAGGATGAAGAATGGTGATCTAGCCGACAGGCTCCACGAGTTACGCGTAACAATGCTAATGGTTATGCCCACCACAGCCACTACTCCCAGACTAAGGCCCACGGGGCAACCGGCCGGTGCAACGGCGCTCCGGCGCGCAGCGTTCCTCGCCGTAGCCTCCCCTTGGGTTCTATGAAGGCTTTTATAGGATTCCAGCAAATCCTTCGCCTGATCACCTTCTTTCATTTTTGTATAGTGCTCAATGCTGCTCATACCACTTCTCCTAATATCGTCTATTAAAAATTTATTATTATTTGGAAATTATCTATAACCGAAATTAACTTCCTGCAGGATAATTGCCAGTTTCATAGTTAACTTAGCGAACAGGACACTTAGACTCATGATCAAAAAATATCGCTATCTGCTCCGCTGCTAGTTCTATTTGTGATCCGTAAAATTGTTACATATCACAATGTTTTCCTAAACATAATTAACTATTCACGTACATTATGACGCATCAAATATTAAGACTTTATTAAGAAATATAAATAAAGTTAAAATAAGATCAGTTATGTTTATATCTACCTGCAATTCAACTGGTTACCGTATTCAATATATAAACACAAAGTATATGCAAATAGTTTATAATTACAATATAAAGGATTTAGATTAAAAGGATGTGCATCATGGGAACATCTATAAGCAAAAAAGTTATAGTACAACCAAATGTTGATTATTTAAGCAGCGAATCTTCGAGCGAAGAAGGCAGGTATGTCTGGAAATATCATATTCAAATTACCAATGATAGCCCTGAGACAATACAGCTTTTGAATCGACACTGGAAAATATATAACGATAATACCTTAATAGATGAAGTATTTGGGCCGGGGGTTGTGGGGCTGCAACCTTTAATCTTGCCGAAAAAAAGTTTTGATTATGAAAGTTTTTGTATCTTAGATACCCCTACTGGCAAAATGATGGGGGTGTTTGAAATGCAAACTGTAGAGTGTGATCACTTTAAAGTAGAAATTCCTGACATTGACCTACTTGCTGATGATATCTCACCAGATGATGGGTCTATCACATATAATTAGAATAAGCTTAAGTATTTCTCTATTTCTTTCAGGTAGTTACGAGAAAAGTTTCAATAAATACCACAAATAAGCATGGATTTGTCAGCAGAATAAAAGTAAGCTATATTTAAGATACATATAGCCATGAGATTATCTAAGATGCCGCAAAAACTTATAACCATAATAAAATTAATTAAAAAAATTGCTGCGCCTATTATTTGCCTAAGCTTATTAATATCAACAAATTCTTACGCTACTATAAAACCTGAAAATTCTGCAAACTCTAAAAATATAAGTCTAGAAACTCTTAAGCCATATTTTTTAAAAACCAAATTAATTGATGCTAAAGCTATGCAGCACACCGGGCATATTTTACCAACTGCACCAAAAGATGAGAAGTTCTATAAACCATTTAATATCTTTTTCGCAGCTGGAATAAACCCTAAGTCAAATAATAAATACGCATTAATAAATATTACTCATGATATAACTTATAATACAAACTTAACGCCAAAGAACGCTGATGCGCTTGGTTATCTTATAAAAATCAACCAATTTGCAAAACCTATAAAAACATATGCCAATAACCTTGCGGTGTTTAAAGCTAATAGTCCTATAGATAACAATCAAAATAACCTTTACCAAATCCTGTTACCTACGGAAGTTATTCCTAGTTTAAATGATAATGGCGTATCATCCATAAGCCTAAAAAAGCCCCTAGCTCTTCCTAATAACACAAAAATAATAGATATAATAAACCCGAATAGCGCCCACCCTTCTGTTATCCTAAATCATGGAAACAAATCTGGTATCCAAACAGGCATGAGCCTTATGAGTGCTAAATTTACAAAATGCAAAAAACCGCCGTGTTTGCCGAGCGTAGCTGAACATAGCACCATTAATAAATCTATTTTAATTTATCAAACTACTGATGATTTATCTTTAGGGCTTATTATTGAAAATAATAAAAATCCAAAAATTAATAAAATTAATAAAATTAATAAAATTAATATTGGTGATCCAATAATTATCTAATAGCTATCTAATAAAAATTGATTTACAAAAATAATAAAAATTAATTAAGAATAATAATAAAGATGCATCAACTAGCAAAATATGAGGAGCAATTTTCACACCTTGCTCTTAGCCTAATCCCTGGTATTGGGCCAAAAACTTTTAAAAATATTAAAGATCTTTACCAAAAAAAATATCAAGCTAATCCTCTTGAGCAGCTCTGGGATGATTTACGTAGAAAAAACACTCAGCTGCTTCCTCAAAGATTACAAAACATTTTAAATAAAATAAATTTTTTAGAAATTGAGAAAGAAGCTCAAAAAGCACTAGAGTGGTCTGAACAAACTAATAATCATATAATTTTTAAAAATAACAAGCATTACCCAAAATTACTTTTAGAAATATCTGACCCACCACCAGTTCTGTATGTAAAAGGTAATTTAGATATTTTAAATTACCCGCAAATTGCAATAGTTGGCGCTAGGGATATGAGTAGATATGGGCAAAAAAATGCAAGCGCATTTGCGAAAGCTCTCGCCCAAAGAAACATTGTCATAACAAGTGGCTTGGCGCGTGGTATAGACACCACCGCTCATCAAAGCGCGGTTAACACTATTAGCAGAACAGGTAATTGTGTAGCCGTTATGGGAACGGGCCTAAATTATATTTATCCTAATCAAAATAAAAAACTGGCTGAACAAATTTTGGACAAAAATGGAGCTTTGATATCAGAACTTCCTCTTGATACAAAGGTTAATAAAATAAATTTCCCCAGGCGCAATAGAATAATCAGCGCGATCAGTATTGCAACTTTGATAGTCGAGTGCTCAATTAAAAGCGGGTCTTTAATTACAGCTCGCTTTGCACTTGAACAAGACAAAGAAGTTTTTACTATTCCAGGGCCGATAGACCACCCCCTATCCCAAGGGCCACATAATTTAATTCAGCAAGGTGCAAAGTTAGTACAAAATATTAATGATATTCTTAATGAGATGCCATCATGGGGCAAAGATGCAATTAAAAAACATAACTTAGATCATAAAAAATCTATCGGTCCTACTGTTAATATTTCTGAGAATACCTCTGAGAACACCTCTGAGAATATTTCTCCTAATATTAATAAAAAAAATATTAAAAATAAATTAGTTACAAAAGATGATTTAAATAATAAAGAAAAACATCATGTTTTGCTGTATATTGATTATGAAATAACCCCAATTGATGTTATTATAAGAAGAGTTGATATCCCGCTTTCTATGTTAAAACAACATATAATAACTCTAGAATTAGATGGCTGGATCAAGGCTTGCCCCGGTGGGTATATTAAATTAAAAGGCGTAGATGATGGCTAAAAAAAATCTAATTGAGTTACTAATCTCTATTATAAGTGAAGTTATTGAACTCACTAAAGAGAATAAACTTACTGGATTAGAGCTAAAGAAAATTTTAAAAGAAGGTAATATCCCTCCCCATGAAGCTCAAGATATTATTATGTGGTTTCAAAACTTTGCAAATGATAATAAAAACAAAAAAAGAAATATTAACAAAAAAAGAACCAGTGACTCTATTAGGCTATTCACCACGGAAGAGAAAAGCAAAATACCAAGTTATTGTCTAAATAAACTTAATGAGCTTTGTTTATATAAAATTATAACTCCCGAAGATCGTGAATTAATTTTATTACAAGCTATGGCTCTTAAGCAAAGTAAACTTACCGATGAGCACTTTCATTGGATTTGCCAAATGGTTATGGCTAATAATAAGAATAATGATAGTGATAACAAATCTGAGCTTGAAGATAAACTTAATACAAAAGATATTATTAGCTTTATTCTTCAAAGAGATAATATGGAAATTACCGCGCATTAAGCATACAAACAAGATACAAACAGAACTTTTTCTCTGTACAACTTGCATTTTTGATATTAGTATCCATTCTCGTAGAAAATAACTGTATTGAAAAATCATCTATAGTTAACAATAGTATTTATTTAAGCCAGGATAGGATAAAGCAAAAATGAGCACCAAACTTGTTATAGTAGAGTCACCCGCCAAAGCCAAAACCATTGAAAAATACCTTGGAAAGGACTACCAGGTCCTTGCATCATATGGCCATGTTAGAGATTTAATCGGCAAAAAAGGCGCAGTCGACCCTGATAATAATTTCCATATGGAATATGACCTAATAGAAAGAAACAAGCCTCATGTAACAAATATTCTAAAAGCCTTAAAAAATAAAGACACTCTCCTGCTAGCAACCGATCCGGATCGTGAAGGAGAAGCAATTTCATGGCATTTATATGAATACCTAAAAGAGAAAAAAGCTCTAAAAAATATTGAAGTTAAACGAGTTGCGTTTCATGAGATAACTAAAAAGGCCATTCTTCGCGCTATTGATAATAGTCGTGAAATAGCGATGGATCTTGTTGATGCACAGCAAGCCAGGCGCGCTTTGGATTATCTCGTAGGTTTTAATTTATCACCATTATTATGGAAAAAGATTAAGCAAGGCTTATCTGCAGGTCGCGTACAAAGCCCGGCTTTGCGCCTAATTGTTGAGCGAGAAGCTGAGATTGAGAAGTTTGAATCCCAAGAATACTGGCATATCGAATCTCACCTTGATAAAAGCAACAGTAACTTTATCGCCAAACTTACTCATTATAAGGATGAGAAGTTATCTCAATTTTCCATAACAAATGAAGATCAAGCTAATAAAATACATGATGATCTAAAAAAGCAAAGTTTTATCAATGACCCAAGTTGCGCTACCTTAAAAGTTGAAAAGATCGACAAAAAACAACGTAAGCGTCAGCCATCAGCGCCATTTATCACATCAACTTTACAACAAGAAGCTGCACGTAAACTAGGATTTTCCGCTAAAAGAACCATGATGTGCGCGCAACAACTTTATGAAGGCATAAGTTTAGGCGGTGAGAATATTGGTTTAATTACTTATATGAGAACCGACTCGATAAATCTATCGCAAGATGCAATAACTAGTATTCGAGAGCATATTCAAAAAACTTATGGCCAAAATGAAATCCCAGAAACCCCAAGGGTTTTCAAAACCAAATCTAAAAATGCTCAAGAGGCTCACGAGGCAATTAGGCCAACAGATATATCACTCCAGCCTAAAAATATTGCAGCGCATTTATCGGCGGATCAACTAAAACTTTATGAGCTAATTTACAAACGCACTTTAGCATCACAAATGATCCATGCAACTTTAGATACAGTGGCTATAGATCTTAGTTGTGGAGCGAGTAATTTATTTAGAGCGACCGGCTCAACAATTAAACATCCAGGTTTTATGGCAGTTTATCTTGAAGGAAAAGATGACACCAAAGCAGATGATCATGATGATAGCAAAGAAAAACTCCTACCTGAGATGGAAATTGGTGAACTAATACCGCTTGATAAGATATTATGTGAGCAGCATTTTACCGAGCCTCCACCTAGATTTTCTGAGGCATCTTTAATTAAATCTTTAGAAGAATTTGGCATTGGCCGCCCTTCTACTTATGCAAGCATTATCTCAACTTTACAAAATAGAGAATATGCAACTATTGATCAAAAAAGATTTTATCCATCTGACATTGGCAGAATCGTAAATAAATTTTTAACTGATTATTTTGCCAAATATATAGATTATGACTTCACCGCAAAATTAGAAGATGAACTCGATGCGATCTCTCGCGGGGAGAAAAAATGGATTCCTTTAATGGAAGAATTTTGGAAACCTTTTATTGCGCTTATTGAAAAAAATGATGCCGAAGTTTCTAGAGAAGATGTCAATAAACCTATTATTTTAGGCGAAGACCCTAAAGGCAATGTTGTTAGTGCAAGGCTAGGCAGATATGGGCCATTTGTACAAATTGGTGAAAAGGACGATGAAAAAAATCCTCCAAAATATGCCAGCATCAGAAAAGGCCAGAGCATGCTTGATATCACACTTGAGCAAGCTATGGAATTATTTAAACTTCCTCGAGTTTTAGGGCAAATGCCAGAAGGTAATTTTACCGGGCAAAATATTGAAGCTAATATTGGAAGATTTGGCCCGTATGTTAAATATGGCCCGAAAAACTTTGTATCTATAAAAGGCGAGCTTGATCCTCACACAATCACACTTGATGAGGCAATGGAGCTAGTTGAAGCTAAAATCAAATTTGATGCTGAAAAACTAATTCAAGATTTCCCTGAAGCTAAAATACAAGTATTAAACGGAAGATACGGCCCTTATATAACAGATGGCAAGAAAAATGCCAAAATCCCTAAAGATACTGACCCTAAATCTCTTAGTTTAGATAGGTGTAAAGAGCTAATTGCGGAGGCTCCAGCAAAAGGTGCTAGGCGCGGTCGAGCTAAGAAAAAATGATAAAAAATAAGAAAATCTTATAAATTTAATCTATAATTACTGCATATAAAAACTATTTCAATTTATATATAACTTGTCATTATTTATTAAATATTTTAGGGGTTGAGATCATGGCTAAAGATGATGTAAAAAAAGTTTTATCACTTATTAAAGAACACGAAATCCGTTATGTTGATTTAAGATTTACGGATACTCATGGAAAAGAGCAACATGTTACAATTCCATCATCACAAATAAACGATGATTTCTTTAAAGAAGGAACAATGTTTGATGGATCCTCAATTCAAGGCTGGCAGAAAATTGATAATTCTGACATGGTCTTGATGCCGGACCCTTCAGCTGTTTACATTGACCCATTCCATGATATTCCAACTTTGAATATCTTCTGTGATGTTTTAGACCCAATAACTATGTCTGGCTACATAAAAGACCCAAGATCTGTTGCAGAACGTGCTGAAGCATATTTAAAATCCACAGGAATTGGCGATACCGTATATTTTGGACCCGAGCCTGAGTTTTTTGTGTTTGATGATGTGCGATTTTGGCAAGATATGTCAGGCGGTGGTTACCATATTAACTCAGAAGAAGCGGCCTGGAATAGTGGCGCTGAGATACCTGGCGGCAATATGGGGCACCGCCCGGCAGTTAAAGGCGGTTATTTCCCTGTACCTCCAGTTGATAGCTCTCATGAGATACGCGCCCATATGTGCGAAGTTGCAACTGAGATTGGTTTAGAAATTGAAGTACATCATCATGAAGTTGGAACCGCAAGTCAAAATGAAATTGGCTTTAAGTTTAATACTCTTACTAAAAAAGCTGATGAACTCCAAATGATGAAATACGTAATTCACAATGTTGCGCATAATTTTGGAAAAACCGCAACCTTCATGCCAAAACCTCTTGTTGGCGATAATGGTTCAGGTTTGCATTGTCACCAGTCTATATCTAAAGGCAAGAAAAACGTTTTCGCAGGTGATGGTTATGCTGGCTTATCACAAGAAGCCTTACATTATATCGGCGGTATTATAAAACATGCTAAAGCTATAAATGCTTTTGCTAATGCTAGTACTAATAGCTATAAAAGGTTAGTACCAGGGTTTGAAGCACCAGTATTACTTGCATATTCTGCAAGAAACAGATCAGCATCAATTAGAATCCCCTTCACTCATAGCCCTAAGGGTAAGCGTATTGAAGTTAGATTCCCTGATGCATCTGGTAACCCTTATTTAATGTTCTCAGCTATGCTTATGGCAGGCTTAGATGGCATCATTAATCAGATCGACCCAGGTGATGCTATGGACAAAGACTTATACGATCTTCCACCTGAGGAGCTTAAAGATATCCCTACAGTTGCAGGCTCACTAGAAGAAGCCCTTAATGAGCTTGATAAAGATCGAGAGTTTTTATTAATGGGCGATGTTTTCTCTAATGAGATGATTGATGATTATCTTGTGCTTAAAAGAGCTGAAGTTGAAAGACTTAATAGCACCACGCATCCGGTTGAGTTTTTGATGTATTACAGTAGATAAAAAATGCTTTTTATCATAGTCTTTGCGATTTCGTAAAGACTAAATCTAAAAATTCATCTAGAATATAAAACACAAGCACAAACAAAAACGGCTTTATGAGCAAGCCAAATTTAGAATCTAGTTATTTTATTTTGGTGTTTTTGGCTTGTATATACATAAAACCACCCTCCTACTCCTATGCGGAGTTCGAGGGTGGTGGTTAGTTTTAGGGCTCTGTTGATTCTGTGCGGTCGACGCTCGGCTTTGAGGTGCCACGGCGGTGCGCGCTATGGCACCGAGCACACCTGGCAACGTGCGCGGTGGGGTACCGCGTCCCGATGCGGCGTGCTCGGTATTTGTCATGCACCGCCGGGGTCAAATGTCAGGTATCACTCACACCTTAGAATCCTACGTGTGGCCGCGGTCTTAGTCCGCTCGGGTCATTCCAACCCCGACAATGTCCCCACTATAGCACCCAGCACTGCCGTGGGGCCGCTGATGGCGCGCCACCCCCAGCTGGACACCCCAGTGGTTGTGCGCTCAACCGGCCCGGCTTCTGGCCCCTCGAGGCACCCGCGGCCACCCGCT
The DNA here is from genome assembly GCA_905612315.1 of uncultured Francisellaceae bacterium. GTDB lineage: Bacteria > Pseudomonadota > Gammaproteobacteria > Francisellales > CACEW01 > CAJQSL01. Next base: position 64,786 of record CAJQSL010000019.1, read on the forward strand.
GGCTCCATGGCCTGCAACTGCTGCAGCGTCGAATGAAACAAGGTCTTGCGCTGGGCATCACCCACATGTGCACCGCCTTCAATAATCAAGTCATTCGCAGCCTTCGCGGCGTCACCTATGTTGTATTCGAGCCTCGAAAGCTCATTGGCCAGTGTTTGACTTATCGCTTTCATTACCGCTTCTTCTAACTCGGCTGCCTGCACCACCGCTCCATCGCTCCGGGCCGCCAGCTTCCGAAACTCACCCTTCACCGCATCTAGCAAGGTTGGTTGCATCCTGGTGTAAATATCTTGCGGTACGCTGTAGTAAGGCACACTATCCGAGTCGGGGCACGCCGTAGCGCCCTTAATCTGGCTCGCTCCCTGCGACACCACATCTCTGGCGACCTGCAGGTCGGCCAGGCTACTTTGTATCACATAGCGCACTTCTCCCTCCACCGATGGGGGACACGAACCTACCTCCGGGCGGTTGTCACGAGGATGGCTTCTGGCGCCCAAGTAACTTAGGGTATCCTGGCGGTCCACGCTGGACCACTTACCATCAAAATCATCTACGGTGGCATCGTTGACCAAGTTCACCAAAGTGTCCCATTTCGAACCGTGGGTGCCATTCGTGGGTCCTAGGCCCTTGGAGAACGACCCGTCGGCAACGGACGTCGACCCACCACGTGTCGGCTCGACGAAATACCCCATCACCTTTGATACCCCAGTCACCACCTGTTTCTGACCCTCGGCGTCCAACTGGGAAATAACGGTTGCGGCCGGGTCTACGTGTTGCAAATAGTACGGTGGGCTCGCGGTCTTGCGCAATTCTGAGTTCATATCCGCCCAATACGGTTGGCCCACCGCCGGCAGCTTAGTGAATACTCTAAGGCAGTTGTTTATCGCCGCCTTTGCATTATATTCACTCGCTACTGCACCGCTGGCGGCCGAACCACCCCCCTGTACGCTGTACTCCATACCTGGATGTTGGGTTTGACGGTGGATCTGGGTGGGCCATGCATCCGTGCATCCTCTATAATCCTCGGCAAGCGCTATCACCCACGGTACGTCATTCTCTGTTATCTCGTCACCTCCGAAACTCACGAAATGCTTCGCCAGCACTTTGTATAAGTCATATCTCTCAGGTACGCTCCACCTCGGATTCATATTGGCGTCTAACACATCCATGGCCACTCGGACGTTCCCAATATGGGCCGCTAGTCTGGCGTCTGTCAGGCTACCGGAGACTTGCTTCAAAACTGACATTATCCTGAAGGTCCCAATACACGGCCTGTACCTATTAAGCGCCGTTCCTTGCACCCCCACCTTCTTATACAGCTTTTCGTCACATGGTGTCACGTACGCGTCTTGCATCCTCCGCATCTCCGCCACGCGCGCAGCGCAGTCAGCCCCCGTCTCGTTTGGTGCCGGCTTCGCTCCGCGCTTCCACCAACTGTCAGGGGGCTCTGCCGCGGCTCGGGGAGCTGACAGACTCGCCGCGGCGGGGCTCGTCGTGCGCGCGTGCGTTGCGCACGCCAACTCCCAGCGTTCCTTAAGTGTCTGTGTTTTCATTTTCGAAACCTCTACCACGGCGTTCCTCCGGACCATACTTCTCGCCGCCTCTTGATGCCCATAATTGTCAAGCTCCACACTTAAACCCTTGGATTTGACATACATAATTAGGGCGACTGCGACACACGCGCTAACGTATTCCTCAGTCGCATTGCCGTTTTCATCCAGTGCGGCATCGCCGCACATATTGATCGCAGTGCTCATGCATAACGCTGTGCTAGTGCTTGCGTTGGCGCGGGCGCTGGCGGGGTCGCGTGCGGTGAAGCCGTTAGTATGCCACCCTAAGAGGGCGCCGTACGCGGCCTGTTTCTTTACGTCGTCCGCGCTGGTCAACTCGGGTACGATGCTCTTAGCTGCGCCACCCTGGTCCGGGGCAAAGCCAATCCCGTGGAATTTTTCCGCTAGGGCTTCAGTCGCTTTACGGGCCGCCTCCTTCTCTGCTGCTGCCCTGTCTTCGAGTGCGCTCTCGGCTTCTAGTTGCTTAGCCTGCACCTCAGCGGCCCCAGAAGCGGCTGTGATCGCCGCGTCAGCGGCTGCTGTGGCTGCTGCTGCCGCGTCACTGGCAGCGGTTACCGCGGCCGCAGCTGCCGCAGCTGCCGCCGCTTGTGTGGCTGATTCTTGTTCGGTAGTCTCTACCTGTTCGGCTTGCATCGCCGCCTTGGCTTCATTCTGCGCGGCTTCGAGCTCTTTTTCCAACCCCTCGCATTGTAGCGCCACTTGCTCCTTTAGGTTGGACACTAGTTCCACCCTCTGGCCTCGGCCGTCCGCTTTATGTTTGTGCATCACCTGGGCGCGCTTATATATAAACTCGCGCATGGAATAAATGGGGCTGAACACCCTCCAGCCGAAGAACCTGTAGTCCTTCAGGCTCTTACTAAATGCAGTGTGCTTTCCGGTCTCGTCAGCTACTAATAAAGACGTCCGGGTACTCATGTACGCCTTGCACTCCGTCTGTAACTTCTGTGCACAGCTTAATGCTATTGCGATGGCTTCCACGCGGTGTTGCGCCTGCTGGACGGCGGTTAGTGGGCTCTCCTGGTCTTCGGCTTCAGGGACTAGGGCCATCGCTTTTTTTAGCTTCGCCGCCGCGGTGGCGATTCTTTTGCGCTCACTCATGTACTTATAAAACCGATTTAATCCGGGAATAATCGATCGCTTTCCTTCGTACGCTCCCTTATTTTCGTCTCCAAACAGCCACTGCAATAAGGGGCGTGCACCCCCAAACACAGACTGGCCGTTCACTTCTAGGGTCGTGTGTTCCAATAGGGCCTTCACGTCCGTATTTGTCCGTGCATTGATGGCCGTAATGCCGCTGTCGTTACGGCTCCGCACGGTGGCTTTACTTCCGATTTCGTATGAGTACTGCGTCCCGAGGCGTGCAGCCACGTGTATTTGGCTACGTGACGCTGTTGAGCGCTTGATGAATTTCTTTACGTCCTTATAAACCCGAAAGTTGTTAGATGTGCTTCCGCGCACTTCGTCAAGCTTAACCGATGCTTCTAACCTGCGCTGCTGATAGGAATCGTTAGTGCCAGCTGCGCCTCTAGTGTTGTGACTCGCTTCTATAGCCGCCTTCGCGGCCTCCTTCCTTCGCTCTTCGGCGCTGACGGCTTCATGCAGGTCCGTGTAGGCGCTGGTATACGCTTGCGCCAGGCCGTCTATTGTAGCGTCTTCTTTCATTAACTCAGGGTACTTTCTTTTCACTATGACGAGCCTCGCGGCTCGGGCCGTCGACGGAATATACCTGGACATTAGTCCGGGCGCATCTAACTGTGTGGGGAACTCCGGGCCTATTTGTCCCCGGACCACGGCTATCAAATGATGTTTCGCAACTGCGCGTATGAGGTTGTTCTTGGCCGGCTCGTCCAAGTCCATCGCGAGGGCAACATCTGAATTGGCCATATCGTTGACTATCTGCTTTGCTCGTACAATGAAAGGGTTAGCGGGCGCGGACAATGCCCTCCTCGACGGGATCCATTTATCTATTTCTCTGACTACCTTGTCATGAATGTCTAGTAGTTGTCTATTTTCACTTTCGAAAATATTATCACCCGCGTGTCCTTGTGCTACCAGGGCTTGTAGCCACCAATTACTATTATCGTTGCTGCCGGCCTGCAACCCTAATCCAATCTTCCGGGATTTTTCCCGGCTAGCGCGGCTAGCACTCCTATGCTTTCGAACAATTCCTCCAGCTTCCTTTATGTCTCTATCTTTCAGTAGTGCGGCTCCTAATCGTTCCATTTCGTTTTTATATTCTCTCGTAGTAGTGTAGTCATCCGGCAAAAGTCTGCTCAGCGGTTCATTTAGTAGAGTGACGACGCCTTGTGGTTGGTTTGCATATATCCCGGCTGCAACACAACCCCTCACAAAGCCTCTAAAGCCATGCGTGTAGTCGCCGCGACCCGCCGCTGTTATTGCTCTGATGGGGTACCCTCCTCTGGCCTCCTCATCATCTTCGCGAGTAGCAGGTGCGCTATCACGTTCAGCAGCAGCAGCAGTGGATTGTGCTTTTACTGCGTCTGCTGCTGCTCTTGCTGTCTCTGCTACTGATCGTGCTGCGACTAATCGTGCTGCTGCTGCTGCTGCTGCTTCTTGAGCGGCCGCTACTTCTGCTGCTCTAGCATCACCAACCCCGAACATCCGTTCCCTAAAAGTTAGTTCCCCTCTTTGTGCAGCTTCGGCGACCGGTCTACCTTCAGCTTCACCCGCTGCAGCTTGTGCTGCCACTGCTCGATCGTCAGCCGCTTCAGCGTCATCAGCTACTAGACTAGCAACTTGTGCCGCTATATCTTGATTAGTCGCCGATAATTCAAAAATTCTTTGTACGTGGTTGTCATCATCTACGTGTTTGTCATCATCTTTAGAACCGGTGCACAACTCTTTAGCGTATTCGATATCAACTCCGCGTACACCTAGTATGCCTGATGTCAGGACGTCATGTATTTTTTTTATAAGTTTTGTTTCATCAGTAACGCCGGCAGTTTCAGCAGCTGCTTTTGCAAGTAGGACAGCAACAACACCACCACCAGCAGCAATTTCAGCAGCTTCTTTAGCTTCTTTAGCAGCAGCTCTAGCTTGTTGAGCGGCGCTCGCAGCAGCGTCAACTCTGGCTTGAACAGCAGCTTCACCTTCACCTAGAGCGGGTTGAGCACCGCCACCGCCACCATCTGCACCTTCTCCAGCACCGCCACCATCTGCACCTTCTCCAGCACCGCCAGCAGCAGCACCTTCTTCAGCACCGCCAGCGGCGGCGGCGGCAGCAGCAGCACCAGCACCGCCACCATCTGCACCTTCTTCAGCACCGCCAGCAGCAGCACCTTCTTCAGCACCGCCAGCAGCAGCACCTTCTTCAGCAGCTTGTGCAGCTAAGGCTTGAGCAGCTTGAGCGACAGCAGCGGCTTGAGCGGCTACAACAGCCTCATTTGCTCGCGCTTCTGCTAAGGCTGCAGCAGCAGCGCGACCAGGAGCATGAAAAGCAATTTTAGCAGCTGCTTGAGCAGCAGTTGTTGCAGCAGCAGCAGCTGCTTGAACTTTACCACATTCTTCCTCTGAATAAACTGTAGTGGCGTCATGCTCAGTATTTACGTTGGCATAAGCCTCGGAACTATCGGCTGCTGCTTTCTGAGCAGCTGTGATGAGACTGCGTAGATCAATAAGGCCTTGTTCATTGATTCCATCAGGTGTTATGCCTTCTACTTTACAATAACTTTTAGCTATTAATGCTGGACCTTGCTCGCCTCCCAGTCCAAACTCTTTAGTTATTTCTTCCGAATTCGATGCAATATTTTGCCCAAAGCTTTTCATTTTTTCCTGTGCATCGTCGCCTGACTTGCATCTATCCAAGATGAGGTTAGCTGCAACAGTTACAGTAGTAAGGAATCGTTCTTTTATCGACGCTTCTATATCTTGGCCTTGGCCAACACCTTTAAAAAGTGGGGTCAATTGCAGTTGTAATATAAAGCCTACCAATGCTTCTCTTTTGTAGGGATAGTCCTCATGATCCGTCCGGCTTGCGCCAGCTAATGCTGCATATATACTCGCGTCTCTATCGTCGCTTTCCAACATTAAGTTCATCATTTGCTCGCCTACTTTTTGTGCTTCTTGCAACGCTTGCAAAACTGATGTATTTCCTGATCGCAAGAGGATTTGTACGTAGGGGTCGGTTCCTGTGTCGGGATTACCAATCCCTAACATTGCTTCAAGCGCGTCTACCATTTTCAAATTTCCACTTTTCACATGTTTCAGCTGGTCTGTTAGTTTCAGCTGGTCTGTTACTGTTGAATTTCCTTCTATTGCTGACATGATATATTCTCCTTTATTACTTAAAAATTCCTTCTCATCCCTAATCCAACCAAAGCTCCAATAAAATTAAAGCCATACTTAAACTAGACATAAAATATATATTTATATGTTAACTATTATACCTTAATTATTGCTATAAAAAAACATTTATTTTTAGAGGTCAATAACACACAACTATGTAACATTAATAATAAATTCAAAATCCATAAAAAAAACGTGCACCCACGTGATCAAACCTCAACAATTAATATCTATCTTTACTGCAATTTATATGTTATCTTTTAGCTATAATCCCATTAATCAATGGTGTAAAATCATGAATACTTCCCAAAATCAAAATAACCCAAATCGTAATCGCAGTAATAACCCTCAAGCCAAAAGTCATCACGGGCAGCAACACAAAAAGAGATCAAACCAACAAGGGCAGCGGCATAACAAACACTCCTCCAATAAAAGACGTCCGCCCCATAGTAGATACAATGACGACCACTCAACTGGAGGTGCTGAACAATTTATTGGTGAACCAAAAGCTACATATCATGCAGAATCAATCGAACCTGTTGATATTCTTTATAAAAAAATGGGGCTTAAGTATCCTAAAGCTTTAAAAGAATTAAATGAACAACGCAAAGTTTTGGTTGCGAAAATCTCTCAAGCTGAACAAAAGCTACGCTTCTCGCAAAGCCGCCCTCTATCTGAAGATTTAATCCACTTAAAACGCCAAGATACGCAAATACTATGCCAAATGATAGAATTAATGGCAGGTTAACTTT
>CAJQSL010000020.1 GCA_905612315.1 uncultured Francisellaceae bacterium
TGTCTAGCAAGTGGGGTCCAGCTACAGCATCTAGTATTATTTCCGATGTGTTAAGGCAAGAACAAGAACATGAAGATACCATGTATGCAAGCCTTTCATCATCTTATATTTTATTAAATGAGAGCCAGGAATATCAACTGACTCCTATTTGGCGTGTTCTGCCTGTGTTAACAGCAGATAAGGATCCAGCCAAGTTTGAAGATTTGATAAATAGGTTAAAAGAGAAAGTATCCGGACTTAAAGTTGCAAAACCTATATGTGAGCCGCAGAGTAATAAAACTCGAGGCAGATATATTTTTCAGCAGTTATTAAAGATTTGTTCTAAAGATATATTGTTATTATATGGAGTTGCTCAAGTTTTAGAGACAACTACTGAGGTTCTAATTACGTATTCTCAGCTTAGTGATCTAGATAATTACTCTCTTCTTTTCAATCGTAAAGTAAGCTCTATTGTTTCTATGGCATTATCTTTAAGTGTTGAGAAGTTTGTGGTTTTAGCAAAATCTTTAATGAAATCTGAGAGCTTTCGAAATAAATTAAATGAAGATAAAGAGCTTAGAATTAGTTATATTTTATGGTTATTTAATTTATTGGATTACCCAGCCGTATCAATTAACATAATAAATTCTTTATTATTAAGAGTTTATTATCCTGAAAGAAAGGTTAGATTCAAAATTAACTCAGAATCTAGTATTTTAATGCAGCCGGATGATGAGATTTTGCCTGATCAAGTTGCTAATGTTTCACTTGATGAGCTAGAGTCTGGTTTAGTTGGAGAGGCTCAATCTTCTGATACAGAGGATGATACTTCTTGGTTTTCTTATGAGTCTTTAATGGAAAGTAGGACTTGGGTTTATGCTCTTGGTTTAGGGGTTGGGGTTGGAGGTGCTTTGCTGCCGTTTTTGGGGTTAGATTTATTGCTTAGTTCTGCTGTAGGTGGTGCTACAGGGTTGGGTGTAACTCATTTTTGGAATAACTCTTCTGAAGAAGAAGTGGTTAGTGATGTGGAAGAAGAGGCTCATCTACTTAACTCTGAGCAAAGCCGGTCTGAAGAAGCTTCTGTTTTGTCTATGGTTTAGCTGTTTAGATTATTCAGATTATATTTTCTTTTAAACTTTAGTTTTGATCTTTTTGTGTGTCAATTTTTTAATATTAAAAATTCCTAAACCCATATTTTATAAGCTTTTCGGATAAACTATATCTCTGGGGTAGAGTATTAGCTCCAAGCAGTACGGTTATTATCCTTCTTTTATTTTGATAAGCTGATGTAACCAGGCAATATTTGGCATTTCTGGTATAACCTGTTTTCACGCCATCAACGCCAAGATGTTTTTTCCAAAGAAGTTGGTTTGTGTTTCTTCTAGTTCTATTGTTCCATCTTATAGTTTTAGAGCTGCACATTTTATAGATAGTCGGCATATTCTTAATAAGAGCGTTAGCTAAGATAGCCAAATCTTTGGCAGAAGAATAATGGTTTCTAGTCGGCAAGCCATTTGGGTTCATAAAATGGGTATTTTTAAGCCCTAGTGATTTTGCAGTTTTATTCATGATATTTACAAAAGACTTAATGCTTCCTGCTGAGCCTTGCGCTAGAGCAACAGCGGCATCATTGCCAGAGTTTACTAATAAGCCTTTTAGTAAATACTTTACAGGGACTTTGGATCCTGCTTTTAACACCATTTTTGAACCTTCTGTTTTGGCGGCTTGTTTGCTTATTCTTATTTTGGTATTAAAAGATATCTGGTGCTTTTGAATCATTCTACCTATTACATAGGCTGTCATCATTTTAGTTGTGCTGGCGGGCGGTAGTTTTTTGTTAGCATTAGAGCTTGCAATAATTTTTTGCGTTTTGCTGTCCATAATTAACCAGGCTTTAGCCGGTATTTTTAATTTGGAGCTATAATGATAGTTGCCTTTATTGATTCTTGAGGCTGCTGAAATATTTGGATATAAAAAACTAGAAATAAAAAATACAGAAATAAAAACTAAAAAATAATTCATTATTAATGCATATTTTTTTTGGTTTAAAAACAAGATGAGCTTTCTCCTAGTTAATGGTATTTATGAGTAGTATTAATTTTAGTAATAAATGGTTGGGTTAGCTTAGCCTTAGCTATAAGATTTTTAACTTTATTATATTGAGCAATTGTTCTTACAGTGCCTTCGAGCAAGTATAATTCATCTTGTTTGTTAATTTTAGGAGTAAATCTAATACCTTGTTTTTTAAAGGTAGACTTTACTATTTTTTGATATTTTCTTGCATTGGCTAATTTATGAAAAGCTGCAAATTGTAAGCTAAATGATTTAACTGTTTTATTATTATTTATTTTTTTATGATTAGCTGGTGCTGAATACGGAGCAATTGCTTTTACTGATACATAAGCTGTACCTTTTTTTGCAAATCCAAGCTTATTAGCGGCAGCATAGGATAAGTCTATTAATCTGTTATTAACAAATGGCCCTCGATCATTTACTTTTACGATTATGCTTTTATGATTCTTTAAGTTAGTTACTCTGACATATGTTGGTAACGGGAGAGTTCTATGAGCTGCTGTTAAAGCATATATATCATATGTTTCTTTAGAAGATGTTGATTTTTTGTGAAACTGAGTGCCATACCAAGAGGCAATTCCTTTAGCATAATATCCTTTAGCAGATGTTTTGGGGATATAAACTTTATCATCTATTAAATAGGGGTCATTGCCGTATTCTGATTGTTTCTGTGCAACAAGTTTAAGGGGTTTGACTCTTCTTGGGTTAAATCCATTTGGGGGTGGGCCATCATCATCGGTTTTATGAATGACAGCGTGATTATAACTTGAACTCATTCTTCCAGAAGGTATGGCCGAGCTGCAGCTAGGTAATAAAATATTAGAAATTAACGGTATAGCTAAAAATATAAGCATATATTTTATGTAAGTTATTTTTTCACGCATGTTTTAATTATTCTTGCTCTTTTATAACTAATCTATGAATTATTGCTAATGTTATCTTGGTTAAGATAACTGATGTGGCAAATAAATACAAACCGTATTCTACTCTCATGCTTCCTAATCCAGATAATTTTATTGCAACTATTGTTATAGCAATTACAAAAACATCTAACATTGACCAATTGCCAACAACTTCAATTCTGAACAGCCATTTTTTAATTTTGTTATCATCTTTTGTTAGGAACCATATTAGAGTCAGTAGCGTAAGCTTTATTAAAGGGAAAAACACAGAAAAAAGTGTGACTATCACAGCGAGGGCTATTTGTTTTTGTTGATATAAAATATGTATAGAGCTTAGCAAACTGATGGTTTGATTAAATATGAAAAACTTATCTAAAGTTAGAAATGGTGTGAAAATACCGAATAAGTAAAGCAGCACATCCGCTATTACCATTAAACTTATTAGTATTGTAAATTTTTTGTGCCGAAGAAATAATGGATTCATATCTGTAGCTACCTATGTTTAATATCAATTATAGTTAATATTAAAAAAATTAGCGATGATAAGGGTGATTTTGTGTCAAACTCCAGCACCGATAAATTTGCTCAGCTATTACTACTCTTACAACTGGGTGAGCATAAGTAAGTTTAGATAAAGACCATGTCTCATTAGCTTTTTGCTTTAAATCTATGCTTAAGCCATCAGGGCCGCCTATTATAAAGCTAATATTAGAATAACTTAGTTTTATATCTTCAATTTTTTTGGTCATTTGTTCAGTAGATAATAATTTGCCGGTGGCATCTAGAGCAATAATATAAGAATTATTTGATACAGCTTTTAATAGAGTATCAGATTCTTGTTTAATTATATTTGGTATATTTGATGATTTAGATCTCTTTATAATTGGCAAAGATTTAAATTTTAATACATAGTTGCTAGGTAGGCGTGCTTGATATGTTTTGCAGGCTTCATCTACCCAAGATGGCATATTTTGGCCAATAGCAATAATTTCAATTTGCATTTTTATCTATTTTCTGATGCTTTTTCTAAAGCTATTTGCCAAAGTTTTTCTAGAGCATAATATTGGCGTTTTTCTTTTTGCATTACATGTACTATGGTATCTTCAAGGTCTATTAGAATCCATTCTGATTGCGGGTCAGATTCAAAACCTAGGATGGTAACCTTATTTTTTTTGGCTTGTACTCTTATATTTTCTGCTATAGCCCTGCAGTGAGTAGATGAGTTTCCAGTTATGATTAAAACATAATCTGAAAGAGCGGATAAGTTTTTAACATCTAATAATAATAAATTTTCACCTTTTAGGTTTTGGGCTTCTTCCAAAGCTAATTTGGCTGATTTTTGTTTTATTTTACCTAAAGCTTGTGTATCAGTTAGGTCTATTGCATTTGTTTCTAGAATATTTGTTTGTTCAGTTGTGTGTGCCATTTAATACTTTCCTGTAAAAATTATTTATAACTATATGGTGTGGATTATATCATGATATTAGCTGGAATTCATGAGGATTTGATTTTTAAAATATAGTGATTTTTATAAATAAATCTTTATCTGATATTCTTGATTTTAGCATTATTTAGATAGCTTTCATCCATTCCTGCTATTGCCAAGATATAATTTTCTAAAGCACTCCAGCCATCAATAAAAAGTAAGTCATCAGCACCTTTGGTTGTAAGTTCTATTTCATAAGCATAACGAATTAGGCGTAAGCATTTTGGATAATCTAATCTATTGATAGCTGCATAAATAATCTTTTGACGCTTTGGCCAGATCTGGTGCTTTTGATATAAGCTTTCTATCTTACTGGTTTTAAGGCCTTGATGAATTTGGCATAGTACTCTTAAAGATTTTATCGCACTCCAGATTATAAAATGAGCTTCCGTTTTTAGTGCTTTTAAGTTAACAAATATTTTTTTAGTTTTTTGTAAATTTCCTGCCAAAGCATTATCTATCAAATCAAAAACATTATGCTGATTTTGATTATGGCTAATAGGGTTAATATCAGCTTGAGTAATGTGTGTTTTATCTTGGCAAGATAGTTTTTTGAGAAGTTGGTCAGTGGCAAATAAGTTATTTTCAGTAGATTCTAAAATAGATTTTATTGCTGATGAATCTAAAGTTAGATTATATCTTTTAGCCTGATTTTGAATCCAGGTAGGCATGTTGTGAGCTTGGGGCGGCCAAATTGCAACAGTAATTCCTGTTTTATTAATAGCATCAAAATAAGTGCTTTTTTGTTGAGCTTTAGTAAGCTTTTTATAAGTGATTATTAAGATTTTATTTGTATCTGGATTTTTTGCATATTGAATAATTAAATTTGCTATTTTATCATTCGGAAACTGAGATAGGCTAAATATTAAACATTGTTTGTCAGAAAATAATGAGCTTGAAATAAGGTGATTTTGAATTGGCTCTATTGAGGCTTGTTGATCTATGTTTTGTCTGATTATTTCAGTGTATCCTTGCTTTTGAGATATCTTTAAAATTTGATCAGTGTATTGCTTAATAATAAAGTTTTCATCGCCATATAAAAAATATATTGGTGCAAGTTTGGGGTTTCCATCGTTTTGCTGCAGGGTATTTGCAAGTTTATATTCAGTAAGTTGCATTTTTTATTAACTTGTTTATTGGCTAATTTCGATTAAGCTTTTGACAATCTGATTAGCCAAATTAGGATAAGCCGTTTGACGAATTTGTGCTATTTTCGATTCTGAGCTTAAAGCAAGTGAAGCGTTAGATTGGTAGCTGTCCTGGTAGATAAAGGTTCGGGTTACCTCAGATTGAAGGTCAGATTTTTTGTTATCACTAGATAATGGTACGAAAGTGACCGTTACTTGGTATGTGTCTGTATAAGTTCCAGCCAAAGAATTTCCTGAGAGGGCGCTGATCCTTTGTTTGTTTTCTACAGGTCCTACTAAGACAAAAAATTTGGTTTTATAATCTTTTTGTTCTTGTTGGTGGATATTATTATCTTTTAACGTTAATATTAAAATTTCTGTAAGTCTAGAGTTAGGCTGGTCAGATTCAAGCTGGATATGTATTGGGTGTTTGGCTGGAATTGCTCTTATAAGATGAAATCCACAGCCTGACAAAAAGCATGTAAATATAACTAAAGTCAAAAATCTAAATATTTTTTTGTTTGATCTTGAAAGCGATGTCATTTATTAGAGCCTATATTCAAAAATTAATTAGCCACAATGTTAAGTAAACGATTCGGAACATAAATAATCTTGCGAATCGTTTTGTCATTAGTTTGAACCTTGACACTTGGAATTTCAAGTGCCAATTTCTCAATATCATCTTTGTGCGTATTCGGAGTTGCTGATAACTCAGCTCTTTTCTTACCATTAACTTGAATTATTATATTAACATTTTGTTCCGAGAGTAATTTGGCATCAACTTTTGGCCAGTTTGCGCATAAAATATCATCTCCGTATTTAAGATCTTGCCATAAGATATGACAAATATGCGGCGTAAAAGGAGATAGTATTAATAATAGAATTTTTAAACCATGATAAATGCAAGTTTGATCTTTAGATTCTTTTAATATATTGAATAATTTCATAGCAGCTGAAATAACAGTATTAAATTGCTGTTTTTCCATATCAAAAGTTGCTTGTTGCAGTATTTTTTGAATTTGAGAATAATCTTTGTTTTTTGGAGCTTCACAAGATTTATTTTGTAAAATATTCTCTTTGTGCTCCATCGAAAAAGCCCAGATTTTCTTTAAAAACTTAAAAGATCCATCAACGCCGGAATCAGACCATTCTAAAGATTGCTCCGGAGGAGCTGCAAATAAAATAAATAATCTAGCGGTGTCCGCGCCATATTTTTCTATTAATGCTTTTGGGTCCACCGTATTGCCTTTAGATTTAGACATTTTGACTCCATCCTTTAGAACCATTCCTTGAGAAAGTAGCGCACTAAAGGGCTCATCAGATTTAACTGGGCCAAAATCTCGTAATAATTTATGGAAGAATCTTGCATATAAAAGATGCATTACCGCATGCTCAATTCCACCTACGTATTGATCAACCGGGCACCAGTGATTTACTCGATCATCCAGCATTGATTGATGCTGATCAAAGCAGCAGTAGCGAGCATAATACCAAGATGATTCAAAGAATGTATCTAAAGTATCACTGTCTCGAGTGGCTCCCTGACCACACTTTGGACAAGAAGTTTCATAAAAAGAGTCTGGTGCTTTTAATGTGCCACTTTCTTGGTCAAATAATGGAGTCTCTGGAAGCATAACTGGAAGCTGCTCTTCTGGTACAGGTACAACTCCACAAGATGAGCAATTTATCATTGGTACTGGCGTACCCCAGTAGCGCTGTCTAGATACACCCCAGTCACGTAATCTATAATTAGTTGTTTGTTTAGCGATATTTAAATTTACTAATTCTTGAGAGATTTTTTCTTTAGCTTCTTGATTCTTTAAGTGATTAAAATTTGCTGAATTTATTAGAGCACCATCGCCAGTGTAGGCAGTAGTGTCGATATCTATTGAGTTAATATCTTTGTTATCAATAACTTGAGTAATTGGTAAATTATATTTTTTTGCAAAGTCATGGTCTCTAGCATCATGAGCTGGGACGCTCATAACAGCACCAGTTCCATAAGTTACTAACACAAAATTAGCAATCCAAATAGGCATCTTTTCTTTATTAAGCGGGTTCTCAACATATAAGCCTGTGAATAAGCCTTTTTTCTCTTGGGTCTCTAGAGTCGATTCTTGGGTGCCAGCTTTTTTGCACTCTTGAATAAAATCATTAATTTTTAGGTTATCTTTGGCTAGAGTTTTAGCTAGTTCATGGTCTGGACTTATGCAAAGATAAGTTGCGCCAAAAATTGTATCTGGGCGTGTTGTAAATACTCTAATTTTAGATATATCACTAACATTTTGAGACAAATTGAAATCTATTTCTAAGCCATTAGATTTTCCAATCCAATTTTTTTGCATTGTTTTAACTTGCTCAGGCCAGCTTTTAAGATGCTCTGAGTCTATTCCTTCTAATAGTTGATCCGCATAATCTGTTATTTTTAAAAACCATTGTGGTATTTTGCGCTTTTCAACTACAGCGCCGGATCTCCAACCTTTACCATCTATTACTTGTTCATTGGCTAAAACAGTTTTATCGATAGGGTCCCAGTTTACTTCAGATTCTTTTCTATAAACTAAATTATTTTCATATAGTTTAATAAAGAAGGCTTGCTCCCACTTATAATAAGTTGGGTCACAAGTGCTTATTTCTCTTTGCCAATCATATCCAAGGCCGAGTTGTCTAAACTGCTCGCGCATTTGGTGAATATTTTGAATAGTCCATTCTTTTGGTGGGATTTCATGTTTCACTGCGGCATTTTCAGCTGGAAGCCCGAATGCATCCCAGCCCATAGGTTGCATGACAGTTTTGCCTAATAATCTTTGGTATCTAGAAATGGCATCACCAATTGAGTAATTTCTAACATGCCCCATGTGTAAATTTCCGCTTGGGTAAGGCAGCATTGATAGGCAATAAAACTTATCTTTTGGGGGTGTTTTTAAATCAATAGGGGTTTCAAAGCATTTGAAATCATGCCAATATTTTTGCGCCTGTTGCTCTATTTTATTTGGGTTATATTGATTTAATTCTTGGTTTGGTATTGAGTCTGCGTCCAT
This sequence comes from uncultured Francisellaceae bacterium, assembly GCA_905612315.1. GTDB lineage: Bacteria > Pseudomonadota > Gammaproteobacteria > Francisellales > CACEW01 > CAJQSL01. Next base: position 8,609 of record CAJQSL010000020.1, read on the forward strand.
TTTATTGCTATGCCTTTTTATTTTCTAATAAATTATTATTTAGTTTTATCTAAAAAATTGTAAAAAAGTATACCAGATGATTTGTTGGGAGACAAAATGTTCTTGTCTTACATAAATTTACTTATTTTAATGTGAGTGTGTGTTAGTTAAAGTAAATAATAAAACAAAAACTTATTATCTTCTATTGACCTCCTCCCATTTATTCTATATGATTCGCTTATTTGTGGGAGGGGTTCCCGAGCGGTCAAAGGGAGCAGACTGTAAATCTGCCGGCTCAGCCTTCGTAGGTTCGAATCCTACCCCCTCCACCATTTAACGCAAAAAAGAGAGACAATGAAAATGCGGGTGTAGTTCAACGGTAGAACTCCGGCCTTCCAAGCCGATGGTGTGGGTTCGATTCCCATCACCCGCTCCAGTAATGATGCGTAGGCGAAGAAGTTCGCCCACATAGCTCAGCGGTAGAGCACTTCCTTGGTAAGGAAGAGGTCACCAGTTCAAGTCTGGTTGTGGGCACCAGGCTTGTTGAGTTGAGATAGTTATGAGAAAAGAGTTGAATTGAATTGAATTGAACTAAACTTAAATATAGGTAACCATTAAATTAAGGGGATTAATAATGGCTAAGGAAAAATTTGAACGCACCAAACCTCACATTAACGTGGGTACAATTGGTCACGTGGATCACGGTAAAACCACTTTGACTGCGGCAATTACGAAAGTAATGGCTGAATTACGAGGCGGCGAAGCTAAAGGTTATGCGGATATTGATAATGCTCCAGAAGAGCGTGAGCGTGGTATTACTATCGCAACTGCTCACGTTGAATATGAATCTGAGAAGCGCCACTATGCGCATGTGGATTGTCCAGGACATGCTGACTATGTTAAAAACATGATTACTGGTGCTGCACAGATGGATGGAGCTATCCTTGTTTGTTCTGCTGCTGATGGCCCAATGCCACAAACTCGTGAGCACATTTTGTTAGCGCGTCAGGTAGGTGTGCCTCATATTATTGTTTTCTTAAACAAGGCAGATATGGTTGATGATGCTGAGTTGGTTGAATTAGTTGAAATGGAAGTTCGTGAGTTATTAGATTATTACGAGTTCCCAGGTGATGATACTCCAATTATCATTGGTTCTGCTCTTAAAGCTTTAGAAGGAGACACTTCTGATGTCGGTGTTCCATCTGTTGTTAAGCTTGTTGAGGCAATGGACGAATACTTCCCAGAACCTAAGCGTGATATTGACAAGCCATTCTTGCTTCCAATTGAGGATGTGTTCTCTATTTCTGGGCGTGGTACTGTTGTTACTGGGCGTGTTGAAAGAGGTATCGTTAAAGTTGGTGAGACAGTTGAGATTGTAGGTATAAAAGATACGCAAGAAACTACTGTTACTGGTGTGGAAATGTTCCGTAAGTTACTAGATGAAGGTCGTGCTGGTGATAATGTTGGCGTTCTTCTTCGTGGCACTAAGCGTGAAGAGGTTGAGCGTGGTCAGGTTCTTGCTCATAAAGGTAGCATCAATCCTCATACTAGCTTTGAAGCTGAAGTTTATATTCTTTCTAAAGAAGAAGGTGGTAGGCATACTCCATTCTTTAAGGGATATCGTCCTCAGTTTTATTTTAGAACAACTGACGTTACGGGTAATGTGATTCTTCCTGAGGGCGTTGAGATGGTTATGCCTGGTGATAACATTAAGTTCACAGTTGAGTTGATTTCATCAATCGCTATGGATGATGGTGTTAGGTTTGCTATCCGTGAAGGTGGTAGAACTGTAGGTGCCGGCGTTGTATCTAAAATCTTGAAATAAGATTAGAGGCCAGTGGCTCAATTGGTAGAGCAGCGGTCTCCAAAACCGCAGGTTGGGGGTTCGAGTCCCTCCTGGCCTGCCATATGAAAATATTAAAACGGAGGTTTTTTTTATTCCTCCGTTTTGTCTTTTTTGTAGGGCGTGGTTTTTTGGTTTGGTGGTTTGTAGTTATCTGGCTATTTATGTGCTAGTATTTGGCTGCTTATTTTGTTGATAGTGGTATTTGGAGTAAGTTTTGGCGAAGAGTAGGGTTAAGAAGGTGTCCTCAAAGGGGGCCGGAAAATTGGCAGTTAATGAGCGTGGTGCTGGCAGGTCTGATAAGACTGGAGGCTCTGATAGTTCAGGGTCTGGTTTTTTTAGTAGTGTAAAGTGGATGTTGGTTTTGATTTTAGGTGTTCTAGCTGTTTTAGGGAACTTGCACTATAACTATTATCCTTTTCCTGAAAGGTTGGTGGTTCTAATAGTAATTGGTTTGGTGATGTTTGGCTTGGCATTAAGCACTGAGTCGGGTAGAATGTTTGGCCGGTTCGTGATGGATGCACGTGCAGAGATGCGCAAAGTTGTTTGGCCATCCAGGCAGGAAATGACACAAATGACAGTAATTGTTATCATTGTCGTTGCTTTGACTGCGCTTATTTTGTGGGCAGTTGATGGGTTGTTTGCGTATGTTATAAAGAGTTTAATTATGTAGTTTAAGGTTTTTTACATGCAGTGGTATGTTGTTAAAGTCCGAACAGCCTTTGAAAAAAAGGTTAAAGCACAGCTTGAAGAGTTAATCGAACTAAAAGGATTGAAAGATCAGTTCGGGCGTGTGTTGGTGCCAACCGAAGATATGGTGGTTGCACGTGGCGAGAAAAAAAAGCGTTATAAGATTGAAAGTCGTATTTTTCCAGGGTATGTGTTTGTTGAAATGTCGATGGATGAGCGAGCATGGCATTTGGTTAGAAGCGTAACTTATGTTCAAGGTTTTATTGGAGGAACTAAAGATAAGCCGACTCCAATCTCTGAAGCTGAGGTGCAAGAAATCTTAGATCGTATGGAACAAAGTCATGATAGGCCTAAACCTAAAACTGTATTTGAGGTGGGTGAAGTTGTTAGAATTACCGATGGCCCATTTGTTGATTTTACCGGTACGGTTGAAGATATTAATTATGAGAAGAGCAGGTTGCGAGTTAGTGTTTCTATTTTTGGTAGATCAACGCCGGTTGAGTTGAATTTTGGTCAAGTTGAAAAGGAAGTGGTTTAGTATTTTTTGATTTAATTTTTTTGTAAGTTTTAGTTTAAAACTTAATTTAAAGTAAAGGGTAGTATATATAATGCGTTGACCCGCTAATAAATAGGAGATAAAGAAAATGGCAAAGCAAGTACAGGCTTTTATTAAACTGCAGATACCTGCAGGTAAAGCTAACCCAAGTCCGCCGGTTGGCCCTGCGTTGGGTCAGCATGGCGTGCAGATTATGGATTTTTGTAAAGCATTTAATGTTGAAACGCAAAAAATGCAACCAGGTGATCCAGTTCCAGTTATTATAACTGTATATAAAGATAGAAGTTTCACTTTTGTAGTTAAGACTCCACCGGCTTCTTTTTTAATTAAAAAAGCGTTAGGTCTTAAATCAGGTAGCTCGGTTCCTAATAAGGATAAGGTTGGTAAGATTACTCTTGCTCAGCTAGAAGATATAGTTAAAACTAAAGAGCCTGATCTAACTGCTGGTAGCCTGAAAGCTGCAATGAGAACAATTGCTGGAACCGCTCGAAGTATGGGTGTAGATGCTCCAGAAGAAATTTATCAAGATGATCAGGGAGGGGAGTAAAATGGCTATGGGTACTAGATTTAAAGAGAACAAACTTAAAGTAACAAAATCAGTTTATGCTTTTGAAGAGGGTGTTAGGCTGGTTAAAGATTTGGCAAACGCTAAGTTTCCTGAGTCCCTAGAGGTTCATATTAATTTGGGCATAGAGTCTAAAAGATCTGATCAAAACGTTAGGGGTGCATGTAATCTTCCTCATGGAACTGGTAAAACGGTTAAAGTTGCTGTTTTCACACAAGGTGATAAAGCTGAAGAGGCAAGAGCTGCTGGTGCAGACTATGTCGGTTTTGAAGATTTGGCTGAGAAAGTTAAAAAAGGCGATTTTGATGCTGATGTGGTAATCGCCTCGCCCGATGCTATGAGAGTGGTTGGTCAGTTGGGTCAGATATTAGGCCCCAAAGGGCTAATGCCAAATCCTAAAGTTGGCACTGTTACTCCAAACGTTGCTGAGGCGGTTAAAAATGCCAAGACTGGACAGGTAAGATTTAGAAATGATAAAGATGGTATTATTCATTGTGCTGTTGGTAAAGTAACATTTGATGTAAAGCACCTTTGTGAGAATATTGAAGCTTTAATTCTAGAGCTTAACAAGCTTAAGCCATCTAGTGCTAAGGGAGCTTTTATTGAAAAGATTTCTATATGTTCTACTATGGGTCCAGGAATAATGCTGGACCTTAGTACAGTAAGTGTGTAGAATGTGGCACATTTTGAATGAATAGGTTTAAAAGATTTGATTGACATTGTTTTTTAAGGTTCAAAGTCTTTAAATAACAATGCATCGTCAAAGACCGTAGGTGCTTGAAAGAGCTTAATAAGTTTATATTTTTTAATATTAATTGGCCTACGCAGATGGTGAAAGCTGTTTGATTTTATTTTGCCAAATTTTTTGGCTGGGTTTAGTTAAATTTGTTAACATTATCTAAAGCGGATTGTTGATAATTGTGCTTATTTAAGCATAAATTAGAGATAAAGATTGGATTTGGGATTGTTTGTTAGTCTGGTGTTTGTATTTGACTTGCTGGCTGTTTTTGGTTGATTTTTATCTTTAGTTTTCTGTTTAAGTGGTTATGGTTTTCAGTAATCTTTGTAAATATGTATTGAGCAATTAAAAAAGGAAACAACTTATGGCTATAACTCGTGAACAAAAAATCAAGATTGTTAACGAATTGAATGGGGTTGCTCAATCTGCTTTATCAGCTGTTACTGCAGATTACTGTGGTTTATCAGTTGCTCAGATGAACTCTTTGCGGGCGAAAGCTCGCGCTAAGAATGTTTATCTGCGTGTCGTACGAAATACTCTAGTTAAACGTGCTGTTGAAAACACTGATTTTGTTTGTTTAACACAAACATTTTCAGGTCCTATCCTATTGGCTTTTTCGAAAGATGAGCCTGGTGCTGCAGCTAGATTGCTTCGTGATTTTAAAAAAGAAAATGACCAGCTTGAGGTTAAGTCACTTGCCATTTCAGGTGAGTTGCTTCCAGCGTCAGATCTTAATAAACTTGCGAAGATACCTACGTATGACGAAGCAATTGCTACACTGATGAGTGTATTGAAAGCGCCTGTAACTCAGCTAGTGAGAACTATTCGTGAGCCTGGGGCTCAAATGGTTCGAGTCTTTGCTGCAGTTCGTGATGAAAAGAAGCAAACTTAATTTGTTTTTAAATATTTATATTTTAATTTAGGAGATAAAATAATGGCAGATACAAAACAACAAGTCCTTGATCTTGTTTCAGATATGAGTGTTATGGATGTGTGTGAATTGGTTACGATGATGGAAGATAAATTTGGTGTTTCAGCTGCAGCTGCAGTTGCCGTAGCCCCAGCCGGCGATGGTGCTGATGGCGCTGGTGAGGCTGCTGCAGAGCAAACTGAATTTGATGTTGTGCTAACGGAAATTGGCGGCAACAAAATTGCAGTTATTAAAGCAGTTAGAGCCATCACGGGTCTTGGTTTAAAAGAAGCTAAAGGTGCAGTTGATGGCGCGCCATCAACTATTAAGCAGGCAGTTGCTAAAGAAGAAGCTGAAGGCATGAAAAAACAGCTTGAAGAAGCAGGTGCAAAAGCAGAGCTTAAATAACTGGCTTTGTTATAAAAAATATTAGCAACAAGGAGAATTGTTAGTTCAATTTGCCTTGTTGCTTTGTTTGTATTTGGTATAAATTGATATTAAGTATATTAAACTAGTGTTAATACTGAAGGGAATATTATGGCAGAATTACTTCCTCGTTTGAAAGACAAAACCAGATTAGAGTTTGGTCGTATGCATGACATGATGGACTTGCCTGATCTGTTAAAGATACAAAAAGATTCATATACTTTATTTGCAAATCTTGATCAATTGTCTGGCTCTACTGATGATAAAGATTTTCCAAAAAATGGTTTAGAAGCTGTTTTTTCATCTGTGTTTCCCATAACCAGTGCATCAGGAAGCGCGCAATTGCAATATGTTTCTTATCAGTTGATTCCGCCGGTGTTTGATATAAACGAGTGTAGGGTACGAGGGATTACTTATTCGGCCACCTTAAGATCTAGGATTAGGTTGGTTGTTTATGATAAGACTGATAAAGCTGATAAAGCTGCTGGCACAGATAAAACTGTAAAGGATATTAAAGAGCAGGATGTTTATCTTGGTGAGATTCCTTTAATGACAGAGCATGGTTCTTTTGTTATTAATGGTACTCAAAGAGTTGTGGTGTCTCAGTTGCACCGTTCTCCTGGGGTGTTTTTCGATGATGATAAGGGTAAAACTCATTCTTCTGGAAAACTGCTTTATAAAGCTGGAATTATTCCTGATAGAGGCTCATGGTTAGATTTTGAGTTTGATGTGAAAGATATCATGTATGCTCGAATTGATAGAAGAAGAAAGCTTCATATCACTATTATTTTGAAGGCGTTAGGTTTAAGTTCTGCTGAAATTTTAAAAGAGTATTTTGATTTTGCTAAAATTAAGCTTGGCAAAGGCGGTTTTATATACAAGTGTGACTTAGATATGTTGATGGGAACATCTTTTTATTTTGAAATTAAAGATTCTTCCGGGAAAGTTGTTATTGAGGCAGGAAGGCGGATTAATAAAAGAAATCTAAAGCAGATAAAGCAAGCCGGTATAAAAGAAATTGTGATAGATGATGAGTTTTTATTAAATAAAGTTACTGCAGAAGATATCTTAGACCCAGAAAGTAAAGACAAGAGTGGAAAGGGTGATAAGAAAGTATTGTTTGCTGCTAATACAGAGATCACGCAGGAAGTATTGGATGCGCTTAAAGAAAAGAAAATATCGGTATTTAATATCCTAATCACTAACGAATTAGATAAAGGTTCTTATATTTCAGATACTTTAAGATTAGATAGCGCTCTTTCAAAAATGGAAGCCTTAATAGAGATCTACAGGATGATGCGTCCAGGTGAGCCGCCAACTGAGGAATCAGCTGAGACTATGTTTGAAGGTTTGTTTTTTAAATCCGATAAATATGATTTGTCTGCTGTTGGACGAATGAAATTAAATAGACGTCTTAGATATACAGATGATGTTAAAGATTTAGTCTTAAGAAAAGAAGATATTCTTAATGTAATTAGAGAGTTAGTTAGTATAAGAAATGGTTATGGTGATGTTGATGATATCGATAACTTAGGCAACAGGCGTGTTCGTTGTGTTGGCGAAATGGTTGAGAAACAATTTAGAATGGGATTGTTTAGAGTTGAGAGGTCAGCGAAAGAGCGTTTGAGTTTGGTTGATCGCGAGCCTTTGATGCCGCAAGACTTATTAAATGCAAAACCAATTACAGCTACTTTGAAAGAGTTCTTCGGCTCTAGTCAGTTGTCACAGTTTATGGATCAAAATAACCCATTATCCGAAGTTACTCATAAGCGTAGAGTATCTGCATTAGGTCCTGGTGGCTTAACTAGGGAGCGGGCTAGTTTTGAAGTCCGAGATGTGCACCCTACCCACTATGGTCGAGTGTGTCCTATTGAGACTCCTGAGGGGCCAAATATTGGTTTGATTAACTCGTTAGCAAGTTTTGCTAGAGTTAATAGTTATGGATTTTTAGAAGCGCCTTATCGTAAGGTTGAAAATGGAGTTGCGACTGATCAAATCCATTATCTTTCAGCTATGGAAGAGGCTGAGTACGTTATTGCGCAAGCAAGTGCCAAGTTGGATAAAAACAATAAGCTTATTGATAAACTTATTCCTTCTCGTGCAAAAAGTGAAACAATTTATGTAGGGTCTAAGAGTGTAGATTATATGGATATTTCTGCAAGACAGATGGTTTCTATTGCTGCATCTTTAGTGCCATTTTTGGAGCATGATGATGCAAACCGTGCTTTGATGGGGGCTAATATGCAACGCCAAGCTGTTCCTGTTGTACGCTCTGATCGTCCACTAGTTGGTACTGGTATTGAAAAAATAGTTGCCAGAGACTCAGGGACTTGTGTTGTTGCAAAACACGATGGCGTAGTTGAAGCAGTTGATGCTACTCGCATAATTTTACGTGTGGATAGCAAAAGTGTACCCAAGACTAAAGGTGGGGAGCAACCTGTATCAATTGATACTTATACCCTAGAAAAATTTGCTAGATCTAATCACACTACTTGCTTAAATCAAAAGCCTATTGTGTCAAAGGGAGATAAAGTGCGCAAAGGCGATGTGTTAGCTGATGGCTCCAGTTCAGATAGAGGTGAGTTGGCTTTAGGTCAGAACTTATTGGTAGCCTTTATGCCATGGCGTGGGCAAAACTTTGAGGATTCAATTTTAATTTCAGAGAGAGTTGTGCAGGAAGATAGATTTACCTCTATGCATATAGAAGAGTTTACCTGCGTTGCTAGAGATACAAAGCTTGGGCCTGAAGAAATTACAGCAGATATTCCAAATGTTAGTGAGAGTGCACTATCTAAGCTTGATGAGTCAGGAATTGTTTATTTGGGTGCTCAGGTATCGGAATCAGATATATTGGTTGCCAAAATTACTCCCAAGGGTGAGACGCAGCTTTCACCGGAAGAAAAACTTCTTCGTGCTATTTTTGGTGAAAAAGCATCGGATGTTAAAGATAGCTCTTTACGTATGCCATCGAGCATGAGCGGAACTGTTATCGATGTTCATGTGTTCTCTCGCGATGGTTCGGAAAGAGATGAAAGATCCGTACAGATTAAAACAGACCAAATAGAAAGATACAAAAATAATTTGGATGATGAGCTTAATATTTATAAAAATGTGTTACTTGGCAAGTTATCTAAGGGGCTTTGTTCTTGTAAAATTGCCAAGAAAGTAGGTAACTATGATAAAGGTGAGCCTATTACTGTTGAGCTTTTAGAAAAATTAGCTGTTAAGTATATGTTAGATTTAACAGTTAGTGATAAAAAAGTAATGGATGAGTTAAAAACATTACAGCTTCAGCTCAAAGATTATGAGCAGGATTGTCAAAACAGATACCAGTATTATCATGACAAAATGATGAAAGGCGATGATTTATCACCTGGAGTAATTAAGATTGTTAAAGTATCTGTTGCGGTTAAGCGTAGGTTGCAACCGGGTGACAAGATGGCGGGACGACATGGTAATAAAGGTGTTATCTCTAGAGTTATGCCTGTTGAGGATATGCCTTATATGGCAGATGGAACCACTGCAGATGTTGTTCTTAATCCATTGGGCGTGCCTTCTCGTATGAATGTGGGGCAGATTTTAGAAACTCATTTAGGGTGGGCTGCTAAAGGTTTAGGTGCGAAAGTTTCTCAAATGTTAGATGCTTCTGTAAAATCTGCAGATTTAAGATCAATGCTCGATGCTATTTATAATAAGCATATGGATAAAAAAGTTGATTTTGCAGCATATTCAGATAAAGAGGTCGCATCTTTTGCTGAAGGTATTCGTGACGGTGTTCCAATTGCGACTCCAGTTTTTGATGGGGCTCGTGAGTCTCAAATTAAAGAGTTATTGAAGTTAGCTGATTTGTCAGAGTCTGGTCAAGTGACTTTGTACGATGGTCGTACAGGAGAAGTGTTTCAAAGACCAGTTACCGTGGGTTATATGTACATGTTGAAATTGAACCACCTTGTTGATGATAAAATGCATGCTAGATCAACTGGCTCTTATAGTTTAGTTACGCAGCAGCCATTGGGAGGTAAGGCCCAATTTGGTGGACAGCGTTTTGGTGAGATGGAAGTCTGGGCTCTAGAGGCATATGGTGCCGCATATACATTGCAAGAGGTTCTTACCGTGAAGTCGGATGATATTCAAGGTAGAACACGCATGTATAAGAATATTGTTGATGGTGATTTTCGTATGGAGGCTAATATTCCAGAATCCTTTAAAGTATTGATGAAAGAAATTCAGGCTTTGGGTATTAATATTGAACTTGAAAATGACTAAATACTTTTAGTTTTGTTTTTAGTTTTGTTTTTAGTTTTGGGTAGATTTTTTAGATAGGAGAAATCAGTTGAAAGACTTATTACAGGTTATTAGACGCACTGCTAAACATGGTTTTGATCGAATTAAAATTGGGCTTGCAAGTCCAGACTTAATTCGTAGCTGGTCTCATGGTGAAGTTAGGAAGCCTGAGACAGTAAACTATCGTACATTAAGGCCAGAGCGTGATGGTTTATTTTGTGCTAAAACTTTTGGACCTATTAAAGATTTCGAATGCTTGTGTGGAAAATATAAACGCCTTAAGCACAGGGGCGTTATTTGTGAAAAATGTGGAGTAGAGGTTACTGAAACGAAAGTTAGACGTACAAGAATGGGGCATATCGATCTTGCTTCTCCGGTTGCGCATATTTGGTTTTTAAAGTCTTTACCTTCTCGTATTGGTTTAATGTTGAATATGACTTTGCGTGATATTGAGAGGGTGCTTTATTTTGAATCTTATGTGGTTACAGATCCCGGTATGACGCCTTTGAGTCGTGGCCAGCTTTTTAGGGAAGAAGACTACCTGGATGCCCTAGAGCAATATGGAGATGATTTTGAAGCCCAAATGGGTGCTGAAGCCATTAAGAAATTATTGGAGTCGGTTGAGTTGCAGTCTGAGATTGATAACATTCGCGAAGAGCTGCCAGTTACGACATCTGAAGCCAAATCTAAAAAATTATCTAAAAGGTTAAAATTATTAGAGTCTTTTAAAGATTCTGGCAATAAACCAGGGTGGATGATTATTACAGTGTTGCCTGTATTACCACCTGATTTAAGACCGTTAGTTCCATTAGATGGCGGAAGGTTTGCAACTAGTGATTTAAATGATTTATACAGAAGAGTTATTAACAGAAATAATAGGCTTAAAAGATTACTTGAGTTAAATGCTCCTGATATTATCGTAAGAAATGAAAAACGAATGTTGCAAGAAGCAGTAGATGCTTTACTAGATAATGGTAGACGCGGAAGAGTTGTAACTGGCACAAATAAGCGTCCATTGAAATCTCTTGCCGATATGATTAAAGGTAAACAAGGGCGTTTTCGTCAGAATTTATTAGGTAAGCGAGTAGATTATTCTGGTAGGTCGGTAATTACAGTTGGCCCATCTTTGAAATTACACCAGTGTGGCTTGCCCAAGAAAATGGCATTAGAATTATTTAAGCCATTTATTTTTAGTAAGCTTGAGTTTGCAGGACATGCAACCACTATTAAGGCTGCCAAGAAGATGGTTGAGCGTGAAGAGTTAGTTGTATGGGATATTTTAGATGAAGTGATTCGTGAGCATCCTGTCTTATTAAACCGTGCGCCAACTTTGCACCGACTTGGTATTCAGGCATTTGAGCCTGTTTTAATTGAGGGTAAAGCTATTCAGTTGCATCCTTTGGTTTGTGTGGCTTATAACGCTGACTTTGATGGAGACCAAATGGCGGTACACGTACCATTGACTATTGAGGCCCAGCTAGAAGCAAGGGCTTTAATGATGTCAACAAATAATATTTTACATCCAGCAAATGGTGAGCCGGTTATTTGTCCAACGCAGGATATAGTCCTTGGTCTATATTATATGTCACGAGAGCGTCTAGGAGAAAAGGGTGAAGGCAGCTATTTTGCAGATGTTAATGAGGTTGATAGAGCTTATTTGCAGGGTGTGGTTTCTTTACAAACCAAGATTAAAGTTAGGATTACAGAAAAGATTTATGATGCTTCAGGTAATTTACATGAAAAAACTGATTTAGTTGATACAACTATTGGTAGGGCCTTATTATCTAGAATTTTGCCAGAAGGAATGCCTTTTAGTCTTATAAATAAAGTTATGACTAAAAAAGTTTTAGCGCAAGTTATTGATTATTGTTATCGCCAGTTGGGTATCAAAGCCACTTGTATTTTTGCAGATCAACTTATGTATACGGGTTTTGAGTACTCTACACAATCTGGCATTTCAATTGGTATTAATGACTTGATTATTCCTGATGCTAAAAAAGGTATTATAGCTAAAGCTGAGTCTGAGATAACAGAAATTGCAGAGCAGTTTGCATCTGGTTTAGTAACAGAGGGTGAACGTTATAATAAAGCGATTGATATTTGGTCTCGAGCTAATGATCAAATTTCACAAGCGATGATGAAGGCAATTTCAGAAGAAGAAGTTGAACTACCAGATGGTAAAAAAGTTAAGCAAGAGTCATTTAATGCTGTTCACATGATGGCAGATTCTGGTGCTAGGGGTTCAGCAGCACAAATAAGACAGTTAGCTGGTATGCGTGGTTTGATGGCAAAGCCAGATGGTAGTATTATTGAGACCCCTATTATTGCTAATTTCCGTGAAGGCTTAAATGTACTTCAGTATTTTATTTCAACGCATGGTGCGCGTAAAGGTCTCGCTGATACAGCTCTTAAAACTGCTAACTCAGGTTACTTGACTAGAAGATTAGTCGATGTTTCGCAAGATATGGTAATTATCGAAGAAGATTGTGGTACGTCAGAATGCTTGCAAGTTCGTTCTGTTATTGAAGGCGGCGATGTAGTAGTTACTCTTAAAGAACGTATTTTAGGTAGGGTATTGGCTAAAGATGTACTTAGGCCAAATACCAGAGGTGAAGTCATTGCGCCAGCTGGGACCTTACTGGATGAGACTTGGGTTGAAACTTTAGATCAAGAAAGTATCGATGAAGTTTTTGTGCGATCAGCTATTACTTGTGATACAAAGCGTGGAGTTTGTTCTAAGTGTTATGGTCGAGATTTGGCTAGAGGACATCTAGTAAACCGAGGTGAGGCGGTTGGTGTTATTGCTGCACAGTCAATTGGTGAGCCTGGTACGCAGTTAACCATGAGAACGTTCCATATTGGTGGTGCTGCATCGAGGGCAACAACTGAGAATAATGTTTCTGTTAAAACAAAAGGTGTTATTAAATTAGATAACATGAAAACTGTTTTAAACAGCAAGAAGAAGTTAGTGGTGGTTTCTAGATCCGCTGAGATGGCAGTTTCTGATGAGTTTGGTCGTGAAAGAGAGCGTTATAAAGTTCCTTATGGGGCAGAGCTTCCAGTTTCAGATGGAGCTGAAGTTAATCCAGGGGATATAGTTGCTAATTGGGATCCGCATACCCAGCCAATTATTACTGAAGTAAGTGGTAGGGTTAAATATATAGACTTAGTTGAGGGTGTAAGTATACATGTTCAAACTGATGAACTAACTGGTTTGAGTAGTAAAGTAGTTACGCATGTTGCGCAAACTCGTAAGAAAAAGGATGCACTTAAGCCTATGATTAAGCTTGTCGATGACAAAGGTAAGGATGTTTATTTCTCAAACAGTAAGGTTCCAGCAGCTTACTTTTTGCCAGCAAATGCTATTATAGCTATTGATGATGGTCAAAAAGTATCAGTTGGTGATTTTATTGCTAGAGTTCCTCTTGAAGGATCAAAGACAAAAGATATTACAGGTGGCTTGCCTAGGGTTGCTGATTTATTCGAAGCTCGTAAGCCTAAAGAGCATGCGATTATGGCTGAAATTTCAGGCATGGTTAGCTTTGGTAAAGAGACTAAGGGTAAACGACGTTTAGTATTAACACCCACTGATGGCGAAGCTGTTGAGACCATGATTCCTAAATGGCGTCATATAAACGTATTTGAAGGTGAGCAAGTTCAACAGGGTGATATTGTCTCCGATGGTCCGATGAACCCGCATGATATTTTGAGACTAAAAAGTGTTAGCGCATTAGCTAATTATTTAGTTAATGAGATTCAAGAGGTTTATAGACTTCAAGGTGTTAGAATTAATGATAAACATATTGAAGTTATTATTCGTCAGATGATTCGTAAGATTGAAGTTCAAAATCCTGGAGACAGCGAAGTATTAATCAAAGGTGAAATGGTGGAAAGAGCTCAGTTTTTTGGTGAAGTAGCGCGTTTAAAAGCTGAGAAGAAAGTTGAGCCTTTGGGTATTCCAATTCTATTAGGTATAACAAAAGCATCATTGTCTACTGACTCATTTATTTCAGCTGCATCTTTCCAAGAAACTACTCGAGTATTAACTGAGGCAGCGGTATCTGGTAAGACTGATGGTATGTTTGGTTTGAAAGAAAATGTTACAGTTGGTAGATTAATACCAGCAGGAACAGGCTTAGCTTACCATGATCTTCGTAAGGGTAGTGAAGCAAGTGCGGCCGCTGAATCTATGGGGCCAACAGCAGCAGAAGTTGAAAGCGCACTAAGTGAGGCTTTGAGTAAGCAGATGGGTGATGAGCCTGAGGTTGCTGAAGAGGCTTCAAAAGATGAGCCCGTGAAAGTTGAGCCCTCTTCCGATGATAATAAAGCTAAAGAAGACTAAAGATTTTATCTAAATTGTTTTTTTGCTTAATATTTAATTAATAATTAAAGCCGATATTTTTTATGAGATATCGGCTTTTCTATTCTTCTGGGAGCTACGTTAAAAATATTCTAAAATCACAATAGGCATTTAGTTTATAAAAAATATCTTTAAAAATAATAGAGTTAACCCCTATCTCTTTGGGCTAAGGTTGGGGTGGGTGGATCCAAACTGCTATTGTTTTTATTTAAACTAGCATTTATCTAGAAATAAATTAAAATAAGACTACATAATTTTAATGATTTTTTTTGGGAGTGCTGTTGTCAACAGATGATATTGGTTATTCTGATGCTGTCGATGTCTCGAGTTCTTTTGCAGATGATAGCTCAAATTATGAATGTGAGAATTACTTTTCTAATTATAATAACCCTAGATATTATAAACTTGTAAAATTTTTTGAAGATTATGTTGCTTCAGCTTTGATTTTAATATTAGTTGCTCCGTTGATGTTATTAATAGCCATATTAATAAAGCTTACATCTAAGGGGCCTGTTTTTTATAGACAAACTAGAGTGACAATAGCTGGAAAAACTTTTTTAATGCTAAAATTTAGGTCGATGCCTGTTAATATAGAAAATAAATCAGGAGCTGTATGGTCGCAAAAATCTGATGATCGAGCTACTATTATTGGAAAGGTTTTAAGAAGAACCAGTTTAGATGAGTTGCCTCAGTTTATTAATGTTCTTAAAGGGGAGATGTCTTTAATAGGTCCGAGGCCGGAGAGACCGGTTTTTGTAAAAAAATTTAAAAGTGAGATAAATGGTTATTCTGACAGGCATGCAGTAAAAAACAGGAATTACTGGTTGGGCTCAGGTCCAGGGCTGGCGTGGAAGTACTGATCTACAGTCTCGAATAAATTGTGACTTATACTATATAAGAAACTGGTCTCCAATTTTAGATGTAAAAATAATAATAATTACTTTCTTAAAAGGGTTTATTCACAAAAATGCATACTAAGTATTTGTTTTTTTATATATTCAAGTAAAGTAGCATAATTGAAGTTTAAGGTTGACCAATTAGCCGAGGTGCCCAAATAATTTATTTAGATCTTGTTTCAATTGTTTCTTTATGTTAGCTTAGGCTTTGCATCTTATTGCTGTTTATTGTCGCGGCCTTGTCGATGATATTACTATAAAACTAATACTTATTGGGAGAGGTAATTGGCAAACTCAAATCAAGTTAGTTCCGGGCATAAATCAAATACAAACTTTTTCACATTAACAGACTTGTTTAGTGCTCTTATCAGAAGGAAGTTTTTGTTCCTATGTGTTTTTGTGGTTTTTCTTGTGCTTTCTTTTGTGATAATAATTTTGTCTCCTAGACGTGCCATTTATTTTGCTGTATATACACCAACTAAGGTATTAGGTCTCGATAGTAAAACGTATCCTATGGCAAGTTTTTTGCAAACTAAAATGAATGCTTTTGTACCTAGAGATAGCAAGTCGGGTGTTTTAAGAATAGAGAAGACAGCCATTAACTATAATGTGAATAATAATAATCTAATACTAGAAATTACTGACAGGCAAGATAATAAAGCTAAGGTTAGTAAACTTGTAAATGAGGTTGTTTTTAGCTATTTCAATCAATATGAAAAAGAAAAAATTGCTGATATAATTCGTGAGTCAAAGTTTGGAATTATGCAATTAGAGCATCAGTCTAAAGAAATTAAAGACATTGAAGATGGGTATTTGTCAAGACCGGAAAAAGAAGAGGTTATTATGTTAAAGGGTAGTGACTCGTTATATATGCGAGATCTGGCTATTCAAGATAAACTTATAGTAAAATTGAATGAAAGTCTTGCTAAAATATCTGACTTAAAAAATGTTATATCCCAAAAGCCCATTGCTTCTAGTTTAGTTATAAAGTCTTTTGTAAGTAGGTTTCATTTGTTCTTAAAATTAATTGTTGGTTTTTTGCTAAGCTTTTCACTGGCATTTTTTGTGGTTATATGTCTTGATAGGTTCTTCGCAGATCCAACACTAAGCAGATCCAACACTAAATGATAATAACTAAAAATGATATTTGATGCATTGGTAATGTAGATAATAATTATGTGGCTTTGCAGTTTTCTACAGTGATAAAGCTTGGTTTTGTTTAAGTTGACTATTGGAAGGCTGAATGATTTTAGAAATAGATAATAATAGGTTAAAAAGGGGGAAGGGTATGGAATATATATTTGCGGATTATTTGATTAAATCTGATAACATAGATGAGGCGTCAATGGCGCTAGTTGTAGGACAGTCTATAGGCAATCCTTATAAGCGATCTAATTATGAAACGGCAGAAATATTAAAAAGATACTATGCTACTGTTACTAGCATAGAGCAGAGCGGAGATGCCTATTTAGTAAAAACCAAATTTCCTGTTGATTTATTTACTCCTGGCTCCTTTACTCATCTTGTAACGGTGCTTATGGGTGGTCAGATGGACATTGATATTATCAAATCATGTCGCTTGGTAAGGGTTGATCTTCCTGAGAAGTTTTCACGTTCTTTTCCTGGACCTAAATATGGCATAGAAGGCATTAGGCATCTTATCAAGGCCTATAACCGGCCACTGATCGGGGGTATTGTCAAACCCAAGACTGGTCTAAGTTTGAGTGTTCTGTGTGAAATTGTTGAAAAAATGGTTTCAGGAGGAATAGATTTTATTAAAGAAGATGAAATTCTTGGTGAAATACAAGGAGCCTGTGTCAAAGAAAGAATTAAGGCTGTGGCAAGTGTTTTAAAGGGTACAAATGTCATATTTGCTCCTGCAATTAATGTGCCAATAAATCAGTATCAAGATATTGCTGAAGTACTTAATGCTTATGATAATATTTATGGATATCACTTAAATGTATGGGCTGGACTTGATGCCTTTCAATATCTATCTGCTCTTGCAAAAAAAGTATCATTCTATCAAAAGTCCGGTGATGGAGTTATTACTAGGGGAAGGTATTCAATATCTTTTGATGTCTGGTGTAGATTTGCTCGACTTGCTGGTGCAGATATGATTCATGTTGGTATGTTAGGAGGGTATTTGGATGAGCCGCAAGATGTGCTGCAAAGACGAATTGATGCATTGCAAAACCCTTTTTATGGCCATAAGGGGACGATTCCTAGTTTTAGTTGTGGGGCCACTCCAGAGCATGTTCCTATGCTTCAAAAAATATTTGGAAATGATATTATGATTTCAGCTGGAGGATCTATCCATTCTCATAAAGATGGTAGTCTGGCGGGGGTTAGAGAGTTTCGTCAAATGGCTGATGCATGTGCAACGACCATGTCTGAAAAAGGGTTAGAGCATGCAGAAGTATAATATTAATAACTATAAGGAAGGATGGTTTATTGGTTGCTTTGAGCCATCTATTTTTAAAACTAAAGATTTTGAAGTCGCTCTTAAAGTTCATCGTAAAGGCGAGCATATAGCTAAGCATCGCCATTTATTAGCAGTTGAAATGAACTTATGTATTTCAGGTGAGATGCATGTTAATGGTTGTGATATAAAAAAAGGCGATATTTTTGTGTTTGATAAAGGGGAAGCATGTGATGTTAATGTGATATCCGATGAGGTTCAAGTTATATGTGTTAAGTCACCATCAATTCCATCGGATAAAGAAATATGCGAATAGTAGTAATGCCTATGGCTGGATCTGGAAGTCGTTTTAGTAATCTCCATCCAGACAAAAAATTAATGCCTATACCTCCTAATAATGATCCTATGTTTATCCATGCTATAAAGAATATTGGATTTGAATTTGATAAGATAGTTTTGTTGCCACAAAAAGCGAATCAAATAAATTCTGTATTGAATGACTTTAAGGAAATAAAAAAAAAATCAGTAGTTATTGAAACTAACAAGCTTACCAGGGGGCCGCTTGATACAGTTATGTATGCAAGGCAGTTTTTAGAAGAAAATCCACATGCACAGTTGCTTATTTGTAATTGTGATCAGGTTTTATCCTGGCCGGGTGATTGGGCACTGGAGTGGTTTCGAGATAGAAATGCTGTGGGAGGCATTCCTACTGTAGAAAGATATAGTGAAAGACACTCTTATGCAAAAATAGACGAAAATTATGCATGTAAAATTATTGCGGTAAAAGAAAAGCAGAAGATATCAAATCGAGCCACTATTGGCTTATACTGGTTTCAAACTACATTCGGTTTTTTAAAAGCGGCAGATACTGTTTTTGATAAAAGAGATACGGCCCCCAATGGAGAGTATTATGTTTCGCATGTCTATAATTATTTGAAAGGACTGATTCTTGAGTATCCTTTGTGTGAGTTTTGGTCATTAGGAGAGCCGGAAAATTATCTAAATTATATTTCGAAAAATTATATGATAGGAATGGAGGGGTAGTTGATAATGAAGTCTAGTTTTAAATCAAAGTCTATGCAGTTTTTTTTGCTTTCATTTGTGGTTTTACTGTTTAATGTTGTAATTTATAGCCCATCATTACGCTTTGATGTTACTAATGAAATGCCTTGGAGGCAAACAGATTCTCAGGCGGAGATTACCGCTTACGCTAAAAATACTACTAGGTTTTACTTGCCAACTGTTAATGCCTCGCTTAAAGAATGGGGTCCGGGAGTTATAGAAATTGTTTTTCCTATTTATCAATTTGTTACTGGTAAAATGGTTCCACTTCTAACACCTTTAATAAAAAACAATTTGCATTCAGATGTTAAAGGGCCAATTAAGCTTCCTTATGGTATGCATTTTAAAAAATATACTGAAAGTAAGATATTAAAAGGTGATAAAGTTATATATACCCTTAAGTTTACTCTAGCTCCATCATGGGAATATAAGCTTGCCACTTTGTTTCATAATAATATATCTCAATATTTGCATTTATATTTGGTTTCTAATAAAACCAGCATGGATAAAAAATGCATTTCATTGGAAGTTAATGGCAATGCTAGCGCAGATACGCCAAGAGAATATTGTTATTCTAATAATGTTATACCTGTTACTTATATTCCTATCTTGCCTGGAGAGAATACTTTTAAGTTTATTTTTAGTAAGAGTATGGCCCCAGGGAATTTAGAGTCGGCAATTAGTTTGTTCCCAACTTCTAAATACGCAAGTCCCATGTTATTTGTCGGGCGTTTGCTTAATATGTTTGCAGTTGTAGCTATTTCATTAATAATAGCTGTTACGTTTTTCCCTTCGTTAAAGTATAGATATGCATGTGCCATAGCAATTTCAGCTATACCTGCATTTGGATTTTTTGAAACCTTTATTCATGAAGAAATACAAGCATTTTTATTTGTGTCTATTTTTCTTTGGGTTGTTTTTAAAAAGAACTTGAGTCTGAGGTGGTTAGTCTTTGCATCTGTATCTCTTTCAATAGCGGTAGCAATAAGGCCTTACTATATTTTGTATAGTTTGATGCTTATTGCATTTATGTTTCGTCAGGATGGTTTTAATATGCTGAAAAAAGCTTCATATTATTTGGCGGGCATATTAATAATAACCCCTGCTATATTATGGTATTCCTGGACACAGCACCTTGTTAGGAATGGCGCGGATACTATTGGTATTTTTTCAGGGCGTGTATTTTTGAGTTCTTTGCTTGATTCTGCGAAGTGGCATGCCTTTTTGGGATTTTTCACGAAGTTCCATTTCGGATTGCCAGTATTCTTTCTTTTTATAATTACAATAGTTGTTTATTTATGCTTGCGCTTTAGTAAGAAAATAACATCAAATTTTAATTTTGATGTTTTTCTCGGAGTTGGCTTTATAATTAGTTTAATTTCTCTGCCTTTGATTTTTGATTCAGCGTCAATACATAATTATTATTCATTTCCTATTACATCTTATTTTTCAATTGCTTCTATTATATGTTTTTATGAAATATATAAAAATATAGATAAAAAGCCATACTTGAATAAAAAAAATGAACTATTAAGATTTTCATTTAAAAATATTTTATTTCTTTCTTTTTTCTCTGTGATTATAGTGTCTGGAGTAGCTCATACCTATGTTAGATTTTACAAAAATGAGAGAACAGTTTACGACCCGTTGGATTATGTATTATTGGGGGGAGTACCTGGAGAGATATTTTCAAGTAGTGATAAAATTGTTTTATTAGGATCAGGTGGGCCGCAAGATTATGGCATGACTAATCGTAATGGAAGAAGAGATGCTGGATTTTATTCTGGATATCACTTCCAATCTGTTTCAGAGATTAAAGAGGTGTTAAAAAATGAAAGAAAATATTCAGTAGATACATTAACAACATTTAATAATGATATTCAGCAATTCAAAATTAAAGATGAGGATATGAAAAGTTTAACATATTATCTAAACACTTATTATGGACCCATTTCATCATATGCTGGCATTGGTAGTTGTAAGGCAGCTTTGCATAGAACTAAAACTTGGGATTTATATACAAAGTTTATATACGAGCTGGCAAAAAATACAAAGGGAAGTGTTGTGTATAAGTATCTAGTAAGCACCCCTTGTTTATTTATAAAGTTTCCAAAGTAACAAATTGTTTTTATGGTTTAAATTATGAAAGATATAGGTGTAGATAGTCTGCTTTCTTGTGAAGTTGCCAAAGCCTGTGATGACTACTTGTCTTTACTAAATGTTTCTATAGATACTATAAATATTAAAAGTCTTGATAAAGATTCTTTAATAAAGAATTATTCGTTAATTAGCAAAAAAGAGCTGACTCTTATATCAGTTTTTTATAACGAGCAGTCTAATGTCATGCCTTTTTATTTAGAATGCAGGCGACTAAATAGAATTTTTAATATTAAAAACTTTATTTTTGTACAAAATGGATCAACTGATAATACAGAAAAACTATTGGACAAACTAAGTGAGTTGGATTCCCGGGTTAAAATAGTAACTATAGAAAATAATCAAGGATATGGTTATGGATTTAAACAGGGCCTTGCGGCGAGTAAAACTGACTTAGTATTATTAAATCACTCAGATTGCCAATTCGATGCGTATGCTTATTTTACTCAGCACTTTCCTTTAGTTATGAGTTTTGATCCAGAGGTTGATTTGCTTATTCCTGTAAGAAGGGGGCGTACATTTTATCCAAAGATTCGTAGCATTGCCCTTAGGTGTCTAGCTTCTATAATACTCAGGCAGGCTGTTGTAGAATTTAATGGCCAACCAAAAATATTTTTGAAAAGCAAAATTAAAAATCTAGATTTATTGCCAAATGACTTTTGTTTTGATGCTGCCGTAATTCATCAGCTTTTAAAGCAGTATAAACGTAGGTTCTTTCTTGATTCTGTTGAATTGCCAAGGTTTGATGGTGTTTCTTCATGGTCCAGGCTGCTGTCAGGTCAAGTTAAGTTAACTTGGAGTTATATTTTTGGCATTTTAAAGCTTAAAAGATGTAGGTTTTAGTTGAGAGTTTTTTTATTATGATAATTATAGCTCATAGAGGTAATATTAATGGTATAAATAGTACCAATCATAATGTGGCTAAAATTTGGGATGCAATTGAAGATGGATTTTATGTAGAACTAGATCTTTGGTGTATTAAAAACAATTATTATCTAGGGCATGACAAACCTGAGGTACAAATTCAGCTGACAGATTTTGATCACCCTCAAGTTTTTTTTCACCTTAAGAATCTTTTTCTACCAAAGTTAAAATTTGCAGATGCTTTTGCTATTAATAATGATGATTATGTGTTTACGCTGCGTGATAAATTATGGTGCAATTATAAAGTGGGGTATTCGAATGATTCTATCATATGTGCTCCTGAGCTTGTTGGATCTACCGATAATTTGGATGATTTCATAAATGGTCATCGGGGAGCGTTTGGTATATGTACAGATTATGGCATGAAAGTAAGAAATATTCTTAGTAGCCTAGTATGATATTATATAAGCAATATAAATCTATATTTTTTCAGTTATGTCGTTTTGGAATTGTTGGCGTAAGTGCAGTAATTATAAATTTATTAATTGTGATTTTTATTGTAGAGACATTTGATTGGCCGCCATTATTGGCAAATATTATTGGATTTATTGTTGCTTGTCAGGTTGCTTTCTTGGGTCATAATTTATGGACTTTTAAAATGGATACCGACGCAAGTAACTCTTGGTTGAAGTTTGTGATGGTTGCGACTTTTAGTTTGGGTTTAACTCAATTATTGTTTTTTATTTTACTGCAAGTTTTCGCTTTATATTATGTTTTTGCTTTAATTCTGACTCAAATGCTAGTTCCTATTGTGACATTTTTATTGAGTAAATACTGGGCTTTTAGGCATTGATTTAGGTGCTGGATTTTGCCTTGGGTTAGTGTTATTGTTTAAATCTTATTTTAGTGAGTGTAGATAAAAAACAAAAATGGATTATTAATTAAGAGTGGGATAATTATGTTTAATGATAAGTCAATATTAATTACAGGCGGCACTGGTAGTTTTGGTAAGCGATGTGTTTCTATGATTTTGTCTAGATGGTCTCCAGAAAAGATAATTATCTTTTCTCGTGATGAGCTTAAGCAATTTGATATGCAGCAAGTTTTTAATGAGCCTTGTATGCGTTATTTTATTGGGGATGTTCGAGATAAAGATCGTCTTAATCGTGCAATGGGCGGTGTTGATTATGTGATTCATGCTGCAGCTTTAAAGCAAGTATGGTTATGTGGATAGTATGATCTATGTCTGTTTGTTAAATATATGGGTTACAAAGGCAGTAAAAAAAAGTAAAACCTATTTTTCATAAGAGTGCTTTAAGTTTTAAAAAATAATGTGGGGGTTATTGTGAATATTATAATGCCAATTAATGGTATTGGTAGTCGTTTTGTTAATGAGTCATACCTGACCCCTAAGTCACTTATAAAGATTTTGGGAAAGCCGATGATAGTTCGTGTAATTGAGTCTCTTTCCTTAACGCAAAGTGATTTGATTACTATAATTTATCGCAGTTCATTAGATGAAATGGGTTTTTGCGATTTATTGAAGCATTATTTTGGCGAGTTTAATTTTAATTTCATTCCCATTTGCCATGATACTAAAGGTGCGGCTGATACTGTTTTGCGGGGAATTGCAAGTTTATCCTTAGGTGCTTTAGATGTTCCACAACTTATTCTCGATTGTGATACTATTTATCATGGAGACATTATTCATGAGTATAAAAAGTATCAAGATAATAGGATATTTTACTTTCATGATTTAGAAGGTGAACCAATCTATTCATATATAGAAGTTGATGAAAATTTTTATGTACGAAATATAGCGGAAAAGAGGAAGATATCACATTATGCTAGTGTGGGTTGCTATGGTTTTAAAAATGGTTTATTGTTGCGGAAATATTGTGAGAAAGCCATTAGTTCACTAAACAGTGGAAATGAGCGTTACATCTCCGATGTTTATGGGTCAATGCTAAGGGATGGCATATCAGTTGGTGCGAGTCAATATGAGAAATTTAGCTGTGTTGGAACACCTCTTCAGTTAAAATATTTTTCATCATTGCCAGATAATAGTGATAGAGTATTACGTTTTTGTTTTGATATTGATAATACGCTAGTTACCTATCCTGCGGTTAGAGGAGACTACTCAACTGTACGTCCTATACCTGAAGTAATTTCATTTTTGAAAATAGTTAAGTCTCTAGGACACTACATAATTCTTTACACCGCTCGCCGAATGAAAACACACAATGGGAATGTTAAAGCTGTTATAGAAGATATAAAGGAAGTAACTCTTGCAACACTTTCAAAATTCGAGATTCCCTTCGATGAAATTAATTTTGGCAAGCCGTACGCAGATTTTTATATTGATGATTTAGCGATCGACCCTAAAAAGTGCCTTGAAAAGCAAACAGGATTTTATGACCTGGATATTATGCCAAGAGACTACCATACATTGAATGTTATCGATGGGTGGTATAAAAAATCAGGTAATATTCAAGGTGAATTGTTTTGGTATAATTCAGTTCCCAAACAACTTAGTATATTTTTGCCAGATCATAGGTCAATAAATGACGAAGAGCTATTAACGAAAAAAGTTGAGGGGCTATCTTTCACTCACTTATTTATTAACAATGCCCTTAAGTCTGATTACTTGGAGAAGTTGTTAAATGCTCTTGATATAATACATTCATATCCCATTTCTGAAAAACTTGACAACCAAAATCTAATTTATTTGAATTATGCCAAAAAGCTTAAAGAAAGGTTCGATGGCTATTCATATAGTAGATTTGAAAGGAGTCAAGAGGTCTATGATTTCTTGTTATCATCATTAGTTTCCTATTCTGATCAGAATTTGGGGGTTTTAGGAATAATTCATGGTGATCCTGTTTTCACCAACTGTTTTCTCACAACCAATGGTAAAATTAAGTTTATTGATCCTCGTGGAGAGTTGGGACATGAAAAGTCAATTTATGGTGATATATTTTATGATCTGTCAAAAGTATATCAGTCATTGGTTGGTTATGACTTTATAGTGATGGGAAAAGTATTAGATTTTAAAGCTATACAATCTCTAAAGTCTTTTTTTGAAAATTACGTTGAGGATAGGTGGGGAAGGCATAGGATGTCACACATAAAAATAATTACAGCCGCTAATCTTTTTTCTCTTATTCCTCTTCATAATAACGATAAGTGTAAGTTTTATTATGATTTAATAGGTGAGATAAATCTTGATCTATCTAAGGAGGTAATATTTTGAGTCAAGGACTAGTTTTACATTTGACTTATTAAGAGTTATGTTGGAAAAATTATATAATAGGAATAGAGGGTTAGTTGATAGTGAAGTCTAGTTTTAAATCAAAGTCTATGCAGTTTTTTTTGCTTTCATTTGTGGTTTTACTGTTTAATGTTGTAATTTATAGCCCATCATTACGCTTTGATGTTACTAATGAAATGCCTTGGAGGCAAACAGATTCTCAGGCGGAGATTACCGCTTACGCTAAAAATACTACTAGGTTTTACTTGCCAACTGTTAATGCCTCGCTTAAAGAATGGGGTCCGGGAGTTATAGAAATTGTTTTTCCTATTTATCAATTTGTTACTGGTAAAATGGTTCCACTTCTAACACCTTTAATAAAAAACAATTTGCATTCAGATGTTAAAGGGCCAATTAAGCTTCCTTATGGTATGCATTTTAAAAAATATACTGAAAGTAAGATATTAAAAGGTGATAAAGTTATATATACCCTTAAGTTTACTCTAGCTCCATCATGGGAATATAAGCTTGCCACTTTGTTTCATAATAATATATCTCAATATTTGCATTTATATTTGGTTTCTAATAAAACCAGCATGGATAAAAAATGCATTTCATTGGAAGTTAATGGCAATGCTAGCGCAGATACGCCAAGAGAATATTGTTATTCTAATAATGTTATACCTGTTACTTATATTCCTATCTTGCCTGGAGAGAATACTTTTAAGTTTATTTTTAGTAAGAGTATGGCCCCAGGGAATTTAGAGTCGGCAATTAGTTTGTTCCCAACTTCTAAATACGCAAGTCCCATGTTATTTGTCGGGCGTTTGCTTAATATGTTTGCAGTTGTAGCTATTTCATTAATAATAGCTGTTACGTTTTTCCCTTCGTTAAAGTATAGATATGCATGTGCCATAGCAATTTCAGCTATACCTGCATTTGGATTTTTTGAAACCTTTATTCATGAAGAAATACAAGCATTTTTATTTGTGTCTATTTTTCTTTGGGTTGTTTTTAAAAAGAACTTGAGTCTGAGGTGGTTAGTCTTTGCATCTGTATCTCTTTCAATAGCGGTAGCAATAAGGCCTTACTATATTTTGTATAGTTTGATGCTTATTGCATTTATGTTTCGTCAGGATGGTTTTAATATGCTGAAAAAAGCTTCATATTATTTGGCGGGCATATTAATAATAACCCCTGCTATATTATGGTATTCCTGGACACAGCACCTTGTTAGGAATGGCGCGGATACTATTGGTATTTTTTCAGGGCGTGTATTTTTGAGTTCTTTGCTTGATTCTGCGAAGTGGCATGCCTTTTTGGGATTTTTCACGAAGTTCCATTTCGGATTGCCAGTATTCTTTCTTTTTATAATTACAATAGTTGTTTATTTATGCTTGCGCTTTAGTAAGAAAATAACATCAAATTTTAATTTTGATGTTTTTCTCGGAGTTGGCTTTATAATTAGTTTAATTTCTCTGCCTTTGATTTTTGATTCAGCGTCAATACATAATTATTATTCATTTCCTATTACATCTTATTTTTCAATTGCTTCTATTATATGTTTTTATGAAATATATAAAAATATAGATAAAAAGCCATACTTGAATAAAAAAAATGAACTATTAAGATTTTCATTTAAAAATATTTTATTTCTTTCTTTTTTCTCTGTGATTATAGTGTCTGGAGTAGCTCATACCTATGTTAGATTTTACAAAAATGAGAGAACAGTTTACGACCCGTTGGATTATGTATTATTGGGGGGAGTACCTGGAGAGATATTTTCAAGTAGTGATAAAATTGTTTTATTAGGATCAGGTGGGCCGCAAGATTATGGCATGACTAATCGTAATGGAAGAAGAGATGCTGGATTTTATTCTGGATATCACTTCCAATCTGTTTCAGAGATTAAAGAGGTGTTAAAAAATGAAAGAAAATATTCAGTAGATACATTAACAACATTTAATAATGATATTCAGCAATTCAAAATTAAAGATGAGGATATGAAAAGTTTAACATATTATCTAAACACTTATTATGGACCCATTTCATCATATGCTGGCATTGGTAGTTGTAAGGCAGCTTTGCATAGAACTAAAACTTGGGATTTATATACAAAGTTTATATACGAGCTGGCAAAAAATACAAAGGGAAGTGTTGTGTATAAGTATCTAGTAAGCACCCCTTGTTTATTTATAAAGTTTCCAAAGTAACAAATTGTTTTTATGGTTTAAATTATGAAAGATATAGGTGTAGATAGTCTGCTTTCTTGTGAAGTTGCCAAAGCCTGTGATGACTACTTGTCTTTACTAAATGTTTCTATAGATACTATAAATATTAAAAGTCTTGATAAAGATTCTTTAATAAAGAATTATTCGTTAATTAGCAAAAAAGAGCTGACTCTTATATCAGTTTTTTATAACGAGCAGTCTAATGTCATGCCTTTTTATTTAGAATGCAGGCGACTAAATAGAATTTTTAATATTAAAAACTTTATTTTTGTACAAAATGGATCAACTGATAATACAGAAAAACTATTGGACAAACTAAGTGAGTTGGATTCCCGGGTTAAAATAGTAACTATAGAAAATAATCAAGGATATGGTTATGGATTTAAACAGGGCCTTGCGGCGAGTAAAACTGACTTAGTATTATTAAATCACTCAGATTGCCAATTCGATGCGTATGCTTATTTTACTCAGCACTTTCCTTTAGTTATGAGTTTTGATCCAGAGGTTGATTTGCTTATTCCTGTAAGAAGGGGGCGTACATTTTATCCAAAGATTCGTAGCATTGCCCTTAGGTGTCTAGCTTCTATAATACTCAGGCAGGCTGTTGTAGAATTTAATGGCCAACCAAAAATATTTTTGAAAAGCAAAATTAAAAATCTAGATTTATTGCCAAATGACTTTTGTTTTGATGCTGCCGTAATTCATCAGCTTTTAAAGCAGTATAAACGTAGGTTCTTTCTTGATTCTGTTGAATTGCCAAGGTTTGATGGTGTTTCTTCATGGTCCAGGCTGCTGTCAGGTCAAGTTAAGTTAACTTGGAGTTATATTTTTGGCATTTTAAAGCTTAAAAGATGTAGGTTTTAGTTGAGAGTTTTTTTATTATGATAATTATAGCTCATAGAGGTAATATTAATGGTATAAATAGTACCAATCATAATGTGGCTAAAATTTGGGATGCAATTGAAGATGGATTTTATGTAGAACTAGATCTTTGGTGTATTAAAAACAATTATTATCTAGGGCATGACAAACCTGAGGTACAAATTCAGCTGACAGATTTTGATCACCCTCAAGTTTTTTTTCACCTTAAGAATCTTTTTCTACCAAAGTTAAAATTTGCAGATGCTTTTGCTATTAATAATGATGATTATGTGTTTACGCTGCGTGATAAATTATGGTGCAATTATAAAGTGGGGTATTCGAATGATTCTATCATATGTGCTCCTGAGCTTGTTGGATCTACCGATAATTTGGATGATTTCATAAATGGTCATCGGGGAGCGTTTGGTATATGTACAGATTATGGCATGAAAGTAAGAAATATTCTTAGTAGCCTAGTATGATATTATATAAGCAATATAAATCTATATTTTTTCAGTTATGTCGTTTTGGAATTGTTGGCGTAAGTGCAGTAATTATAAATTTATTAATTGTGATTTTTATTGTAGAGACATTTGATTGGCCGCCATTATTGGCAAATATTATTGGATTTATTGTTGCTTGTCAGGTTGCTTTCTTGGGTCATAATTTATGGACTTTTAAAATGGATACCGACGCAAGTAACTCTTGGTTGAAGTTTGTGATGGTTGCGACTTTTAGTTTGGGTTTAACTCAATTATTGTTTTTTATTTTACTGCAAGTTTTCGCTTTATATTATGTTTTTGCTTTAATTCTGACTCAAATGCTAGTTCCTATTGTGACATTTTTATTGAGTAAATACTGGGCTTTTAGGCATTGATTTAGGTGCTGGATTTTGCCTTGGGTTAGTGTTATTGTTTAAATCTTATTTTAGTGAGTGTAGATAAAAAACAAAAATGGATTATTAATTAAGAGTGGGATAATTATGTTTAATGATAAGTCAATATTAATTACAGGCGGCACTGGTAGTTTTGGTAAGCAATGTGTTTCTATGATTTTGTCTAGATGGTCTCCACAAAAGATAATTATCTTTTCTCGTGATGAGCTTAAGCAATTTGATATGCAGCAAGTTTTTAATGAGCCTTGTATGCGTTATTTTATTGGGGATGTTCGAGATAAAGATCGTCTTAATCGTGCAATGGATGGTGTTGATTATGTGATTCATGCTGCGGCTTTAAAGCAAGTGCCAGCAGCTGAATATAATCCGATGGAGTGCATTAAAACAAATATTAATGGCGCACAAAATGTCATTCGGGCGGCCATAGAAAATAATGTAGAAAAAGTTATAGCACTTTCAACAGATAAAGCTGCTAATCCAATAAACTTGTATGGAGCAACAAAGCTAGCTTCGGATAAGCTATTTGTTGCCGCTAATAATATGGTCGGATCTAGAAAAACCAGATTTTCTGTAGTTAGATATGGCAATGTAATTGGCTCCAGAGGTTCTGTGATTCCATTTTTCCAGAAGCTTATTAAAAATGGAGCATCTCATTTGCCTATTACTCATGATAAAATGACAAGGTTTTTAATTACTCTTGAGCAAGGTGTAAATTTTGTTTTTAAAAACTTTGAGCGCATGTATGGAGGAGAAATCTTTGTTCCCAAAATACCTTCCATGAAGATTACTGACCTGGCAAGCGCATTAGCTCCTAATCTACTGCAAAAAAATGTAGGAATTAGACCAGGAGAGAAGCTTCATGAAATTATGTGCCCGGCGGATGATAGCCATTTGGCTTTAGAATTCAATGATCATTATGTGATAAAACCAACAATTCAGTTTTCGCATACTGCTGATTATACAAAAAATAAATTAGATGAAGTTGGCAAAGATGTTCAGCCAGGTTTTGAGTATAGCTCTGGAAAGAATACTCAATGGCTTACTAAAGATGCATTTCTTGCGCTATTAAATATGGTTGGGAAGGGAGCTGACGATAAAGTTATTAATAGTGCAACCAATTTGATTAAAGAAATTTATGAAACGACTTAATTATGACAGATTTTATTCCGTATGGAACCCAGTGTATAGATGATAGTGATATTGAATATGTAATAAAAGCATTAAAATCAAATTGGCTAACTCAAGGCCCAGCTATTAAGTCGTTTGAGTATGAAATATCAAAATATTGTGGTGTCAAACATGCGATTGCGGTATGTAATGCCACAGCGGCGTTGCATTTGTGTTGCCTGGCTCTAGATGTAGGTGAAGGAGATTTGGTCTGGACTTCTCCAATCACATTTGTATCTTCAGCATATTGTGCCATATGTTGTGGGGCTAAAGTTGATTTTGTAGATATAGATTCTAAAACTTATAATATGTCGGTAGAGGCTCTGGAAGATAAATTAATTCAAGCTCGTAAACAAAATAAATTACCTAAAGTAGTTATTCCTGTTCATTTCGCTGGTCAATCTTGTGACATGAAAAAAATCAAAGAACTATCTATAGAGTATGGATTTAAAATTATTGAAGATGCCTCCCATGCAATTGGTGGCGAATATTTAAATAATAAAATAGGAAGTTGTCAATATTCTGATTTAAGTGTTTTTAGTTTTCATCCAGTTAAAATTATTACTACTGGTGAAGGCGGCATGATCACAACTAATGATGATAAATTGGCTGAAAAAATAGCTATGCTGCGTACTCACGGTATAACCAGAGATCCTAATTTAATGACAAATTCAAAAGATCAGGTTCAAAACAATGGGGCTTGGTATTATGAGCAGTTAGATTTGGGTTTTAATTATAGAATTACCGATATTCAATGCGCTTTAGGTTTATCGCAATTTAAAAAATTGGATAAATTTATATCAATGCGCCATGACATTGCTAAAAAATATAATAATAGTTTTCTAGATTTAGATATTGTTACTCCGTATCAAAGTCCAGATGCATATTCGGCTTTACATTTATACCCGATACAAGTTGCAGATGCCAGTGAAAGAAAAGAAGTATTTGAGTTTTTAAGAGAAAATAATATTGGTGTAAATGTGCATTATATTCCTGTTTATTGGCAACCGTATTATCAAAAGTTGGGCTTTAAAGTAGGGCTTTGTCCTGATGCTGAAAAATATTATGCCAGATCTATAAGTTTACCTATGTACCCAAAGTTAATTAATAAGCAAATAGAGTATGTTGTTGAAAAAATTAAAGAAGCGACTATTTCTTATAGTTTTAGTTAAAGTTAAAAGAGAATTATGCTAAAAAAATATATATCTTCAAACAAAAAAATATATTTGAGAGAGATCTTAGATATAGATGTCACGCAAAAGTATGTAGATTGGCTTAATGATAAAGAAATAAATCAATATTTGGAAGCTAGGTTTATTAAGCACTCTTTAGATACAGCTAAACAATATATTAAAGCTATGTATGAATCTTCTGACAATAAAATTTTTGGTATTTTTGATAATGATACTAATCAGCATATTGGAAATATTAAACTAGGAGGTGTTGATTTTTTTCATCGTCGGGCACATTTAGGCATTATGATCGGGGATAAAAATTATTGGGGTCAAGGAATTGCTACTGAGGCTATTAAAATTATTTCTAGAATTGCTAAAAATGAACTTAATCTAAATAAGTTGTATGCTGGGGCTTATTCTGTAAATTTAGGCAGCATTAATGCTTTTGTTAAGGCGGGTTGGGAGCAAGAGGGTGTTCAAAAAAAATATAGCAAATTAAATGAGTTGTTTGTAGATAACATTATTATGGGGAAAACTCTGTGACTATAGTTTTAGGGTCAGCCCAATTTGGACTAAATTATGGGGTCACAAACTCTTCGGGAAAAGTATCATTAGAGAAGGTTTGTGGTATTTTAGATCTGGCTTATCAAAATAATATTGAGACAATAGATACGTCTACTCAATATGGAAACTCTGAAAAAATAATAGGCCTGGCTAGTCAAAAGATTAATAAAAAATTTAATATAGTTACCAAAACTAGATCATTTGCAAATACAAGTATTAAACAAACATTAAATTATTTAGATTCAGATTTTGAAAATTCTATTAATAACTTAAAAGATAATAATATAAAGGCATTATTATTTCATAACAGCCATGATTTGCTAGAAAATAGAGCAGATCATTTATATAAATCAGCTTTAAATTTAAAAAGTAATAATTCTCAATTAAAAATAGGTGTAAGTGTTTATTCTCCAAATGAGTTATTAACTATTATGGATAGATACCCAATTGAGATTGTGCAATTTCCTTTAAATATTTTTGACCAAAGGTTTATTCCATTATTAGATATATTAAAAAATAAAAATATTGAGATTCATACTAGAAGCGCATTTTTGCAAGGAATTTTATTGCAAGATATTGAGAATAATGCATTGCCAGATTTTTTTAGTAAATTTATAAATTATTTTAATAGATATAGACAAAATATTTCTAAATCTGGGTGCACTAAATTGCGAGCTTGTATTGATTTCGCTAAGAATTATAGTAATAACTTAGTTTTGGGAGTTTTAGATTGTCAGCAGCTGCAAGAAATTATCTCAATTTATAACCAAGATGATAGCCAAGAGGGCTTAAGTGATTTATTTAAAGAGTTTACTAAAATGCCTTTAGCCTTAATTGATCCAAGGGGGTGGCCGCAATGATATTAGCTATACTTCAAGCTCGTTTCAATTCGACTAGATTACCAGGAAAGGTTTTAAAAAAAGTTAGAGCCAAAACATTATTAGAAATTCAAGTTTCTAGGCTTAATAAGTCTCATTATATTGACAAACTAGTTATTGCAACGAGTGAAGATATTTTAGATGATGCTATTGCAAATATGTGTTTTGATAATAATATTGAGTGCTTTAGGGGTAGTCTAGATGATGTTTTAGATAGATATTATCAATGCGCCAAGCAATATAACCCTACGCATGTTGTTAGGGTTACTGGTGATTGTCCTATTATAGATACTGAGGTTGTTGATCAGGTAATTAAGTCTCATTTAGATTCGCAAGCTGACTATACTTCTAATGCTTTAAAGCCTACATTTCCTGATGGCTTAGATATAGAAATTATGCAATATAATGTTCTATGCGAGATCTGGAGAAAATCGACTTTATTTTCCGAAAAAGAGCATGTAACTCAGTATATTTATAATAATAAAAATTGCTTTAAATTAAATAGCTATACAAATAAAACAGATTACTCTGGGTTGAGGTGGACTGTAGATAACCCTGAAGATTTTAAAGTTGTGAGTTATATAATAGAAGAGCTATATTTTGAGAATCCTGATTTTAGTTGGAAAGAAGTATTGAGGCTATATGATAGCGAAAAACATAAAAACATACTTAGCGAGAATATGGATTTTAAACGTAACAGCGGCATGCAAAGTTCAATTTTAAAAGATTTAGAGTTTAGTGAAAAGGTTGGTAATTAGGTGAATATTATTAGTAATAGATATCAAAAATCTGAAGCTTTATTAAAGAGTGCTTTAGAGGTTATACCTTTGGGCAGTCAAACTTTTAGTAAGAGCTATACTCAGTTTCCGCATGGAGTTTCTCCTTATTTTATTGATAGAGGGAAAGGGGCTTATGTTTGGGATGTTGATGGAAATAAATATTTAGATTTGGTTAATGGCTTAGCATCTGTATCTTTAGGGTACTGCGATGAACAAGTAGATAATGCTGTAAAAAAACAGATAGACAAAGGAGTTACTTTTTCTTTAGCAACAGAGTTAGAGCAAAAATTGGCCAGAAAATTAATTGAGCATATTCCAAGCGCACAAATGGTTCGTTTTGGTAAAAATGGCACTGATGCTACAAGTGGCGCTATTAGAGTTGCTAGGGCAGTTACTGGTAAGGATCATGTTTTGGTGTGTGGCTATCATGGCTGGCAAGATTGGTACATTGGGTCTACTACTAAAAATTTAGGTGTACCTGAGGCTACTAAGGAGTTAGCGCATCACTTTAAATATAATAATTTAGATAGCTTAGATGAGTTATTAAATAAATATAAAGATAATGTTGCTGCTGTTATTATGGAACCGATGAACGTTGAGTTTCCTAAAGATAATTTTTTAGAAAATTGTAAAAAACTTGCGCATGATAATAACGCTTTGTTTATTTTTGATGAAACTGTAACTGGGTTTAGGTTTTCACTTGGGGGCGCGCAGAAACATTTTGGAGTCACTCCAGATTTAGCAACTTTTGGAAAAGGTATGGGTAATGGCTATCCAATTAGTGCATTAGTTGGCAAAAAAGAATATATGCAAATAATGGAAGATGTGTTTCTTTCATCTACTTTTGGCGGTGAGTCGGTTTCTATTGCAGCTTCATTAGCAGTAATAAAAAAATTAGAGCAAACCAATGGCATTACACATATTCATAATATAGGAGAGCAAATTATAGAAAAAACCAAAAAGCTTATTGCTGCATATAATTTGGATGATATTATTTCTGTACACGGACATCCTTGCTGGTCATTTTTAGTTATTAAAGATTATGCAAATTATTCTTCATGGGATATTAAAACTTTATTTATGCAGGAGTGTTTGCAGCGTGGGTTATTAACATTTTGTACGCATAATATTAGTTATGCCTATAGTCAAAATGAGGTTGATTATATTGAAAATATTTATAGTGATGTTTTTCCTATTATAAAAAGTGCTATTGATAATAATAAACTTTACGATAGTTTATTGTGTGAGCCATTAAAGCAATTATTCAAGGTTCGTGAAATATGAGTATGAATATAATTATTCGTACTGATGCATCAAATATGATTGGCACTGGTCATGTTATGCGCTGTTTAACACTAGCTGAAAAATTAACTCAGAATTATCAGGCAAAAATAACTTTTATATGTAGAGACTTACCAGGAAATTTATCAGAAGTTATAAAATTTAAAGGTTTCGGATTTAAGTTGTTAGCATTTTCGCCAGAGAATAAAGGACAATATTCCAAAACTCCTCCCAATGATGATTATGATAAATGGTTAGGAGTTAGATTAGAAGATGATGCCAAAGAAACTTTAGAAAATGTTTTAGAATTTAATGAGAAAATAGATTTATTGATTATTGATCATTATGCATTAGATATTAAGTGGGAAAAAGTATTAAGATCAAAAGTTGAAAAAATAATGGTTATAGATGATTTGGCTAATAGAAAGCATGATTGTGATATCATTTTAGATCATAATTTTTATTTAAATTTCGAATCCAGATACGATAAGTTAGTGCCACAAAGTTGTAAAAAGTTATTGGGATCAAAGCATGCTTTGATAAACTCCAAATTAAAACAAGTTAAAGAAAATAGGTCCCGAGCCGGCAAGGGGAATAAACTTAATAAGGTGGAAACTGTTTTAGTATTTTTAGGCGGTGCAGATCCTAAAAACTTTACAGCTTTAGCTTTGGAACAGGCATTAAATTCTGAGCAGTTAAAAGATTGTATATTTAATGTTGTTTTAGGTAAAAATAACCCACATAAATTAGCACTAAAACAAAAATATGCGAAATATGATAATGTAGTATTTCATGTACAGCCGAGTTATTATTACGGGTTATTAGCAAGGGCGGATTTGGCCATAGGTGCTGGTGGAGTATCCCAGCTTGAGAGGTGTTATGTTCAGTTGCCATCGATTGTTATCCCTGCTGCTGATAATCAAAGAGAACTTGTAGAAAAGTTTGTAAGGGAAAAGTATATAATTAGTTCAAATAAACTCTTGCATCCAGTGGTCTTTGAAGTGGGAACTTGCTTGCGCTTTTTGGAGGTTGAGTTACTTCACTGCTATTCTATTTTTTCATCTAATAGGTGTCATAAAAATATTTCTATAAATTTGGAATAACTTTTTGCAACAGGACCATTATGTGTTAATTAGGTATATGGATTCTTTTCAAGAAGTGCGTATTTATTATTTTTTAACATATCCATACCTGTATCAAATACGCCATTTATTTCGCAAACACAAACTGGTAATTTATCATCTATCATCATTGTCCTCATGCATCCATTTTTTATTGATTGATAATACAATGCTAAGTTATCAGTTCTTATATCCAAGTCATAATTTCTAACATTATATAAAAATGTATCTTCGATTCTCTTATCTTCATTAATTATCGCACCGGGAAATTTTTTTATATATCTATAATCGACTTTAAAATACTGCTCTAGATAATGTAAAAATGTGGAAGGAGGACTGCCTGGATTTACAATAGGAAGATTTAAAAATAACCCTTTAGCTCTCATTTTTAATAATCTATCGAATATACTATCCTTACCAAATGCATCTGTAGAGATATTGTTTGTGATATCTTTGGCATGCTTGCCAATTGCAACAAAAGAAAAAATAGGGTGCAAAGATCTAAAGCTATCTTTATGATTAAGCATAAAGTTTGAGAAATAACCAACTACTGACATGGTTTTCTTAGAATCAAAAATACCGGTTTGACAGAAGCTATAGGTAAAGCTAGGAACGATTAGTGTCCCATCTCTTCCAATGACACTGAAAATTGATTCCAATATATTGCTACAATGCTGCTTTAACTTTATATTATTATCACGGCATATGTCGGTATCTACATGCATTAAAACGACATCGTTTTTTTTAATTCCTAGTTCTGTGATTGCACTAATAATTTTCTTAATAATCATTTTGTATAAACTCCATTAAGTTACAATAATAACTGATAAAACTAAAAGTAAGCTTGTTAAGCATAACACCATCGAATTAATTTTTCAGTTGGAAAACTATCATCCCAAGGGAGAGTAAAGTCAGCCATATGTCCAATTGGAGCAATTCGCGATACTCCTTTTTGTAAAAATAATTTTGCTATTTTATCCCTTCTAAAACTTTTCAATTCTAATCCCACAACTTGATTGTCTGAAGATAGTAGATCTGCTATTTGCGATAAATCTTCTATTTCATGGACAAATATAGTTCTTCCATATACGGGATCATTTAATTTTACTTCTTTATCAAAGAATATTGTCCATTTCATATTGGTTGATGTAATAATGTTCTGAATTTTTTTATTTTGATAAGCGCATAATCTTGCTGATTTGATTTTGTCAAAAGCATTAAAATCCTTTTGGTTACCAATAATTTGTATTGATATTTCTTCCATTCTGTTTTTTAAAAGAGACAAAAATGTTTCCGTAGATATTTTAGCTCCTTTCTCAATAAAAACATTATGAGAAGATGCGCATGCTTTCTGGTCAAAAATTGAACAATCAATAGCAATTGACCTTGCTATTCTATTTACTTTTCTTTCCAGTTCCATAGACTCTCTACCAATTGCACTCAACGATAACTTTGGTCCAAAGACTATATCTTCAGCATTATATTTTTTAGGAAAATTAACAATTGATTCTACAGCTTCTTTTCCGCCCCAAGCTACTCTTACATCAGATATTTTTGATAAAGATTTATTATTTTCAGAATTTCTATCAACATATAATAAACAAATAGCATCAGTAATGTCTTTGCCTTTAATCTTCTTACCATTTAAAGTTTTTACATCAATCTCTGATATTATATTTAACATTTTTTGCAAAACAGCCAAAGAATTTTTAGATATTTTTATAATATTGGCATTTTTACAGATAATTGAAATTAGAATAGATATGATTCCAAGCGTTGGAACATTACCAGCAACCCAGTGAGTTACAATCCCTCTTGGTAAGGCGATTAACTTTTTGTTATATTCAGTATTAAAAATAAATTCGTCTAGATGATGTTTTGAACCTCTCAAAGATAGATTAAGGTTTTGCTCAAAACTTCCTGATAGGATCCAATTTATGATAAAATCCATTCCCGCATATTTATATTCTATTAAATCTGAATCAGCGCTCCAGATTTTTGCGGCCTTTTTAAATATACCGATAATTTCATCTGTTGATAATTTTGCTAATTTTTGTTGAGCAGTGTTTAGTTGAAGTTCAATTAGTTGCCAATTATCTATATGAGTGAATGTTTTTTTACTTTCAAAATAGTACAAAATTGCTTGTTCTTTATTTTCAATGAAGCTATTTTTTTCTAAAATTTTTGTAGCAATAACATCTCCACAACCTCTAATTTCTGCAGATTTTGCCCTGCCGATAACTTTAAAATAAGTACCTTTTCTACCGCATTTACAATCGTCA
This sequence comes from uncultured Francisellaceae bacterium, assembly GCA_905612315.1. Taxonomy (GTDB): domain Bacteria; phylum Pseudomonadota; class Gammaproteobacteria; order Francisellales; family CACEW01; genus CAJQSL01. Next base: position 46,846 of record CAJQSL010000020.1, read on the forward strand.
TTGCCTGTAATTTGTATTAAATCATCAGTGATGAGGGAAAACCCAGTATATGACCTAGGAACAAGGGATAAAAATTGTCCAACTCCAGTTTGGCCATCTGGTAGAATATCATAGGAGTAAGGATTTCTAACTATTAAATGTGCGTGGTCTGGCACATGTTTAAATCCATATCTACATTCTGGATAAATAGTTCCCATCTGCTCGGTAAAACCATAAATATCTATTATATTTTCTGGTTTTAGTTTAAAAACTTCACAAGTATCTTCTATAAATTTTTCCCTACTAACCTGCTGATCAGCAAGTTTTTTCCATCCGCCTATATGAATTAGATAACTGTTTTCTGGAAGCGTTAAAGTAATATTGTTTTGTTTACAAAACTTAATTAAATATATATAAACCAGAAAGGTGAAACCGCATAATATTAATGGGTTTTTATTTTCACTGATTATGTCTTTAATTTTTTGAATATTTGCTTTATAAGAATTATCGCTATTTTCTAAAATAAAATCTGACTTAGTGGCAAAATTGGTAAAACCACCAATTGCGCCATGTCTCGCGCTGATATCAAAAGAATTAGTTTGCGGCGGAACATCACATATTAAAAAATGTCTTCTTTCTTTTCCAATAAAATTGGAAAGACTTGCTATCAAAGAGAATACTTGTCTTTTTGAGGTTTCGTTATCAATGTTAATGACAGATGGCACTCCTGAGGTCGAGGAGGAAAGTAAAGATCTATGAATTTTTTTTGAACTAGTAAAACTTTTACCATTTTCTTTGAAGTATTGTACCGGAAGGAAGGGTGCTTTATCTAGAGAAGTAAAAAAATCTTGGTTTTGATATTCATTATCGATAATTTTTTTATATAAACTATTATTTTGGTAGTGATATAAGTGCTCTTCTTTAATATATGGCAATAATAACTCTTTTTTTTCTGATAATTTCAGAGTAAATGCTGAGGATTTTATATATTCAATTACTGGTTTCATGTTAATAAGCTGCTTTAAGAATTTTCATAAAATCATCAGTGGTTAAGTCTTCAGGAAAGAATCGTGATAAGGTATCATTTTGTGCCAAATAAGCATATTTGGGGAAATCATTAACATTTAGTTGTGTAAAACCTGATATTTTGTTTTTAATACCAATTGCTGGCAAAATTTCTTCATAAATTTCTGAAATAATATAGTCCAAATTTTTATAACCTATTTTTAAAGCAAGGTCATTATACTTTTCTTTCAAGTTAGAATTTTTTTTGCTATGAGTTTTAATCACCTCGGGCAATAAAAGTCCAGTAGCCACGCCATGAGGTATTGATGGAATATTATGAGCTAAAGCATGAGCGGGGCCAACAACATTTATATTTTGGACAATGCCAGCAAAATAAGCTCCAATTAGGGCCGGGTTTGCATAATCTTTATGGTTATTTTTTAGTTTTTGAAAAGCATTTAACAAATTTTGCAAAGCATGACAAACTAAATTGCCAGCCATGATGTTTTGCATTTTACTTACGTAACCCTCTAGGCAATGAGATAGAGCATCCAGCATAGATGGAATTAGAATCTTTAGCGGTATGTTTTGTAATAAATTTGCATCTAAAATTGCCAGGTCAGGTAAAAAATCGTGTGTAACAACAGGTATTTTCTTCAGTCCATCCTCACTTGTAATAATGGCACTAGAACTTGTCTCACTTCCTGTGCCGGCAGTAGTTGGTACCGCAACAAATCTAGCTTTTTTACGAAGGGGCGGCAAAGAAAATGGTATACTTAAGCGCTCATTATCAAAATTAGGATTTTCATATAATGCCCAAGCTATTTTTGCTCCATCAATTACTGAGCCTCCTCCAATTGCAACAATCCAGTCTGGATTAAAATCTAGCAATTGACCAACACTTTCTTTAATCTTTGATAGTTTCGGCTCTCCATGCCATTTCGGATTGAAGACTTTGCATTCAAATCTTTTTTTATTAGCAGTAATTTTGCTAATAGTTTCATATTCATCGCAACTTCTTTTAGTTGCAAAAATAGCAATTTTTCTGGCGGGTATTCTGGCGAGATAGGATAATCCTCCTTCTTGACATAAGGTTTGTTTGGCAGATATCAAAGTTGAGGTTGATAAATTTAACATTATATTCCTTGGATTATTTTCTTTACTTCAGAAGTTAGTGTTTTCCCAGTTTCTGATCTGGGAATGAAGTTAGCAAACATTATTTTTTTAGGGATGGCAAAATTTTCTAGATATTTTCTCAGTTCATTGATGATGAAATTCTCAGAAACGTTTTCTTGTCTTACAATCAAAGCCATAGGAGCCTCTCCTAGAATTTTATCTTCTAAAGATATTACAGCAGTATCTATAATACCTTTAACTTTTAATAATGCAGCCTTTATTTCTTCAGAGGAAATTTTTAAACCGCCAATATTAATTAGATCTTTTTTTCTACCATTAATAAATAAATACCCTGCTTTATCTATATATCCCAAATCGCCAGTTTTGAAATAATCATTTTCAATATTGTTTGCTTTTTCATTCCAATATCCTGCAAATAGGTGATTACCACCTATACATATTTCACCATCAATAATTTTAACTTTGACATCTTGTGAGGTTGGTTTCCCAACGGATTTATAATATTCTTTTTTTTGGTCAGATAGAGTGATAAAAAATGAACGAGATGCTTCAGTTAGGCCATAATAAAACATTATTCTAAGACCAGGGCAGTTGGTAATTAAGTCTTTAGTTATCTCTTCCGGTAGTTTTTCTGTATTAATAACAATATAATCTAGTTTACGGAGGGTGGAAATTGTTTTATTTCTAAATCTTTCATTTAAAAGGATTTTGAGCATTGACGGGGTAAGTGCTGTGGCGTTGTAATTTTTATTAAAAGCTGCAAAAAATTTTTTTAAAGATTTAATTCCATCCGTAATATATACAGTGCCTCCACCTGAATGGGTACAATAAACATGACCTAGACCAAAATTATGATATATGGGTAAAGGGATAACTTCTTTGTTATTTTGTGTGTAACCAATATAATTTTTAATATTATTCAATGCCTGGTTGACACAAGCGTGAGTTAATTTTACCCCTTTAGGTTTCCCAGTAGAGCCAGTAGTAAACATTATAGCAACCAGCTCCTGGGGATTAATATTAAATTCTTTTCTGGCTATAAATTTTTGACTAAATGGCGACAGAATATGAGCTAACTCATTATATTTACTAATTTTAATAATTTCTAAGTTTATAACTTTATCTAGATCTTTATCCGTGAAAAGTATTTTTGCCTTTAACTCACTTGAAAAATATATTGCTCTGTCTTGTTTTAAATCATTAGAAATTGGAACTGAAATGGCTCCTAAAAGAATAGTTGCATAGTGCAATACAATTTGTTGTGCAGAGTTTCCAAGGGCATTAATAATAATATCTTGTTTTTTTATTCCTTTATATGACAAAAATTGGGTTGCTGCATATACAATGTTTGCTAGTTTATCATAAGTAAAACTTTCTTCTTTATCTTGTAGAGCAATATTCTGGGCGCAACCCTCATTCAAGGCTTTTTTGAATATAGTAGCAATGAAGTTGTTCATGCTTTCTCTTTTAGGATTTCAACTATGTCACCAAATGTTTCCATTTCTAAAACTTCATCTATATCTAACCTAACCTCAAAATCTTTTTCTAAGGCAAGGATCAAGTTTTGATGTGCTAAAGAGTCCCACTCTGGGATATCACCTGGACCTAAGTCTTCTGTTATAATAGATGGGTTGATTTTTAAAGATTCTGCAATTGTTTTTTTTATTTTTTCTTTCATGATTTAAAATTAATTCCGATTTTTTAGTATTCAATAATTTTAACGTTCAGCCAATCAAATAACAAGTTATAGATCGATTCTGTCAAACCAAATTAAAAATGAGGAGCGTCAAGCTTTTTTGGAGAAAAAATTTGAGCACACTTTAGTATTAATAATTTTGAATACTATTTTTTACAAGTCTTTAGTTTAAATTTGTATGCCTTGAGTATGATAATTTTTATTATTACAATACCTTTTTCTTCATGGTAAGATCAGCGTGAGCGAATTAATATTAGATAAAATGGCGGTAAATATGAAGATACTAGATGTTTCTAAAATTAATAAACCTTTTATCATTGCTGAAATGTCAGGCAATCATAATCAGTCTTTAGATAGAGCATTAAAAATTGTAGAAGAGGCGGCAAAAGCTGGTGCCGATGCGATAAAATTGCAAACTTATACCGCTGACACCATGACTTTAAATATTGATAAAGATGAATTTAAAGTAACAGATAAAGATAGCTTATGGTATGGCAGGCATTTATATGAGCTGTACGAAGAAGCTCATACTCCTTGGGAGTGGCACAAACCTATTTTTGATAAAGCCAAAGAGTTAGGTATTATGGCTTTTAGTACTCCTTTTGATCATACAGCGGTAGATTTTCTAGAAGACTTAAATGTACCATTTTATAAAATAGCATCGTTTGAGAATACTGATGTTAATTTAATTCGTAAAGTTGCAAGCACTGGTAAGCCAGTTATTATATCTACTGGTATGGCTAGTTTAGAAGATCTGCAATTAATGGTAAATACTATTAGAGATGCGGGTTGTGAAAACTTTGTAATGTTAAAATGCACTAGTGCATATCCTGCCTCTGCGTTAGATGCAAATATAAGAACAATTCCACATATGTCCCAAATGTTTGATTGTCCTGTTGGGATATCAGATCATACAATGGGTATTGGAGTACCAATTGCAGCTGTAGCTTTAGGAGCTATGGTAATTGAAAAGCATTTCTGTTTATCTCGTGCAGAAGGTGGGGTTGATTCTGCTTTTTCTTTAGAGCCACATGAACTTAAATTATTAGTTGAAGAGACAAACAGAGCCTATCAAGCGCTTGGGAAAGTAAAATATCAAACATCAGCTATCGAAGAAAAAAGCAAGCAGCATAGACGTTCTATTTATTTTGTAAAAGATATGAAAGCTGGGGATATGATTACTGAGAACTGCCTAAGATGTATTCGGCCTGGATTCGGATTGCCTCCTAAATATTGGGATAAGCTGATTAACTCTCTAGTTAAAGTAGATGTTTCATTAGGAACTCCGGCATCCTTAAATTTAGTTCTCGAGTGAGAGCAGATCTATGAGTCAAGTAAAAAAAGGTATATTACTGCTTTTTTTGGCACTATCTACTGTGGGAAATATACCTTTGCACGGCGGAACTACCCAGCTAAATCAACTCGTTTTGGCAATTTTTATTTTTTTAAGTTTATTTTTGGTTAAACGTTATCCTAGTAAATTTTTGGTGTTTTTTTTATTTACTTTGAGTTTGATTTTAGTTGGGTCACTAAAAGGTATCGGTAATATATGGCTTTTGGGAGACCTATCTAAATTGTTGTTATTATTGGGGGCTATGGCCGCATTTGTTGTGGTCTTAGATGATATGGAAAGTTTTTACTTTTTTGTTAAATATGCTTCAATTTTATTTATTTTGACTATTGTTTTTGGTTTTTTGATGAATCCTCATTTAAGTATTGCAGAGCATAGGTTAGTTAATCTTAATATTTCTGGGGGTGGTGGGCCTTTGGGTTGGGCTGCTGCTGTTTTGTTTTCACTATATGGAGTAGTAGTTAACTATATTAAAGAAAAAAGAAAAGTTAAAAACTTGTTATTATTTGCGCTAACTTTAATTATATTTGCCTCTTTATCTAGAAATGCCATATTGTTTTATATTATATATTTGATTTTTATGCGTAGAAAAGATTTATGGTATATTGCCTTATTAAGTTGTATCTTTTCCGTTTTATTATTTTTATGCCTTATATTATTTAAGTTTGTTCCATTTTCTGTGGTGACAGCTAATGCTTATCGTTTTGTGCCCTCTGGGATGTCAGAGATGTTAGGTTTGCCGCATATTGATTGGCCGTTGTCTGGTAGAAGCCTTATTTGGAGTGGTTTTATTTTAAAATATATAGAAAGTAATTTTACAACTTTAATTTTTGGTTATGGAATTGGCTCAGTATCTATTCATATTCCTGCTGCTGATTATTTTTCACGGGATCCACATAATTTTTTTATATCTATTCTGATGACATTTGGTTTGTTAGGTTTAGTATCCAGTGTTTTATTTTGGAGTTGTTCTTTGTATTATTTTAAAGCATTAAAAAATAGGGAAAGCTTTAGCGTGTTAGTCGCTTTGCTTTTTGGCCTTATGTTTAATAGTATTTGGCGTTTTTCAAGTATTATATGGTTAAATGCACTTTTATTTATATTTCCATATTTGTGGTTGTCTGTGAAAAAAGAATTTTATGGATCTTCTAATATGCAAGATTCTATAGTTGCTCCAAGATTATCTATGGATATGAAGGATGATAATTCATGAGGGTTTTACATTTATTTTTAGTTAGCTCACCTCTGCAGACAATTACAGTATCTAATATACTTAAGCAATATTTAGGTAAACCTGATGAGGATATTTGTCTGTTTTGTGAGGGCGACAGGTTAAAATCGCAAGTTGATGAATCTTTGTGGACTAAGGTTATCTATGGTAATGATACTAGGCCTTCAATTAATAAAGCAAAGAAGAGTATTAGGACTAATTTAAATCTTTTAAAGCCTTTAGTTGATTCATATGAAAAGATTATTTTATATGTAGGTGATCTTTATTGGTTATTTAATAATACAATGTTTTCTATGTTGAAAAACAGAAAACTTAAGTATTTTAAGTGTAATTTGTTTGATGAGGGTTTGGTTTTATATAGACATGATAAAGAGAAGTATATAAATTTAAAAAAACAGTTTGTAAAGTTTATCTGGCAAAGGTTACATGGTTTTTCGGCAAGTTTATTATGGAGGGATCCTATACAAATCCCATGTTGGATTAACCGTATTTATTGTTATCACCCGGGGTTATTAAAAGCTCCAGATTGGGTTGAGGTTAAAGATCTAGATGTTAATTATATTTCAGATTATTTGGAGGAGCAAAGAAGCTCTTTGCCTGAATTGCCTGTTATAGGGGAACGAACATTATTATATTTATCACAACCTTATTATCGTGTTATGCCCTTAGATAAATGGAAGCAAGTTATAACATCGCTTAAAAACTATGCCAGAACTTTAGGTGTTAAGGATATTTATGTAAAACCGCATGATGGGGATACTAGGGAGTGGATTAATTATTTGCTTGAAGAGGGTGGTTTTAAATTATTTACTAAAGTGCGCTCAGGTGTGGCAATTGAATTGCTTGCTTCAGAATTATCGTTTGACTATGTGGTAAGCACGGGTAGTTCGGCCTTATTTAATTTAAAGTTATTCGGTTATAATGGTAAGGTTATTTCTTACGGGCTTGAAAAATCAGCAATAAGCCGTAAGATTAAAAAATTACATGAGGCATCATTTAGAATATATAAACACGTTGGAGTGGAGACTGTTGACTAAAAAGATATTAGATATTGGTTGTGGTAATAATAAAACTCCAGGGGCTATTGGTGTTGATTTTGTAAATTTGCCTGGTGTCGATATAGTGTGTGATTTGAATAAAGACTGGCCAATTGAGGATAGTGGCTATGATCAAATTATATTTAGACATAGTATGAATCACTTTAATGATATCTACCATATTATGAAACAAGCACACCGGGTACTAAAAAAGGGCGGTTTAATGGAGGTGGTAGCTCCTCATTTTTCGAGTGATAATATTTTTACAGACCCTACAGTAAAATTTTTTATAGGGTATCGATCTTTTGACTATTTTTGTGACAATGTTTCTAGTAAGTATCATTATTATTCAGATGCTCGTTTTATCTTAAATAAACGTAAAATCTTTTTATACAAGTCTGATTGTAATACGATTAAGCAAAAAATATTTAGCTCTTTTATATGGCCTTTCGATGCAATTATAAATTCGGCGCCGAGGATTTATGAGAAGTTTTTTTGTTTTATTTTTCGAGCAAACGAAATCGTATTTGAGTTAAAAGTGAAATGATAAGGCGTCTACTTAATTCAGATATGTTTAAAAATAGGCATTATATTCAAGGCCTTGCATTTCAAAAAGGTATGCCTTTTGTTATTATCCCGTTAATTATTTGGGCATTTGGAATTAATCATTATACTGAATATGTTTTAATTTATTCAGTTGTGCAGATAGCGGCTTTATTCCAGTCCTTGGGTTCGCACGCATCCTTTATCGTTTTTTGGTACCATGAAGAAGATAAGCAAAAGTATCTAGCGCAACAGATTTATTTGCTTGTTGCATTGAGTTTGATTATAAGCGTGCCTGTTGCTTTTATTATTTATATGGCTAGTTTTTTTATGGCCAATATTCATTTTGGAATAGAATCTGTTCTCACAATATTGACGTATTCGTTTTGTTATAATTTATCTATGCTAGGTGTTTCATTAATGCGTTCTCAGCTACAATCTAGGGCTTATTTTTGGATAACTTTATTGGCTGGGATTTTGTTAATCTCTCTTTTGTTTTTATCGAGATTTTTATCAGACAGGCTTGCTTTAAGTTTTTATTCTAGTTTGAATTGCCTTATTTATATTAATATATTGGTTTTGTTAATACAGGCATTGTTATTTATTTATGTTTCAAAAGAGAAGTTTTCTATCTCTTTGTTTTCACTCTCGTATTTTAATTCACTAGATTTATCAAGGTTTTCTAAACAAATCTTGCCCTATTGTATACCGGTTATGCTATATACGTTGCTAACTTTATCAGTTTTTACTATAGATAAAATTATTATCAGATTTTTTTATTCACAGAGTATTTATAATCAATATATATTGGATTATCAATTCGCTTTTGTCGTTAATATTTTTTCTATTATTATAGGGATGTATAATTTGCCTATATTTTGTCAGTTAATCAAAGCTTGTGATATGTTAGGTTTAAAGAAAAATATATTATCTAATTATGCTCTAGCCATTTTTGGATCTATTTTTATTTCTATAGGGATTTATATTTATGCTTTTTTAGTTAATATTGATCTTAGTTATGGCTATTGGGTTTTGTCTGGAGCATTTCTTGTTACAAATATATTTTCAATTAATGTAAGTTTGATGGAGGCATTCAGGAAGGCTAATAAATTAGCTTTTTTAACTTTGATACCAACTATTGGCTTTTTTGTATGCTTTGTTTTTTTTGCCAAGCTTAACAGAATAGAAGTTAACTATTTTTTATTTATGGTTTATTATGTTATTCTGTCGGCTCTATCGTGGGCATATTTATCTAAATATAACCTTTTTAGAATATTAACAATTATAAAAAACTAATTAAATGAAAAAGAAAAAAATAGCAATAGTGTATGACTGCCCATATCCATTTTATCATGGAGGTGGGGAGAAGAGGCTCTACGAGGTAGCCAAAAGGTTAGCAGCTTCCAATTGGGAAGTTCACTGGTATGCCCTAAAGTTTTGGTCAGGCTGATATAAATGCCGCATGTAATATTAAGCAATGTTTAGATGACAAAGAAATAACTCGTTATATGTCTTATTTTAAGGTTAAACAAATATTGCTTGATAGGCTTCATGCTTCGGAGGAGTTACTTGTTTTAAATAGGGGCCGCCCCTCCAAGACTCTAGTTACGTGCCAGTAATGGATATTAACAGAGAGCGGAATTACTTAAAAATAATGATGTTATAAGATGGTATGTGATTTTTTTGAACGGTTTATCAATATAAGTGGGACACAACCAGGAGAGGAAAATGACACCAGTATCTAAACTTTATTTTGTTAGTTGTTTGGTTTTTAATAAAATTTGACGGTGGTTTTTTGTTGGGTGTTAAATAATTACGTTAATTTTAATGTTGTGATTGCAGAGGAGAAAAATATGTTTGAGATTAATACTTGTGAAGTTTGTGAAAATAAAAAATTAGATAGTGTTTTTAATTTGGGCAAGTTGCCCCTTAATGAATGTCTGGTTCCGATTGGTACAAATCATATTTGTGAGAAGTATCCTATCGAGATTTTATTTTGTAAAACATGCAAGACTGCTCACCAGAAGTATCAAGTACCTAAACAGGATTTATTTCAGAAAAGTTATAAGTACAGAGCAAGAATGACAGGTAGTGTGCTAAAAGGAATGTCAAATTTAGTTGAATCGTGTGAACATCGCTATGGAAACTTGAGTGATAAGCTTGTATTGGATATAGGGTGTAATGATGGTAGTTTATTGAACTTTTTTGAGAAAAAAGGGTGTAGGACAATTGGGGTTGAGCCTACAGACGCTGCACTTGATTCTAAACATAAAATTATTAATTCTTATTTCGATGACAGCTCTACATCTTTAATTTTAGAAAAAGTTGGGCAACCAGACATTATAACGTTTACTAATGTATTTGCTCACATTGAAGACCTGAACGAGATGCTGATTAATTTAAAAAGATTGATTGGGCCAAATACAAAACTAGTAATAGAAAATCATTATTTGGGAGCCGTGTTGGAAAGCGGGCAATTTGATACATTTTATCATGAGCACCCTAGAACATACTCTAAAGAAAGTTTTGAAGTCATTGCATCAAAACTTGGTTTGTATCTTACAGATTTTGAGTTTGTTAGTAGATACGGTGGTAATATTCGTGTATTTATTAGTTCAGAAAAGTCAATAAATAAGAAGAGTATTGATGAAAGTAATTTTTATGAACAATTTAAGATGATGTCCGCCGATATCAATGAATGGAAAAAAGAAACGCGACAGTTCTTTTTAAATATGGTTGCAATTAATGGTAAATTAAGAGCTAAAGCATTCCCTGGTAGGGCAGCTATTCTAATAAACATTTTGGGGCTAAATGAAAAACATATATCTGCAGTATATGAAATTAAAGGTTCAATTAAGGTTGGATATTATGTTCCAGGCACTAGAATTCCCATTTTACCTGAAGCAGATTTATATGCTGAGGAAAACTTATCTAAACCAATCTTGAATTTGGCATGGCATTTGCCTACTGAGGTGCGCGCTAATCTAGCAAAAAATGGTTATACCGGTGAGATTATAGATATAAAAACAGCTAATTTTTCTGAGGAGGAGTGTTGAGTGAATTATTTTTATTTGTTGGTTTTTCAGATGATTATTATGATGAGAAAGATTATATAAGGGATTATGGTGAGTTTATTAAAATAAGGAGAGATAAATAATTATGCAGCAATCAAAAAATTTATACCTCAGGTTAGTTAAGGAATCTGATGCTAACTTTATATTGTCATTAAGGTTAAATAAGAACCTTAATTCTTATTTAACCCCGGTTAATGATAATGTGGATGAGCAAATTAAGTGGATTAAAAAATACAAATTAAAAGAGTTAGAGGGTTTAGAATATTATTTTATTATTATGGACAAAACCCTAGGTGCGATTGGTTTAGTAAGAATTTATGATATAGATTACGCTCAAAAGGCTTTTACCTGGGGAAGTTGGGTTTTAAAAGAAGATAGACCGAAATATGCGGCCATAGAGAGTGCCATGCTTTCTTATGAGTTTGCTTTTAATGAACTGGGTTTATTCATAGCCAATTTTAATGTTATGAAGGAAAACGGTAGGGCAATAAATTTCTATAAACATTTTGGTGCTAATTATTTGTTCTCAGATGATATTAATCATTATTTTGAGTTGACAAAAAAAACATACCTTTCATTGAAGTATAACAAATACTATAAGTTTTTATTAAATTGTATTGACAACAATCAGAATAATGCATTGGAGGTTTTAAAAGAGTATTATGATTAAATTTCTAGATTTAAGCAAATCTTACATAGAGTTACAGTCTCAATTTGATGATGCTTATCGAAGGGTGATGAATTCAGGTTGGTACCTCTTGGGCGATGAGTTGAAGTGTTTTGAAAGTGAGTTTGCGACGTATTGCGGAACAGATTATTGTGTGGGTGTTGGAAATGGTCTTGAATCTTTAGAATTGCTGTTGAGAGCTTATAATATCGGAGAAGGTGACGAAGTCATTGTTCCCTCAAATACTTATATTGCGACTTGGTTAGCAGTTAGTGCTGTTGGGGCAACGGTAGTGCCTGTGGAGCCTGATATGCGAACTTATAATATAAACCCAAACTTGATTGAGGCTGCCATTACAAATAAGACCAAAGCTATTATACCTGTCCATTTATACGGACAGTCTTGTGATATGGATCCTATTATGAATATTGCAAAGAAGTACAGTTTAGTAGTTATTGAAGATGCCGCACAAGCGCATGGAGCTCTTTATAAAAATCGCAAGGTTGGTTCTTTAGGACATTCTGCTGGCTTTAGCTTTTACCCTGGAAAAAATCTTGGTGCATTTGGTGATGCTGGTGGCATTACAACTAATGATAAGAATATCGCGGATAGAGTACGTGCTCTAAGAAACTATGGATCTGAAAAAAAGTATTATAATCAGGAAAAAGGCATGAATTCGAGGTTGGATGAATTGCAAGCATCTTTTTTAAGAGTGAAATTATCTATGCTTGATGTATGGAATCAACGTCGTCAAGAAATAGCTAATCAATATATAAAGAGCTTATCTGGCGTCTCAGGTATTATTCTTCCCACAGTATTAGAAAGGGCTGCTCCAGTTTGGCATTTGTTTGTGATTCGAACATTTTCTCGTGGCAGGCTACAAGATTATTTAAAAAATAGCGGTATTCAGACCTTAATTCATTACCCAATACCGCCACATAAGCAGCAAGCTTATAGTGAAATGCACCATTTAACTTATCTTAAGTCCGAAGAGCTCCATCAATCTATCCTTAGTTTGCCTATGGGGCCCCATTTGTGTGAAACAGACATAGGTAAGGTTACAGATGTTATCTTGGAGGCGGAAACTTTACAATACCTATAAGGAAAACAAGGTCGTTTTTCTAAAGTTTTTCAAAAGTCATGTTAACTTTTTAGTTTTGATTAATTAATCTAGATGACATATGATCGTTATATTAAAAAAACCCCACTTTTGGCGCTATATTATGAAAAAAATATCAGTAATAACTCCAGTATATTTTAATTCGGAGTCTTTATTATTGCATATTGAAGCTATTAAGGAGCAAAGGGATATATTATTGCGTGATTTAAATGTCGAACTTGAATTAATTTATGTAAACGATGGATCGGGTGATGATTCTCTTAAAATACTAAGGGTAATTAAAGAAAAGTATCCAGCTTGGGTGATGGTGGTTAGCTTTACACGTAACTTTGGTTCATTGCGAGCAATTAAGGCTGGGTTTAGTTATGCTTCGGGTGATTGTGTCACCTGTTTAAGTGCTGATCTACAAGATCCTGCATGCTTATTGCCTAAAATGGTTAAATTGTGGCTTCAGGGGAGTAATTACGTGATTTGCGAGAGGCAAGGTAGAAATGATCCTCTAATTAGCAAGTTTTTTTCAAAGTTGTTTTATTTTTTAACACGTCGAATGATTCTTTCGTCATATCCTAAAGGTGGTTTCGATGTTTTTCTTCTTGGGAAGAAATATTTACATTACATAACAAATTCTGGGAGAAACTTTAATATAATTTTATTGAGTTACTGGTTAGGGATAAAGCCCAAAAAAATTAATTATACTCGATTAGAAAGAAAACATGGAAAATCTAGATGGACTTTTCGTAAGAAAATTAGGTTAATGATAGATGCATTTTTAGGATTTTCAACTGTTCCAATTAGAGCAGCTTCTTTATTGGGAATTATAACTTCAGTTGGAAGTTTTTTTTATGGTTTTTATTCATTTATTGTGACTTTAATAAAGGGAGTTTCTGTTCCAGGATATGCTAGCACGATTTGTTTGATGAGTTTTTTACTTGGCTTGGTTATTTTTATGTTGGGTATAATTGGTGAATATTTGGCTCGAATTTATGATGAGGTAGGTAATAAGCCTGATTATATAGTTGAGGATGTATTTTGATGGGACTAAACAAGCAGTTTATTTTGTTTTTTATTGCGGGTATTATTAATACGCTGACAACTTATCTAGTTTATATCTTTCTTTTAAGCATTATTCCATACACTTATGCTTACAGTATAACATTTGGATTTGGCATAATTATTTCTTATTGTTTGCAGGTGATTTTTGTTTTTAAGGTTGAGTTTTCTTTTTTCAAAATGTTATCATTTCCTTTAGTTTACGTTCCCCAGTATTTTTTGGGGTTGGGTGTTTTATACATTTGTGTAAAGGTTTATTTATTTGAGCCTTGGATTTCAGGTGTTATAGTTATTATTGTAACTCTTCCTATAACTTTTATTTTGAGTCGTTTTGTCTTGAGTAACAAAGGCTTTAGAGGCAGGTCTAGATGTTGATTTTGATATGGTGGGTATACGTTAGTGGTTAGGAAAATAGGTGGGGTTTTGATATTACTCGTGCTCATTATTATTGCAATTATTAATTTTGTGGCGGATTTTAGCTTGCTCAACGGAGAGCGTAAAGCATTACTAATTGATAGTTCAACCGTGAAAAATCATATTTGCCAGCCTACAAGTGTGGAAGTGATTTGTATTCGCAGGCGTTTCTTGGATAATTTATTCAAACTTGCTAAACAACCGTTATCTGTAAAGAAGCATTCATTTATCTTTATTCCTGGTAGTGCCGGTGCCTTTTGGCAGTTTGCAGGTAAAGATAACTGTCGAGCAGCTGGTAATGTTGTTCCTGCTGTCACCGGTATCGCGATGATTTATGGACTTCCATCCTACCGCGTCTGCCCTTATTCATCATTATATGTGGACTATTTTACGAAAGACGTTAGTGATTTTAGAAAGAAACTATTTGATTATCAAAATAGACGTAGTGTTTGTAAAAAAGCTTTGCAATATGGTGTGCAAAAAGTTTTTGCATTTACAGATTTGGGGAGGTACAAGGTATGGCAGTGCAAGAAATAGACCGTATTATATGGAGCGATTGTGCCGTTGGTTTGTTCAGTTGGCTATTAAGTGTTGGATTTAGCGTTATTTATATCATTTTTTTTCAAATCGACTTTTACTTGTTCACACAGGTGGCTTTTGGGTTGAGCTTATCTGCATTAGTTTTGGTTCTACCAAGCTTGCTTTCAATTTTGCTTAGCTTCAAGCTGGGGTCGAGTTTTTTGTTAATATGTGATCATTTGATTTCTTTGTTTTTTTTGCTATTTCTGGCCATGATAGGTTTTTATTTGCCAGAAATTGCAGGGCATGTAGTGGTAGGTGTTGTTTGTTTGTTTTCTCTTTTAAGCATATTTTATGCTTTCTTTTTGTATTTAAAGTATCCTAAAGTTATAGCTAGTGTATTATTGATATTATTTATAGTTGTTCTAGTTATTGTTATACCGCGGGCGGCTATTATTTCGACATCATCGTTTCCTAATGCTGTAGATGGTTTGTTTTCTCAACGAGGGGTTACCAACGATTATTTTTTTTACAGTGGTATTTTATCTATGCTAAAAACGCATGGTATTGTTTCTGATGGATTACTGGGCCTACAGACGATGAAAATTTATTGGGGGAGCGAATGGGTTAGCGCTGGTTTTTCTAACTGGCTGCATTTAAACAGTATGAATGCTATTGTTTGGAGTTTCACCGTTTTATTTATTCCTTTCTTTATTAAACAGGCACTTTTGCTTGGTCTGAGAATAAATCAGTATGTTAAAAAAGATGGTGTACAACAACTGGGTTATACCAGCTTATTGGTTTTGGTATTATTACTAACTTTGTTGCTCTCTAATTATTCAATAAGAGCGGGAGTTTGGCAGTCAATTGTCTCTCAAGCAACCTTTACACTATCAACAGGTATTGTTTTGGTTTTTGTGGGTGTTTTGTTTTACTTAATGGATGAGAGTGCCGTTTTAGAGACTCAGTCTAGAGCAGTTCGTTTAGGCATTATCGTTTTAGTACTACCGTTGTTGATGTTGTTAATTGGTTGGACAAAAACCAGTAACTTATTGATTGTAGGTTTATTGTACGGATTTATTTGGCTACGTTTTGGACTGTTTCGTTGCCGGGAGTATAACTTATCATTATTTTTGTCGGTTATGGTGACTTTGCTAGTCAATTATCAGTTTAAACCAACATTATATGGTGCTGCAGGTATGCAAATAGATTGGTTTAACTTTTTTAAGCAGTATGTTCCAAATATACCCCTTTATTTATTAAGTAACTTTGCATTGCTGTGGCTTTATTTATGGCTCAGAATTTTAGGTGCAGGTTCTAAGTTATTGTCTTTTAAGAGTTGGCGCCAGGGTCTGTTTTTTGATTTGGAGCTTTGCTTTGTTTTGGCTTTTGTGTGTGTTTTTTTGACTAGCTTGTGGAAAATTGGTGGAGGTTCAGCGGGATATTTTATTGAGGTCTTTCGGGTGTCAACTTTATTTTTTTCTTTGTTTGCTGTTTATCAATTGTTATATTCAAATTATGACTCATTTATTGGTAATAGGCATCAATAAGTAAAAAATGCGTCTTATACATTACGACGTGAGCTCTATATAACTAGCCCATAATTTTTGCTATTTGTTTAGCATTAAAATTTAATGATGGTTTCTTGTTTTTTAGTGAATATGCTACCAATCCTGAAACTAAATTAACCATAAAATTTATAACATTTCTAAGTCTAGAGTGTTCTTTTGGAAAATGTGTTTTTGCTAAGATAAGAATCATCCTGTAGAGAATGATTTTATATCTGATTCAGGTAATGTTAAGTTTGATGGAGGCATTCAGAAAGGCTAATAAATTAGCTTTTTTAACTTTGATACCAACTATTGGCTTTTTTGTATGCTTTGTTTTTTTTGCCAAGCTTAACAGAATAGAAGTTAACTATTTTTTATTTATGGTTTATTATGTTATTCTGTCGGCTCTATCGTGGGCATATTTATCTAAATATAACCTTTTTAGAATATTAACAATTATAAAAAACTAATTAAATGAAAAAGAAAAAAATAGCAATAGTGTATGACTGCCCATATCCATTTTATCATGGAGGTGGGGAGAAGAGACTCTACGAGGTAGCCAAAAGGTTAGCAGCTTCCAATTGGGAAGTTCACTGGTATGCATTAAAGTTTTGGCCAGGAGAAAAACATATAATACATGATAATATTCATTATCATGCCATAGGAAAACAAAAGCCACTTTACAAAAGTTCTGGCAAACGATCAATGTTTGAAGCATTATATTTTTCAATGTGTATTTTTAAAAAATTAGATTGGTATAAGTTTGACATCATTCACATTGGACAATGGCCTTATCTCCCCATTTTTATTATTAAATTTCTAAGTTTATTATCACCGAAGAGTAAGATATCAGTTGACTGGTGGGAGGTTTGGGGTAAGAGCTGGCGTAAGCAGGTTAAAAAGATAGGGTTTATCGGGCAATTTATTGAAAGAGTAGCGCCCAAAATTACAAACGGTATAATTTCTATTAGTGAGAAAGGGCATGAACAATTAATTGGTATAGGCGCTAATAGCGAAAAAATGCGTCTTATACATAATGGGATTGATTATAAATTTATTAATTCAATTGAAGCATCTAGTAGGGATATGTATGATATAGCCTATCTTGGTAGATTAAAAAATCATAAAAATGTTGACCATATTTTACATGCGACCAAATTTATTAAAGATAGTGGGTTATTAATTCGTGTGTTAATTATTGGTGATGGTCCAGAGTATGATAATCTTAGGGAGCTTGCTAACGAATTAGATATTAATGATAACATTGATTTTTTGGGGCAGATAAAATCAGATGAAAAAGCCTTTAGTTTACTTAAATCTGCGAAGATATTTATACATCCTTCGGTAAAAGAAGGTGGTGGTAGTATTACTTTATTAGAGGCTAATGCATGTGGGTTACCGGTCATTGCTTATGCTACTGATTATGGTATTGCCAATGATTTAATTAATGAAGGTAATAATGGAGTGTGGGTCGAAAAAGTTGACTCTAGAGCTTTATCTATAAAAATAAAAGAAGTACTGGAGAATAAACCTTTGTTAGAACACATGAAAAAAAACTCTGTTATATTTTCTAAGAAATTTGACTGGGATGAGTTGATAAAGCAATATGATAGTTATTTTTATAAGTTAGTTAATACTTGAGGGGTGTTTTTATGATTGAAAAAATAGAAGCAAATAATATTCAAATAGCACAGATTATAAGAAAAAGTTTTGGTGGAGAGGGTACTAAATTTGCAACTTCATCAGATAACGCACTACAAGTTGGGGTTATATGTAGAAAAACTGGAGAAGAAATTGCGGCACATAGGCATCTAGATGTAAGTTTGTCTCATCAGGGGCCGCGCCAAGAATTTCTTTATGTAGTCAAAGGCGAGGTGACTGTTAAATTCTTTGACAATAATTCCAAAGAAATCGGGTCTAGAGTCTTATATGCAGGGGATTCTTTGATACAATTTTCTGGCGGCCATCAGTTTTTGTTTAATGATGATACTAAGTTAATTGAAGTTAAGCAGGGTCCTTATACTGACATAGGAGAAGATAAAGCTTTTATACAAAAACAAAGTCAAGTAGAAGAGATGGTTTTATGATTCCAGTTAACACGCCACATATCGCAGAGAAAGAGAAGCAATATGTTAATCAATGTTTAGATACGGGTTGGATCTCATCTGCTGGTCATTTTGTAGATGAATTTGAGAAGCAGTTTGCAAATTATTGTGATTGTAAGTTTGGAGTGACGACTACAAACGGAACTTCAGCTATTCATTTGGCGTTAAAGAGTTTGGATATTGGCCCAGGAGATGAGGTTTTAGTCCCAGCTTTTACCATGGCAGGCTCTGTTTACCCTATCGTTCAGTGTGGGGCTAAACCGGTATTTGTTGATAGTGAAATGGACACCTATAATATTGATTTCCAGGATTCTCTATCTAAAATAACTCCTAAAACAAAGGCAATTATTGTTGTGCATATATACGGGCATTCGGTTGATATGGATCCTTTTATTGAGCTTTGTCGTGAAAAAAACATATATTTAATAGAGGATGCAGCTGAGGCTCATGGCGCACTTTATAAAGGTAGAAAAGCAGGAAGTATGGGTGATGTAGCTTGTTTTAGTTTTTTTGCGAATAAAATCATTACAACAGGTGAAGGCGGAATGATCGTATCAAATAACGAACAGTTAATTAACAAGGCAAAGCGATTAAAAAATTTAGCGCATTCAAACGTTAGATTTATTCATGATTTACCTGAAGCATATAATTATCGAATGACCAATATGCAAGCTGCTATAGGATTAGCTCAGCTAGAGAGGGTAGAGGTTATAATTGATAGAAAGATTTATAATGCTAATTTATATAATGAATTACTTGCAGATATTCCTTATCTTAAAACACCTACGAAAAAGCCTTGGGCAAAAAATGTTTATTGGATGTATGCTGTGCTTTTACAAGCTGATTCAAAATTTGATAAAGCCGATTTAATGTTAAAATTAAAAGAAAAGGGGATAGAAACGCGTTCATTTTTTTATCCATTGGATAAATCTCCAGCATTTAAACAATACGTGCAGAATCAAAATCCTTGCAAAAATGCGGATGAACTGGGGAGTAGAGGCTTTTATTTGCCATCTGGTCAAAATTTAAGTATTGAAGATATAAAGTTTATTTCTGATAATATGCATCAAATCATGCAATGATAAATCAGGGGAATAGCTTTGTTTAAAGATATCAGAAAATGTTTTTCTTTATTTGAGAAGAAAGAGAAAACAAAATATGCATATTTTGTTTGTCTGTTGATACTGAGCTCTTTTTTATCTGTCTTTAGTGTGGCTATAGTTGTTCCATTTGTGCATGTTCTAGTTAGTGGTGATAGCTATTCGGTCGCTAATATAGGATTAATTAGTGGGCTGAATCATAATTATCAAGTTGTTTTATTAGTAGGATTAATGATTTTTGCCTTTTTGTTAAAAAACTTGATTTGTTATTATGTGATTTCTTTTCAGGCCAAGTTTTTTGGTTATTTTTCCGCAAGAATTATTAAGGATCTATATGTTACCTATATATCCAAACCCTATATTTTTCATATCTCAAGAGATTCAGGCAAGATTATCCGCAATGTGAATACAGAAGCTGCCATGTTCACTGCACTGATGACCCAGCTTGGAAGCATGTTAACTGAAGCTATGCTGTGTGGTTTTTTGGTTTCTTTTTTATTATATGTTAATTTCTATTTCTCGGCTGTTATTCTAACAACTGTTTTTTTGAGCATCTGGTTTTATATGAAAAAAACTAAAAACAAGTGTGATAAATTTGCAAATTTGCGAGCACAGACGATGTCTAAAATGAACAAGGCTGTTATTGAGAGCCTTATGGGAATTAAAGAGGTTAAACTTTATAACTGTCAAGATAATTATATTAACAGCATTGATCATTATACTGTCGATCTTGCTAACTCAAGTAGGTTTTGTCAAGTATATAGCCAATCTCCAAAGCTGTTTTTAGAATTTATTTCGGTGCTTGTTATTTTGACAGCTGTTGCCTTCTTTATTCTTTCTGGTTGGTCAGGATCTAAAATAATAGCTTTGTTATCTGTTTTTGGGGTGGCATCGATCCAGCTATTACCAAGTTTAAACAGATTAACTCAGGGCATGACTGGATTTAAATATATGCTACCAGCCTTTAATTCTATTTATGAAGATTTAAAGAACTTTAATAATAGCGAACTAAGTGATACTAAAGCTGATACAGATTCTACAGATTTAAAAGATACAAATAATGAAATAATATTTAAAGATAAAATTGAGCTAACAGGAGTAAGGTTTGATTATTCTAATAATGCTCGAGTATTTAAAGATATTGATTTAACTATTAATAAAGGTGAAAGTATTGCCTTTATAGGTCCAACAGGATCTGGCAAAACTACGTTAGTTGATTTAATTTGTGGTTTTTATGAACCATGTGATGGTGAGATTTTGATTGATGGAGTATCTAGAAATGCTTACTCACAAGCTGCTTGGAATAAATTATTTGGTTATGTGCCACAGATGATTTATTTATTTGATGATAGCATTAAGCGCAATGTTGCTTTTGGTTTGGATAATGAACAGATAGATGATAAAAAAGTATGGCATTGTTTGCAACAAGCTAATTTAGATGTTTTTGTTAAAAATTTAGAGGATAATATAAATACGGTTATTGGTGAAAATGGGATTAGCTTATCGGGTGGTCAGCGGCAAAGGTTGGGTATAGCTAGAGCTTTATATCGTGATCCGCAGATTTTGGTTTTTGATGAGGCAACTTCTGCTTTGGACAATAAAACAGAGAGGGAGGTTACTGAAGCTATTCAAGCTGCTGCGCGCGGCCGTACGATGATAACTATTGCGCATAGAATGAGTACTGTTGAAAAGGTGGGTAAGGTTTATAAGCTAAAAGATGGTTGTATAGATAAGATAGAGTTAAGTTTTTTAGATGTCTAAGGTTTTTAATGTTTTTCTTTATAATAAATATTTTTAGATTTGAGGGGGTGAATTATTAAAGGTATCATTTTAGCCGGTGGGCATGGGTCCAGGCTATATCCATTAACTGCATCATTAAATAAGCACTTATTGCCAGTTTATGACAAGCCCTTGATTTATTATCCTATCTCAACCCTCATGCTAGCTGGTATAAGAGAAATTTTGATAATAACAGCACCAGAGTATTTAAATTTATTTAAGAGATTATTAAAAGACGGCTCTCAGTGGGGAGTTAATTTCTATTTTGCGACGCAAGATAAACCAGAAGGGTTAGCTCAAGCGTTTATTATAGGAGAGGAGTTTATTGGAGATGACCAGGTATGTCTTATTTTAGGAGATAATATATTTCACGGACATGAATTAGCGGGAATGCTTGAGAGTGCAAAGCAAGAAAATGTGGGAGCAACGGTTTTTTCTTATAGAGTAAAAGATCCTAGTAGATTTGGTATTTTGGAGTTTGATAAAAATAATAATGTTGTTGGGATTGAGGAAAAGCCTTTGAGGGCAAAATCTAATTATGCGGTTACTGGTTTGTATATGTATGATTCTAATGTTGTTGATGTTGCCAGAAGCATTAAGCCTTCTTTTAGAGGGGAGTTAGAAATTACTGATATAAATAAAGTTTATTTATCAGAAAATTTATTGCGTGTAAAAACTTTTTATAGAGGGTTCGCATGGTTAGATGCAGGAACTCCTGAGTCATTATTAGATGCTACTCAGTATATTTCATTATTAGAAAAGCGGCAGGGGCTCAAAATTTCCTCTCCAGAAGAGATTTCTTGGAACAAAAAATATATTGATTCTCAGCAGTTATATAAATTGGCGCATGATATCCAAAGTACAAACTATGGGCAATATCTTTTATCATTACTGGACGAAGAAAGTGTTGAATTAAAACCTAAACTTGAGGTGCTTTAACATGCCAAGTTTCGAGCCAAAAAATATATTGGTAACGGGTGCAGCAGGATTTATTGGTTCAAATTTTGTTAGGTTTGTATTGCAAGAACTTAATGATATAAGGGTTATAAGCTTTGATAAATTAACCTACTCTGGAAACTTAGATAACTTACAAGATGCAATGTTATATTCAAATCATATTTTTATTAAAGGGGATATATGCCATGAAGATTTTTTGTATGATACAATACGAGATAATAATATAGATACTATTGTGCATTTTGCAGCTGAATCACATGTAGATAATTCTATTGCTAGTCCAAAAGTATTTATCGAAACAAATATATTGGGTACTTACAATTTATTGCAGCAGGCCAAAACTTATTGGTTAGATGAGCAAGGTTGGGATGAGAGCAAATGTCGTTTTTATCATATCTCAACAGATGAAGTGTATGGCAGTTTAGAAAAAGATGATCCTGCTTTTACGGAAACTAAAGCTTATGAGCCTAACTCACCATATTCAGCATCTAAGGCTGGATCTGATCATATTGTAAGAGCTTTTCATCATACCTATAAATTACCAGTTGTAACCTCTAATTGTTCCAATAATTATGGGTCATATCAGCATATTGAAAAGTTTATTCCAGTAATTATAAAAAGTTGTGTAGAGCAAAAACCTATTCCTATTTACGGCGATGGTTTAAATATAAGAGATTGGCTATATGTAGAAGACCATTGTGATGCTATTTGGCTAGTTTTAACTAATGGTGTATTGGGAGAAGTTTATAATATCGGTGGAAATAATGAGATTGATAATATCACTTTGGTTAGAAATATTTGCAAGATTATGGATGATCTTAAGCCTGAGGGTGCTCCACATGATAGACTTATTTCTTTTGTTGAGGATAGAAAAGGTCATGATTATAGATACTCTGTTGATAGTGGTAAAATTAGAAAAGATTTGAGGTGGCAGAAGTCAACTGATTTTTACGCAGGCCTAAGAATAACTGTGGAGTTTTATTTGAAATGTTTTAGTGAGATAGTCGTGAGTAAATTAGATAGTTTGATACTAAAAGCTTAATATAGGGAAAAGGTTTCATTTTTCAGAAATCTTTATGATTAAATTAAAAATAAGGTGGTGGTGGTGATGATTTTCAAATTTATTCGTAAATTAAGAAATATAAAAAAAACAATATATAGAAAAGAAGCGTTTAATCCAGGTTTTATTGGGGTCTTTATGAATCCATTTTACTTTGAAAGAAAGGGGCTGTATAAGAATATTTCTGCACTTCTTCCCAATTTGTCGGGAAAGGTTTTAGATATTGGCTGTGGCCAGAAGCCATATAAAAAATTATGTTTTTGTGATGAATATATTGGTCTTGAAATTGATTCTCCTGGTAATAGAAAATTAAAAAATGCTGATTTTTTTTATGATGGTGAAGTTATGCCATTTGAGTCTGAAACTTTTGATTCTGCTTTTTCTAGCCAGGTCTTTGAACATGTGTTTAACCCAGATTGTTTTTTACAAGAAATAAATAGAGTCATGAAAAAAGGAGGTATTTTTTTAATGGCAGTTCCGTTTGCTTGGGATGAACATGAACAACCTTATGATTATGCGCGGTATTCATCTTTTGGCTTAAGACATATATTAAAGAAGAATGGGTTTGAAGTTATCGAGCAAAGAAAATCATGTAATT
>CAJQSL010000021.1 GCA_905612315.1 uncultured Francisellaceae bacterium
TCGCCTTTTAATGTATCATAATTGGAATATACGCCTCCCATGCCTGGCAATAAGGCAAGAAACTTTAAATGAACTGGCAAAATAAGATATGCTGCAACTCCAGCCACAACCCCTTCACCAAAACCTGTTAAAAATGCAAGACACTTACTGCGTTTTTTAAGTTTCTTTTTTCTAGCTATTCTTTTATGTACGCCCTGAGAACATAACTCCCTCTTTTTGCATGGTTTTGTAGTATAAATACCATTATCTTCTTTAAATAATTTCAAAACCAAGTCATCTTTACCTAATTTTTCAGCCAACTCTCTAATTAAAATATGACATTTCTTCTTAAAATGCTTTATTGCTTGAGCATTAGGCGCTTGCTCATTTTGACGGCACTCATATAAATATCTATGTTGAACATTTAAAAATATTTCAGTGATTTTATTTATTTTGCTTTTTATGACTTTTTTGTCAGCATCTTCGCCAGAATCTTCGCCAGAATCTTCGCCGCCAAGTACTTCTGGGATATCACACTGATATTTTTCAAAAAAATATGGATTTATCAAATATAACTCTTTTTTGAAATCAGATAGAGCATTGCTATCAGCCGCATCATAAACACCGTTAACTCTGTCACGAAATATAAAGTTAAATTTATCCCAAGAAGTAAGATCTGTAGCGGCTGCACTAGAATCACCCAGAGGAACCCTTTGATACCCAACTCTACTCATATCACACCTTCCTTACCAAAAATCCTTTTATCAAAAGTTCATATAATCCAAAACTAACTTAGTTTTATATAAAAACTATTAACAAAAATAATACCACATATTATTACAATAACGTGCGAACATTAAGGAAACCTTAAGAAAGCTAAAAAAATGTGTGATTTATCTATAAAGAGTAATATGATACAAGCTTTTTTTGATTTTTTATCCTTAAATACTTAGGTTAAAGCCTATTTATCACGCCAAAATGAGATAAAGCTAACCACAATAATAATCCATGTTATAACAAATGTGATCGCCGACCACGCTGCTATGCTTAACCCCAAAAAGCGCCAATTAACCTTGGCACATTCACCAGAACCATGAAAAATAACTGCCATAACTTTTTGCCATGGCAAAACCTTAATTAAATAATTTAACCCTGGCCCGCAAGCAGGAGCCTTTCCTGGAGGTAGAGATTGTAAATAAACTTGGCTAATTGCGATATATAACCCAATACAGACACAAATCCATGCTAAAAAAACAAAAAAACCAGTTAATTTTTTAGCAACCCCTTTAATCTTTTTATCTCTTCTGATGCATAAAACTATAATTACAGCTAGAAACATAAATACAGCTGTGCCCATCATGCTAATACGTTGCCCAATACACATAGGACATGGCATCAAATGCAGTTTTTCTTCAAAATAAAAAGAACCTGAAATTGCTAATAAAGCTATTATTAAAGCTAATAAAAACCCTACTCTAAAAAAATAATTAACCCTAATATCATTTTGCATTTAATATCTCCTTAGACATAAAAATCACACCTTGCGATTTTGCTATGCCTTTGTAATAATGTTCAATTAATCGATTTTAAAAAATCGATACGTGCTGCGCACGAGATTGCTTCGACATAGTCAGCCACGACAGCAATCGGTATTTTGCTTTGCCTGTATATCAAGCATATATCATAATATATGATATATGAAATTAAAAAGGGGCTTAAAAATATGAGCTGGATGGTATCTATTCACATTATTGGCTTTGTATGCTGGTTTGCAGGATTATTTTATCTACCAAGATTATTTGTTTATCATGCAATGTCTGAAAAAAACAACCAAAGTATTTTATCTAATCAATTCAAAATAATGGAACAGCGCCTGTTCTTTTACATTATGACCCCAGCAATGCTTGTCACTTTAGTTACCGGGTTTATGCTTATGGGAGATTACTTAAGCTCCCAGCCTACTCATGTGATATGGCTTAGAATCAAGCTGTTTCTTGTTTTTCTTCTTATTATATATCATGTGATATGCGGATATTACTTGGCAACATTTAAATCTGGTGATAATAAGCTTAGCCATAAATATTATAGAATTTTTAATGAAGTACCAACAGTATTGCTAATATTAATAGTAATTCTTGCTGTTGTTAGGCCTTTTTAATATCTATATAATATCTATATAATATCTATCTAATCTAAAAAACCAACTATAATGCAGATAATATAAACAAAATAATTCCTGCATCATCATGAAAAAAAATAAATTTTTGACATTTGCATTAATAGGCGACTCACTACTCTCAAGATCATATGCTAAAACTATTATAGATTCTGGTATAAAATCTGGAGAAAATCTTAATTTAAAATATATATGCCAACCTGACCAAGCAGCAGATAAATTAACCGATCCAAAATGGTATGAAAAATATTCTATAACATTAAAATCAATTAATGACATCATGCATGACCCAAAAATTGGGGCCATAATATTAGACACTAGATTAAATAACCATGACCAAATAATAAAACTAGCCTGCCTATATAAAAAAGCTGTATTCTGCTTGCCATCAATAAGCAACAAACTAGAATATCTATATCAAACAAAATGCATGGTAGAGCATGCTAATATCCCATTTTATATCGCACTTAATACTAAAATTCACTCTCCTCATCAAACTCTTGTGGATTCTTTGGATTATACTCCATCACTAATTAGGATATCTCACAAAATAAGCAGCCATACCAACTACTGGCAGCAAGATAATCTTTATGATATTGATCTTGCTCAGTGGCTTAGCAACTCCCAAATTAAAGAAGTATATGCAAAACGAACTCCTAAAACTTTGTTTATCCAATTAACCTTAAAGAATCTATGTTTATGTAATATAGAACTAACTATAACAAATAAAGATCAAGATAAACCTAACTCAAACCCACTTATTGAAATACACACCAATGATACAATTTACCCATTAGAGCCTACAACACCCCACATATCCTTTTATCCACAAGCCCAAAACAAGCACTTAGAAGAGTTTATTAATCTTATTAATAACTCGAAACAAGACAAAGAGGTTAAGCAAAATACCTCACTAAATAAAAAGCTTGAGCTTATTGCGATCCAACTAGCCACAAAACAATCTTTAAAAGAAAATAAATTGATCAGAGTGAGAAATATCTTAGCTAGCTTTCAATGTGAAAAAACAAATCTAAATCCAATTAACTATCTAACAGATTATAATTCCTAAGAAACCAGCTAATAATTTGATAATGATCTGAAAAAACCTGCTCCGATTGCTTTAGAAAATCACTAATTAATATCCAACTAGCAGATTCGGCATCATCCGAGCCTTTAATAAATGGTGCATCAGATCTATCTAGAACAAATAAACCCACATGAGTTATTATTCTACCTCTAGTTGATCTTTTAGGATCATCAAATACTTTAACTTCTTGTAAAGCATTTAAAAGCTCATCTTTTGGCACATCTATTTTAGTTTCTTCATATAACTCTCGAATTATACCATCAATAATTTTCTCATCAGCTTCGATAAAACCTCCAGGCATTGCACTTAAACCCTCCCCTGGAAAATGCTTTCTCTGAATTAATAATAAAGAATCTCTATGAATAACTAGAGCATCACAAGTTACAAAAATTGGCGCAAATGGGGAACCCGACCATAGCTTTTTATAA
>CAJQSL010000022.1 GCA_905612315.1 uncultured Francisellaceae bacterium
CCAAGCCCACCTGTATCGTGCCGGCCCCGTTATTATAGCGCCCTTGCTCTCCGGCTACTTTGTACTTAATCCGGTTCAACCAGTCAAGCCTTAGAGTGGCGGCGGTGCTGCCGTCTTCCCCGGCTTTGTCTATATGATTTTGGATGGCCCCCAGTATGGTCTCATACCGTTGGCACACGTAGTCCTTATCATCGGCCAGACCAGGGTCGTTTATTCTTATACACTCAACTATAAGCGCTAGCTCGGATCGCGCATCATAGCGAGGGTGCTGCTGTCCCGGGTCCGACCCGCCAGCCAACTGCACGGTGGTCTTGCACGCAGCTTCCGACGTACCGGATATCGTAGAGTGTCTGGCGCGCAGCTCCTCCGTCGTCCATGGTAATTCATCGGATGCCGCACTGGTTACGTTTGCCATAATACATCCTCCTTATGCGGTTAATGCCCCGGTGGGTCATCATAGCCGTGTCGCTCATTGGTTCACAATACCGATACGAACTTCCATCAGCACCCTCGTACTGTCTACTAACACTGAATCGGGCTCTGGTCGGCTACGCGCCAATATCTCATAACGTGACATTATTATGTATTATTTTGCGCAAAACGTCAACTTATATATTTTAATATGCAAAAAACCACAATAAAATCCTACCGAAGTGTTATTTACGTGCGTTTTGCAATATTTTAAAGAGTGGGTGAGTGCGCTTGAATCTTATGATAAAAATAAAGATCAAAATAAAGATATTGAATTTATAGTAGATTTAACTAGCACCAATGGGGTTAAGTCTTTTCAAGATTCGATAAAAACGGGGTTATCTGAAAAGTTATTGGTGCTAGTTAATATTTAGAATTTGGATTCATAATCCTTAGGTATAGCACCACAGTCCTTGCCCAGTTCTATAAGTTTTCTAAAATCTTGACTCTGTTTTTGAAGATTACTTTGAGAGATACGTAGAGCCTTTCTTACATCAATACCTGTTATTAACTGTTTAGGCATTGCAGCTGCTGCTCCACCTCCAGCTGCTCCAGCTCCGCCTTCTGATGCTGCTGCTGCTGCTGCTTCTGCTGCTGCTGCTGCTACTGATGCTGCTGCTGATTCTTCTTTAGCTTTTCTTTCTTCTGCTCTTTTCTTTTTCTTTCCAGGCATATTAATTTTCCTCTTTTAATTTATTTAAAATATTATAACAATTGAACATGCGTAATTCTATTGTATAAACATTAAGGTTTTATTAAGAAAAATAAAAAAGTTATTTTTCCCACTCGGGCTATATCTCAATAGATTGATTATACTTAACATATAAAAATCAAATTTATAAAATTATTTTAAAGATGCCAAACCTTACCCCCAAAAGTGACTTACCCATATCTTCAGCGATAAAAGATATAAAAGATTTATTAAAAAAGTCTCAAGTTGTAATAATTGCAGGGGAAACAGGCTCAGGTAAATCCACTCAGTTACCTAAAATTTGTGCCAAGATAAGAGAAGATACCCCTGGAATAATAGGCCACACTCAGCCGCGGCGGGTGGCGGCGGTAAGTTTAGCTGAGAGAATAAGTGAAGAGTGCGAGTGCCCAGTTGGGGATTATATCGGGTATCAAATTAGGTTTTCGCAAAAAATATCAAAGCAAACCAAGATAAAGCTTATGACCGATGGGGTTTTATTAGCCGAAATACAAACAGATAAATTGTTATCCAAATATCATACTTTGATTATCGATGAAGCTCATGAGCGAAGTTTAAATATTGATTTTTTATTAGGATATCTCAAGCAGATTTTGCCTAAGCGCCCTGATTTAAAATTAATCATAACTTCGGCGACTATTGATGTAGATGAGTTCTCCAAGCATTTTAATAATGCTCCAATTTTAAATATATCAGGTAGAACTTATCCTGTTGAAATAAAGTATGAGCCTGTAGCTGAAAGTGAAAGCTTATCTGATGCCATAATTGATTCAGTAGAAAATTTATGGTCAAAAAAGTATGGGGATATTTTAGTATTTTTAAGTACAGAAAAAGAAATACATGACATTGGATATAAATTATCCAAAATGATGATCCCTAATATGCAGGTTTTAAAATTATATGGAAGATTATCTAATAAAGACCAAAGAGAAGTTTTTCACCCAGGTAAAGCAAGAAGAGTAATTTTAAGTACAAATGTTGCAGAAACTTCAGTTACCGTGCCAAGGATTTATTATGTTATAGACTCCGGCTTGGCGCGAGTAAGTAGATATTCTTTTAGATCTAAAATGCAGCATCTACCAATTGAGAATATATCTCAGGCAAGTGCTAAACAGCGCGCTGGGAGATGCGGGAGGATCGCACCTGGTATTTGTATAAGGTTATATGCTGAAGATGATTTTGAATCAAGACCATTGCAGCTTGAGCCTGAGATTTGTCGCACGAATTTAGCAAGCGTAATTTTATTGATGATCGCCTATAAACTTGGAGATATAAATGATTTTGCCTTTATCGAAAACCCCGATGCAAGATTTATTAAAGATGGATATCAGCTTTTAACAGAATTACAGGCTATAACAAGCGCACCTTTGTTTAAAAATAAAGATAAGAAAATTTTCAAGCTCACTGAAATTGGTAAAAACATGGCAAAATTCCCGGTTGATCCAAGATTAGCCAGGATGATTTTAGCATCTATTGAGAATCATTGTGTGCCAGAAGTTTTAGTTATCACAAGTTTTTTAAGCTCGCAAGACCCAAGGATTAGGCCTTTTGATGCAAAGCAAAAATCGGATGAAGCACATAAAGCCTATTTAGATTTAAGATCCGATTTTGTGAGCATTTTAAAATTATGGCAGCATATTACTGATAGACAACAAGCTTTATCATTAAATCAATTTAGAAAAATGTGTCAGCAAAAGTTTTTATCGATCTTAAAGATAAAACAATGGCAGGCGATTTATCAGCAATTAAATCAAGTTGTAAAAAACCTAAATTTGGTATCCAATTCAAAATTTTTAGATCGAGAAATAAATATATCTGAGAATAAAGAAAATAATAAAGATAACAAGCTTGACCCAGTTTATGAGAAGCTGCATCTATCACTACTTACAGGCTTTATATCTCATGTTGCAAGATTTGATGAAAAGGGCGTTTATCTAGGAACTAGGTCAAGAAAAGGTTATTTGTTTCCAGGGTCTGGTTTATTTAAATCGTCACCAAAGTGGGTGATGTCAGCTTATATTCGTGAGACTACGAAAGTATATTTTGATTTAAATGCAAAAATTGAGCCTGAGTGGATGGTTAAAGTTGCGAATCATTTGGTGAAGAAAAATTATAGCGAGCCTGTGTGGGGCAAGAAAAAAGAGCAAGCCTTTGCCAAGATGCGCATAAATTTATATGGCCTAGATTTAGTGGTTGATCAAAAGGTTGCGTATGGCAATATAAATTCTGAGATTGCGCGCGAGATATTAATTCGTGATGGCTTAATTGAAGGGATGATTAATCTACAAGATGAATTTTTTATAAAAAATAAGAGCTTATTAAGTGATATCGAAGCTATTGAAGATAAAATTAGAGTGAAGGATTTATTAGTAGATCCTGAAATTTTATTTGATCATTATGATAAAGTTTTGCCTAAACATATAGTAAGTGGCGCAAGTTTAAAAAAATGGCTTAAATCTTTATCAAAGGATGATAAAGCAAAGCTTATTTATTCTAAAGAGCAATTAGAAGACTTTGCCAAAGAGCAGGATGATCGAGTCAAATTAGTTGACTCATGCGAGTACCCTGATTCAATCTTACTTGGGGATAATACTTTTAATTTGAGTTATCATTTTGAGCCTGGGAATGAAGCTGATGGGATAAGCGTTGAAGTACCAGTTAGTTTATTAAATACAGTAGATACAACTTCCGCAGGGTGGTTAATAGGCTCTTTGCGGCATGATAAAATAATTGCAATGATTAAAGCTTTACCAAAAGCTAAACGAAAATTATGTGTTCCAGTGCCAGATTATGCCAAAGCCATATTTGAGCTCGCCCAAGATGATGAGAAAGTTCCTGCAAAAATAAGTTTAACTCAATTTTTAGCGCAATCTTTAGCGAGGCTAACAGGCTATAATTTTCAAGCAAGTGACTGGATGGGTTTAGAAGATGATATCCCCAAACATTTATTAATGCGCTATGTTCTAGTTGATAATAACAAAGATGTTATATCATCAAGCCGAGATTTTTCAAGCTTTAGTCAGGATGCGCCAAAACAGATTATTCAAACTATAGATGACACAGATGCTATTTGGGTTGATAGCTGGGAGTGGGATGTTTTGCCAGAGCCTAAAGCATCTAGTTTACAAGGAGTATTGGTAAAGCAATATCCAACGTTAATAGTTAATCCTACAAAGGATAAAGTGTCTTTAGCATGGGTTAATAGTGAAAATTTGCAAAAATTACAAATGCAAGAAGGTTTAAGTGTTTTATGTAATCTTCATTATAAAAGCACATTTAACTTCTTAAAAAGAAATTTTAAAGATTTGCAAAAAATTAAATTATATCTAGTAAATTTAGGATTTAGTGATTTTGCGAGTTTCTTTTCTGATTTTACAAAATTTATATCGGATATAACCTGTTTAGCAAATATTAAAAATTTAAATATAAAATCTAAAGAGGATTTTATAAATTTATTAAAGCCTGAAGCTGAAATTGAAAAAGCTTTTAAAGAATGGTTTTTAATATTTTTTAGCTGGGGGGAGAAGCAACGAGAAGTTATAACTCAAATATCAAAATCTAAAAAACAATTGGGAGATACTCAAATAAAGGATTTAGAATCTCAATTATCTTATCTTTTTGGATCTGGCTTTTTAGATATTAATAATATTGATAATTTAAATCGATATAATATTTATTTACAAGGTATGAATAAAAGGTGTGATAGCGCAAGTGTTAATCCACTTAAATCTCAACAAGCTTTTATGTTATTAAGTGATTATTGGGTAAGGTTTTGTAAAGAGTTTGAACAAAAACCAGAAAACATATCAGCGCATGATCAAAGTTATATAGCCTTAATGAAATATAGATGGCTAGTTGAAGAATATAGGATCTCAATTTTTGCGCAATCTTTGGGGAGTAGAATTAAAGTCTCCCCAAAACGCATGGAGGCTGTTTGGGTAGATTATTTAAATTCTAGAGCATATGGTTAATTTTTTTATGTATTTTTGCTTATAGCGCTTGAAATTTTAGAGCGCATAAGTATAATGTCTCCTGTATCTGATGTGGGTGCTTAGCTCAGCTGGTAGAGCATCGCCCTTACAAGGCGCAGGTCGGGGGTTCGATCCCCTCAGCACCCACCATTTCACATCAGATATATCTTAAATTTTCTCTAGTTTATCTTTTTATTTTACTTTATTATCTCTGCTATTCTAAATAATAAAATTAATAATAATTCGAGGAGATAACCATGTCTGCTGTTGATGCTAATGATAATTTACAAATTCAACAAACTTTAATTCCTGAAGGCGCTAGATCAAACGCTACCTTAGAAAAAGATTTAAAAGAGCAAAGTTTTGTTAAAAAACTATTACTTACGGATGTCTTATCGCAAGGGGCGGTATTAGTTGGTTTATTCGCCCTTTATACTTCACAAAATTTGGTTAATTTTTTGAACCATAGCTCATTGCATTATTTTATATTTCCATTTTTAGGGGTGTCTGAGTTAGTTATTTTGGGTGTGAGTGGATATTATTTTGCTAAAGCTAAAAACAGAAACTGGCAGGTTACATCAAGATTGGTTGTAGATTTTTTTAAAGTTTCAATGATTGTTGCAGCTGTAGTTGGCGGGACGGTAGCCCCTGTTGCTTTTGCAGCTGCAGCTCCTATCTTGTTTATAGTCGCATTAGGGCTGGTATCTGCTTACCATTTGGTTTTAGCAGGTTGGCTTAATAGTAAAGTTAATAAGTTAAAGGGCACAGCTTTAGAGCAGCAGTATCTAGCCGAGCGAAACTTACATATTAAAGATGCTATTTTATTAGCGGTCATAGTTGCTTCAATTGGATTTTTAATGTTAAACCCTGTTGCGGGCGCTTTGGGTGTTTCTATAGCTGCTATTACGGTTGCTGCTATTGCTTTTAACATGGCATATACGATGTATAGCTGTTTTAAATCTCAAGGTGCTGGATCTACCAAATATTTAGATATCGCAGCATTTCTTGAAAATAGTCATTCTAATCTAGAAAAGAGTGATATATCTAAATTAATTACATCTAAGATTGAAAGAATTAGGGCGCAAGGTGAGAGTTCTTCTGGGTGCTGGGGTAGGTTTAAAGATAAAGTCTCTAATGCATCATCTAGAAGAACACACAAAAAAGCTTTATTACTTGAGTTACAAGCTATTTGTGATGAAACTGATGTAAATGTGCAAGAGCAAAAATATGGAGAGCTTGTTGGCAAATGTGATGGGGTTTACTCCAAAGCTTTTCAGTCATTTTTCTCATATATCGGTGAGAGCGCGAAAATTATGTTAACCGTAGCGCACTTGATAGATGAAAATAAGAAAAAGTCGGCTAGTGAGGTAGAGTCACCTGTTTCAGATGGTTTATCTAATCTTGATGATATTATGGATGATGGTTATGGTAAAGTTTTCGTGCCAAATCCATTAGCTATAAATACTACTCCGAATCCCGAAACAGCAGTTGTGTTTAATAAGCCTGAAGGAAAGAGTTGGGAAGAATATACTACGGATAAGTTAAATATAGGGATGGGCTTTTAACCTTCGTAAGTTTTACATTCTCTTAGGGAGATTGCCACACGAAGCTACGCTTCGTTCGCAACGACAGCGCGCGGTGGGCTTTTAATACTTGCGAGTTTATTCGGGGTCCGCGCGTGGTGGGTTTTTAAAAGTTTTATAACATGCGCCTTAAAACATCATCTTTATTAATAAAATGATGTTTTAAGGCTGCTAGAATATGTAAGCAAACAAATCCAATAATTACCCAAGCAAGGATGTTATGTAGAGCATGTGCAAAATCTGCCAAGTGATGATTAGTTGATATACCAGGAAGAGACCATTTAAACCACCACCAAAAATCAGGTGCATTATTACTTGCGGTAGACATAAGCCAGCCAGAAAATGGCATGATAAATGCAAGCAAATATAGGCTTAAGTGAGTTAGTTTAACTGCAATATTTTCCCATTTTGGTGTGTTTTTAGGTAACTTTGGAATAGAGTTTGTCAGCTTCCATAGCACTCTTAAAATCATAATAATTAAGATAGTTATTCCAAGGGATTTATGCACAGTATACAAGGTTCTACCACTCATAAAAAAACCCAAAAAAAGCATAAAAATTATAGAAATTGCTATTAGCCAGTGAAGAATTTTGGCAATGCTGCCATAAGAATTTTTGGTGTTTTTGATTTTCATCTTATTATTCTCATTTATTTTCATATTAATTCTGATACCAATAATACTAGACAATAAATTATCTCTGACTTAGAATCAACTGCGATATGCCTTATAAAAACAATAATAATATTTAGGAGTGATTTATGTCGACACTTAATCGTGCATTTTCCAGTAATTTCTTTAAAACACTGCAAGCACAGCCTTGGATTAAAAATGGAGCTAGTTCATTTTCAACATCTGCTGCATCAAAAGAAGATAGACTAAAATCATTATCTGATTTTATGAGCTCTGATAGATTTAGCGTAAATGTTAAAGGGGACAATGGTAAAGTAGTTTCAAAGCCTATGCCAAGACCATACACCGCTGAGCAGATTTTACCTCTAACTTCATCTTTACCAAAAACTTATGAAACTGCGACTCGTACATCAAATAAGTTTTGGAACAGATTAAGTGCGATGGACTTGAATTCTGATGATTATTTATTCACTTGGGGTGTTAATAATCCTGATCAATTGCGTCAAATGGTTGAGCAAGGCGTTGAAGCAGGGTACGTAAGTGGTTGGACAATATCATCTGCAGGAACAAATGCTACAGGCAAAAGACCTGATTTAAGCTTATGGCCATATGATCAAGCCGGTAAGTGGACTAAAAACCTACGCAGAACTTTAGAAGATGCGCAGATTATTCGTGAAGTAAATGAAAATGACCATGTGCCAGCTGATGTAGATTATGACATTCCTCTTATTATTGATGTTGAGTCATATTCAGGCTTACGTTTAATGGAGATGGTTCACGGAATTATTGAAGCTGGTGGTTCTGCAGTTCACTTAGAAGATCAAAGTTCTGATAATAAAAAATGTGGGCATATGGGTGGAAAGAGCATTGTTCCAACAGCGACTCATATAGATAACCTAATGGCTATAAGATTAGCTTCTGATTTGGCTAAAGTTCCATTAGTAACTATATCTAGAACTGACTCTTTAGGTGCTGAATTATTAACTGGATTCCAAGACTCACGTGATGAGCCATTCTTAATCCCACAAGTTGATAAAGCTAAATTCTTACAAGATAGAACATTATCTGGCATAGATGCATCCCATTGGCAAAAATTATTAGAGATGGGCTGGGTACAACAAGAGCAGGTTGATGCATCTGGTAAAGTATTAGTTTATGACGGTGAGCTAAGCTCAGCTGCTAAAAGCTCAATAGATCAGTTTAAAGCTACAACTGATAATGCTCTTAGACAAAAATTATTAGCTTCTTTTGCTAATGGCCTTGGTATGAGTGAACATAATAAAATGGTTAATATGATTTTAGCTGAATTGCTAAATCATGATTACGTTAAAACTCAGCGTCCAATGAGTGATATTCATGGTGCAACTCATCAGGTGCAAGAGCTTTATCGCGTACGTAAGGGCACTGAAATTGCAAAAGCAAGATGTATTGACTCAGCGCCATATGCTGATATCTTATGGATTGAAACATCTACACCTGATTTTGAGCAAGCGCGTGAAATTGCTCAAGCTGTGCATGAAGTATTCCCTGATCAGATAATGTCTTACAATATGTCTCCATCTTTTAACTGGGAGAAAAATTTCAAAGATCAATTTGGTAGTGATTGGGAAAAACACCTTCATGACTTCCAGGTTGAAATGGCTCGTGTTGGGTATAAATATCAATTTATCACATTAGCTGGGCATCATGTAAATGAAGATAGCATGGCAAAAGCATCAAAAGGTCTTAAAAAAGATGGGATGCATTTTTATAGCCAGTCTATTCAGTCTCCTGAAGAGCCAAAATTAAAAGAGCATCAGTCAAATACTGGTAGTAAAGTTAGTGATCTACGCAAAACTTTATTTACTGGTGGTTTTTCTGAGACTACAACTAATGCTAGTGATTCAGATACTTCTACTCAGTTTGAGGTTTAGTTTAAGCTTTTATTAGTACATATTAGATTTGATATTTACTTAAAAGATCAACTGAGTCGTTGCCGCCTCGGCTTAACCTCCTCGCAACTACAAAAAAAGCAGTCGTTGCGAGCGAGCGTTAGCGAGTGTGGCAATCTCCTTCCTGAAACTGATATTGTAGGGGATTGCCGCGCGAAACATTAGTTTCGCTCGCAACGACAGTTTTAGGGCTTTTTTGTTTAGCTTACATAGACATTGATAATGCAATGCCAACAGCAGCTACTGCAAAGAAGGTTAGGGCATTACATGGATTGTTTTCATAATGCTCTTTTTCTTTTTTGGCAACTAGTTCTTCAAGCTTAATTGAATCATCGCAGCGAGGTTCTGGTGGAATGTATTCAAAATCATATTGACCTGTTATTACATCAAAGGATAATACTTCTTTAAATAAGTCATCGCTAACTTTAGCTGCATCCCATTTTTTTGCTCTAAGTTCTACATATAAAGCATCAACTTCTTTAGAAAACTCATAACCTGAATCATCATAAAAGCAACTAGATTTTATCCCGATATATTTTGCATATACCTCTTTTAGGTCTTCATAAGATAATTTTGTTTTGTATTGGTAAGACAAGTTGCATTCTCCTCATTTTTTATTTGTGTTTTTTTATTTATATGCATATTTTTGCATAGTTATACTTTCATGCAAATATTAATTTTTTACTAATGAAAAGTTTGGATCCGCTCATCTCAACCTTTCCTCAAAGGGAAAGAGCTTTCCGAGGGCAGTCTTACCCCACATGGGAAGGGGCTACACCACCGCTGTCGTTGCGAGACAACGGCGAAGCAATCTCGTGCGCAGTGCGAAGCACGAAGCACGGAAGCAATTGCAGATGGCAAGGTTATTACATAATATCAATATTTAATTTCTGGTTTTACTCAAGGTCACAAATATCCCTGCTAAGCTGTTCGGGGTCCGTGCTAACGCACTCCACCCGAGGTTGCTTCGACGTAGTCTCGCAAAGACGGCGTCTGGGGGTTATTTGAGCTTTTAAGGTTAATTTTCTTCTGAGCTTTTAAGGTTAATTTTCTTCGTAAATCACATTAACAAACCAAAAAAAGAGTTTTATCGTATGCTAAGAGAAAACCCAAATACTTGTTGATTTGTAACACAGATGCAGCTGCAGCTGCAACCCCATAAAATAGACTTTTCTATCAAAAAATGTTATAATAACCCCATTATTTTCGAGTAGGACTTAAAAAATATGGATATTGCTAAGTTTTTACATTTATTTTGCGGAGTAACCTTAACTGGAGCTAATCTGGCAGGTTATCTTTATGTAAGCCTAAGTGCAAGATCAAACCAGCCAAAGCTATTTAAATACTCGCTAAAATTTTCTTTTTTGATGGATATAATCGCCTGTTTGATGATTTTTGTGCAGTTTGCATCTGGTACGGACTTGGTTGCTTCACACCATTATACATATTCTACTCATTGGATTGAGGCGGCATACGTATTATTAACTTGTGTGTTTTTATTGATTTGCGCAAATATTTGGATTAAGCAGAAGAATTATGTGGCTTTAGGTGATTTATCAAAATCTTCGAAATCTTCGAAATCTTCAAATAAAACAGATGATATAAATTTTAGATATAAAAAGCTTTTCACGCTAAATAACATTTTGATATTAATATTTATCGCATTGATCGTTCATGATGCTGTAATGAAATCTACTTTTGTTTTTTAGTTCTGCGAGCTAATTTTAAGGGGCTAATTTTATGGTAAAAAAATTAAACAGATCTAACAGATCTAATAAATTAAACTTACTTCTGAGACTCTCTATAGGTTTTTTATGGGTGTTCACTGGAGTTGTTTGTGCTTTTTTTATTCCGTTGGCCCATAGTGAAAAGTTATTAAAAATAGTTGGAGTATCTTCTAATTATCAAGCATATATTCTTTATGGAAGTTGTGCTTTAGATATTATATTAGGTTTAGCCACTTGGTTTAATTATAAATTGAGATTAGTGGTTATTATTCAATCTATATTAATAATTGCCTATACTCTTATTATTTCGATTAAATTACCTAATTTATGGTTAGATCCATTTGGGTCTATCTCTAAAAATATACCATTATTATTTGCAACTTGGGTTATGCTAGCTTTAGAAAATAAGAAATATAATAAAGGCTAATTTAGAATGATAAATATAACCGCAGATTACAACTGGCTTAAAATAATTCATGTTATATCAAGCATAGTATTATTCGGTACCGGCTTGGGTACAGCCATTTATATGCTATTAGTTAATTTTCAAAAGGATGTAGAACTTATAGCCAAAGCCACTGCTCAAGTAGTTTTTGTTGATTTTTGGTTCACTGGGATAAGTGGTATCATCCAGCCAATTACAGGTTTTGCCATGGTGTATTTATACAAATACCCATTGTTTAGTTTTTGGGTTGTAGGTTCAGTTATTGGATATTTAATCGCAGGGATTTGCTGGTTTATCGTTGTTTGGCTACAGATTAGATGTAGAGACCTAGCAAAAGATGCTTTTAATAAAAACACGCATTTGCCAAAATTATATCACAAATACTTTAAAGCCTGGTGGCTTCTTGGGATACCAGCTTTTATTAGTTTGATGTTTGTATTTTATCTAATGACTAACCGGCCAGAAGGCATGGGGATTTATTTTTAAATGTTTTGTCTATATGCTGCTATTATAAAAATATGATGCTTTTATTATAAATATAAAAGGTGAGGTGTGATGGAAATTAAATCTATCGCTATTTTAGGTGCAGGTAGCATGGGGGCTCAAATTGCTGCAGAATGTGCTAATGCAGGTTTTTCATGCGTTTTATACGATTTAAAGCATACAAAAGCAGATCCTAACAAAAGAGTTAAAATAGCTTTAGATAATTTATTAAAAGCTAATCCTAAAGTCTTAACCAGCAATTCAAATATAAATCTAATAAAACCTGCAAATTTTGAAGATGATTTAAATCTACTTAAAAATATGGATTTAATTATTGAGGCCGTATCTGAAAATTTAGATATTAAAAAAAATCTCTATAAAAAAATAAAACCATATTTAAAGGAGAATCCTAATACTATATTAGCTAGTAATACTTCAGGTTTATCTTTAGAGAGCTTGGTTAAAAGCGTGCCGCAAAATCTTAAATCAAGGTTTCTAGGATTACACTTTTTTAACCCACCAAGATATTTAAGCCTAGTTGAGCTTATAGCAACAAGTTATACCGATAAAAAGCTAATAAATTTATGTGAGAGATTTTTGGTCTTATCATTAGGTAAGCATGTTGTAAAAACCAAAGACACTCCTAATTTTATTGCTAATAGATTAGGTATAGGGTATTGGGCTTTGGCATTACATTATGCAGATAATTATGATATTCCAATTAATATTGTAGATAAGCTAACCGGCAAGTTAATTGGCCGGCCCAAAAGTGCAACTTTTAGAACAGCTGATTTAGTTGGATTAGATATTATGCAAGAAGTTATAAATACTTCACGCAAAATAGGTTCATCTGAGCCATTATATAAAATATTACAATTGCCAGAGTGGGTTAAAGATCTTATAAATAATGGTAATTTAGGGGCTAAAACCAAATTAAAAAAAGGCTTTTATTTTAAAGATAAAACGGGCCTTAAAATTTGGGATAAGAGTCTTAAAAAATATATCTTAATAGACAAAGAAAAAAACAAGCTTGATCCTGAATTAATAAAAATTTTAAAACAAAATAATTGGCAGCAACGCTTAATAAAGCTTAGAAAATTAGATAATCCCCAGGCCATGTTTTTATTGGATCTTCTGCAGCACAGC
>CAJQSL010000023.1 GCA_905612315.1 uncultured Francisellaceae bacterium
ACGTATACAAGAATATAAAAAAGATGAAAGCGGTGATAAAGAGAGTAAAATAGACCTTATTATATCTTCAATAGATGTAGCAGTTAAGTTGAATAAAGTTTTAGCACAAGCTATTGATTCAAATGAATTAAATTTAATAAATGCCTTTATAGAATACGAATCCAAAAAAAAAGTTTATGAGTTGGAAATTAATCAATGCGATCGTCAGCCAACAGAAGAGGATTTTAATAAACTTACCAGTTTATCTTTTGAAAATTTAACATTTAATGGCGTTGAGCTAGGATGTTCTTCACTAGAGGGTATCTTTGCTTTTGGAGATCTTGGTCATATTATTCTAAAATACTTTGAGTACACTGATGGAGGTGATATTAATTTTGATCTAGTTAAAGAAAACAAGGATATTGCATTAAAGTTATATACATTAAATTTTTGCCAAATTTTTTCAGTTTCAGATGAGGGTAGTGATGAAATTGATATGGCCAAATTTGCGCTTACAGAAGTTATTGGTACTTTGTCTGAAGAATATGGTCCTCTTAATTGTGTAGAAAAGGTAAAGGAAATATGGGTACTTATAAATAGTATAAATGAAAGATTTAATGCAAACTTTGAATTTCCAGAAATTTTAAAAGATTTCATCTGTTTACCTTCTGAAGAAAAAGCACTTGACGATATTAAAAAGTTGCCTTGTGGGTCTGTGGACGATGTCAAGCGTATGTTGGATCGGGATTTGACAGATGGCGAAGATAGTTTAGGTTTTAGTTTACTAGACTTTGCTTTTCGTTGTGGTCATCAATTAGTTTTTAATGAAAGTTTCGCGAAGTGTTTTATTGCCGAAGAAGAAAGTTCTGAAAATGGCACAGTAGCAAGTTTTGAAGCTAATGAAGAGTTTGCTTTGAAGTTATATTTATATGCTTTTATTGAAGCAGATTATAATTTTAGTGATAGTGATAGTGATAGTGATAGTGATAGTGATAGCGAAGGGAGGTTTGTTAAATTTATTGAAAGATGTCACTCCGAAATTCTTTCTAAAGTAGGGAGTATTGATGATAGAAATAAAATGCTAACAAAACTCATACAAGAAGCAGAAGAAAAGTCGAAAGGAAGATTAGACGATATGCACCTTTCTGATAGTGGTTTTTGGGAATCATTAAAAAAAGCAGCAGAAGGAGCAGTAAAGCAGAGAGCTGCCATAAACATGCAACGTATTATAAGAGGTCTTTTAGGCCGAAAAATTGCTGGTAAAAAAGATATAAAACGTATAAAAAATCGTCAGAAAAAACAACGACAGAAAGCAAAAGCAAAAGCAAAATTAGCATCTCAAGTGGCATCTAAAATGGCGTCTCAAGCAGCTCAAGCAGCAGATGTGGCAGCCAGTGCAGCAGAAGTGGCATCGCAAGCAGTACTAAAGAATAGAAGTGCCACAAATATACAATGCATTATGAGAGGTGTTTTAGGGCGGCAAAAGGCAATAGCATTGCAAGGCTCAAGGAATAGAGTTGCTATAAATTTACAACCTATTATCCGAGGCTTTTTAGTTAGAAAAAGATTAGAACTCTCAATAAGAGAAGAAGCACTAAATAAAAGAAGTGCTATAAAGGTACAAAGTACTATAAGACGTGTTTTAGCTAGAAAAGAATCACGTATAAAATACCTATGTAAATGTATATTAGATAAAGGTAATGATCGCTATAAGTTGCCTACAGTAAAAGAAATTGAAAAAAATGTTTGTAAACTAATAGAATTTTGTGAAGGAAATAATATTACTATTTGTCACCTGAAGGAAACTAATCCGCAACTTTCAGAGTTAGCTAGTGATGTAGATATTTATTTTATTTTGCCAGAAGGTACCTCCAGAGAAGAAAAATCAAAATTAATTTTAGAGATTTATCGTTTTTATGAAAGTATTGGTATGGCAGGTAAGTTTACACATAACCCTACTACCGATACATATAATAGTATTACATCTGATTCTTTAGATTGTAGTATTTATGATAAAGAATGTAATTTCCCAACACTATATTTAGCTGGCGGGCAAGAAATGGTTCCTATCGTTGGATCAAATCCTAGCAGGCCTGAGTTTCATGAAGATGAAGGTCTTTTTAGGGTTTGGGAAAGTGTGAACTGGAAGTATACTGCAAGAGAATTTGTTGATGCCAATATAAAAATTGACACAATGTTAAAGCCATTACTTAAAAGGTATTGTAAGTTTATAAAAATTAGTGGAGTTGATAGGGATAAAATGATTGAGCAAATAAATTTTTGCATACAAATAGCGAAAGAAAAATGCCTTGGATCTATAAACCTTGCTATTATAACACAGAAGTTCATTGAAATAAGTAAGACTTTGATGTTCTCAGAAGAAGAAATAGCAAAAGAAATGGATACTTTAATTAAAAATCTTCGTGACTGTGATTCTCCCGATTCGGTGGCAGCGGCAAACTTTTTAGCGGAGAGTAGAGCGCGGGAAACTGCAACTGATGTGGCTATGTCGGGACTAGACTTATAATAAAATAGAGTCACACCATACTATTTGATATAATTGCGATACTTTGTATATTTAATATTAAAATATTGCGAGAAAAACTATGCATTTTGACTCAGTAGAAATTCTTATCAGCGAGATCAAACAAGGAAAAATGATAATCCTAATGGATGACCCAGGTAGAGAAAATGAAGGTGATTTTGTTATGGCTGCAGAGTGTGTGACGCCTGAGGCTATAAATTTTATGGCAAAATATGGGCGTGGTTTAGTTTGTATGCCGATGTCAGCCAAAAGAGCTAAGCAATTAGATCTAACTTTAATGGTTTCTGATAAAAATCAAAATCAGAGCCAAAGCAGAAGTGATTTGGGAACTCAATTTACGAATTCAATTGAGGCTGCTGTTGGTGTTACAACAGGAATATCAGCAGCAGATAGATCTTGCACTATTAAGGCTGCCGTAGCTAAAGATGCAACCGCTTCTGATATTAATCAACCTGGGCATATATTCCCGATTATTGCGCAAGATGGTGGCGTATTAACTAGAGCAGGGCACACTGAATCTGCTTGTGATTATGCGCAGCTTGCAGGTTTTGAGCCAGCAGGAGCTATAGTTGAAATTTTAAATGAAGATGGCACCATGGCAAGAAAGGATGATTTATTTAAAATTGCTAAAGAGCATAATATTAAAATCGGGACAGTTGCTGATTTAATTAAATATAGAATGCAAAATGAAAAAACTCTTGAGTGTGTTCACAATAGTAAAGTTCAAACAAGATACGGAGATTTCACTCTAAAGATATTTAATGATTTAGTTGGAGATCAAACTCATTGTGTATTACAAAAGGGTGATAATT
This sequence comes from uncultured Francisellaceae bacterium, assembly GCA_905612315.1. GTDB lineage: Bacteria > Pseudomonadota > Gammaproteobacteria > Francisellales > CACEW01 > CAJQSL01. Next base: position 3,337 of record CAJQSL010000023.1, read on the forward strand.
TAGATCAGAGCGTAAGCCCTATTCCAGTTAGGGTGCATGATATAGATCCATTAGCTGATATTTTAGCGATGCAATATGAAGGTTCTTCATCTTGTGACTTACATGATGTCATGAGTTATATGCAAAAAGAAGGCAGTGGCGTAATTATTTTATTAGATAAAACTCACACGGGTTTATCTTTGTTAAATAAAATTAGAAAACTAGATAACATAGCATTAAAACCTAAGCATGATATTAGTTCTAGTTTGGCATTCAAAAAAACTGGTGCTGGTAGTAGAATCTTGCATGCACTGGGTCTGCATAAGATAGACGTTATTGGTGCGCCAATAAGTTATGCCGGTTTAGACGGTTTTGATTTGGAAATTATATCTTACATTGATCCAAAATCTGGTGAAAAAGTTAAAAATAATATCCAAGAGAAAAATCATATAGACAAAACAAATCAAAATACCGATAGCAGCCATTGTAAGACTTCACTTAAACAATCTAGTGCGCAGTGCTAAGCACGTATAGATTTATAAAAATCGATAAATTGAAATGGTTTGCCTTATTAATATAGGAATAAAATATGAGTGAAGATTTAATAAAAGGGCTGAATGAGCCTAATCTTGATTTAAATAAAATAAAAGATCTTTTAGCAAGTGGGAAAAAAATTGCCATAGTAGCAGCGCGCTTTAATGCTAATCTTGTAGATCAAATGATTGGCGGTGCTCTTACTCAGTTACAAGATTTAGGTTTTGATAAGAGCCAAGTAGATATCTTTAGAGTGCCTGGCGCATTTGAGTTACCATTAATTGTTAAAAAGTGTGCAGTATCAAAAAAATACGCCGGTATTATTGCCTTTGGGGTAGTTATAAAAGGTGATACTGATCACTATAATTATATTTGCACAGAAAGCACTCGAGGTTTAATGAAGGTAATGCTAAAAGAACAAGTTCCTGTTGCTATGGGGGTTTTAACTACAGATAACCTTCAGCAAGCGCGGCAAAGAGCTGAAATTAAGCAAGAGAATAAAGGTGCTGAAGTTACAAGGTCTTTATTAGAGATGATAGATTTAACGAGCAAGTTTTAAAATAAAAGAGAAAATATATGTCAGATAAAGATGCGAAAGCTGATAAAAAACAAATCAATGAAATAAAAGCTTATAGACGCGGGCGTAAGTTTGCCTTGCAAGCCATTTACCAATGGCAAGTAAATGGCGGGGTTTATGATCAGCTTGAAGTTCAATTTAAAACAGCAAATTCATATCAAAAATATGTTGATTGGAATTTGTTTGAAACTTTAGTAAAAGGAGTTATGCAAACTAAAGATGAGCTTGATAATCTTTTTATTAAATTATTACCGGCTGATATTTCTGATGTTAATCCAATTGAATTAGCTGTTTTAAGGTTAGGATGCTATGAGCTAAAGTATTGTCCGGATACCCCTTTTAAAGTTGTGATAAGTGAGTATGTTGATTTAGCACATGAGTTCGGGGCACAGTTGGGAGAGAAGTTTGTTAATAGTATCTTGGATAAAGTTGCGAAGGAATTAAATAAAACTAGCAAATAAAAATAATATTTATATTTATTTCATCGATTTTTACAAATCGATACGTGCTGCGCACGAGATTGCTTCGACGTAGTCTCGCAACGACCGCGGTCGGTATTTTTATTTGGTTTTTATATATTGGTAAATCTTAATTTTTCCTTAATACTAATAATTTAATATTTTACTGCAAAAGAAAAAATAATAATAAAAATTAGGAGTGAATATGTCTCAGTTAACGCCTGCGCAAGTTATATCTGCGCGTGAAAAGCTACAATCGTGTTTTGATGAAATAATGTTTTTTGATAATTTGGTTTACTTAAATGAAGGTCAAATTTATTTACTAGCAGATGTTCTTATGGCTTTATCTTGTAGTGCCGATGGATCATATAATTTTAAATGTAAGCGAGCAGATTTATTTGAAGGTCAGGAATCTATTACTAAGGCTCAGATCCCCCAATACCTTGAAGCCATTAAGCCACACCTTATAGCTATTTGTGCTCTTTTAACTTGTGAGGGTGAAGAAGGGGTATCTCAAAGTAGTGCTTTTAAAGAGTTTATTACTGAGTTATATCCAGATGTTAAAGTGGATGAAATAGTAGCAAGTACTGATTTAGTAGCACAAGATCATGTAATAATTTATAAAGCAAAAAATGGTGAGTTAGTTGTAAAATTTAGTGATCAAGGTGCTCGAGATGCTTATTTAGAAGGTCTTAAAGAAGCTAATTGTGGTGAGGTTCCAATAATCCCTCCACAGTTTAGAAGAGGCATACAGTTTGAGGGTAATCCAGGAGGGCTACAGCCTGTATGCTATGAAGGAGCTAATAATAGAATTTTTTATATGACGTATTCAGCAGCATTTGGTGAGAGCGCATCAAACTTTGGCACAAAGAAGTCACGAGACTATTTTACTAAGAACCTAGGATTTTTTGATCATACCGAAAAACATAGTTTGTCTGCTCACTTTCCAGGAAGAGGTCCGCAAGAGCAGACAAGTTATAAAAGCGCTGGGAAGCTTTTATTTAACACTTTTGATGATAAAGATGGGTATCAGGGGCCAACTCAGTCTACAGCTATTTATTTTAATAGAGGTGCCGAGCTTTTTCGTCAGCCTAATACCTATTATAAAATAAATCGAGAAACTGGAGAGATTACAGTTGGGATGATTCCTAATCAAGCTTCAGCACAGGTGCAAGCAGCTCAGGCCGCGGCAGGTGGTGGCGGAGCTCAAGCTGCATTTCATGATGCTACTGGAGCAGGGGGTGGCGCAGGGATGTTCCAATCTTTTGGTGGGGGGAGATAGGATATAATTATCCTATCAAATCATCCTCAAATTGAATATCCGCATGGTAGGATGATCTAGTTTTTGTTCGGAAAAGTGTGAAAAACCACAATTCCCGAACAAAAAACCATTGACTATTTGGTTCGGGAAAGTTATAATTATCCAAAGTTCCGAACAAAATGGTTATAAGTTATGCAAGATGTTTTTGTGGGTAGATCAGCAGAACTAAGTACTTTAAGTGATTTATTAGGTAAAGCTACCGCTAGTTTAGTTGTAATTAAAGGGCGTAGACGAATAGGAAAAACTAGGCTAATAGAGGAGTTTACACAAAATAAAAAGACATTCATGATTCGAGGATTAGCTCCCAATGATAGTATGACAGCACAGTCACAAAGGGATGAGTTCGCGCGACAACTTAGTATTACAACAGGTCTTCCAGAAATAAAGGCAGATGACTGGAGTAAGTTATTTTTATTGTTATATAAGGAGGCAAGCTCTGGTCGTATTATTATAGTTTTAGATGAGGTCTCTTGGATGGGGTCTAAGGATCCTAACTTTATGGCTAAAATAAAAGATATTTGGGATACTTATTTTAAAAAGAACAATAAGTTAATGCTTATATTGTGCGGTTCTATTTCAACTTGGATTGATGAGAATATTATAAATAGCACCGGTTTTTACGGACGCATTTCTTGGGTTTTTAATTTGCAACCCTTATCATTAATAGAGTCTAATTCTTTATTAGATTCACATGGTTTCAGAGGCTCTCCTTATGAAATTTTAAAAGTATTATCTGTTACAGGAGGAGTTCCGTGGTACCTAGAGCAGATTCAAGGAAGATTATGCGCGGATGAAAATATTTTGCGCCAGTGTTTTATGCCAGGAGGGGTTTTGGTTTCAGAGTATGATCGAATCTTTAAAGAGTTATTCGGTAATAAAGATATTTTATATCGTAAAATAGTTGGCGCACTTCTGAATGGATCATCTACATATGAGGATTTAGCTAATGATATAGATTATAAAAGTAGCGGTAGATTTAGTTTGTATTTGGATAACTTGGTTCAGTCTGGGTTCATTGTGAGAGATTATAAGTGGAATATATCTAAAGAGAAAAAATCAAAAATAAGTAGGTTTAGGTTAAAGGATAATTATCTTAGGTTTTACCTTAAATATATAGAACCAAATCGAGACAAAATTGAAGAAAGTAGAGTAACGTTGCCGCTCTCATCATCATTGCCAGGATGGGACTCTATGATGGGGTTGCAGTTTGAGAATTTAGTAGTCAATAATCGTAATTTATTGATTAACTTATTGAATATTCAACAGCATGATATTTTATATGACAACCCCTATTTTCAACGAAAAACAGAAAAAAACAAGGGGTGCCAGATAGACTACTTGTTGCAAACAAGATATAAAAACATTTACTTATTTGAGATAAAGTTTTCTAGAAATCCAATAGATACTTTAGTAATTGATCAGGTAAAACAGAAGATAAATGCTATATTAGTCCCCAGAAATATGGTGGTATTGCCAATTTTGGTACATGTTAATGGTGTTACAGAATCTTTGATTGATCAAAGGTATTTTCACTCTATAATTGATTTTTCTGATTTATTAAAATAAATCATCCTCAAATTGAATATCCGCATGGTAGGATGATCTAACTTTCGGGCCAGATGCAACATGGGTAAACCCTAAATCTTTACCTATTTGGCCCAATTTTTGAAAATCTTTTAAACTTACATATCTATCAATTGGGATATGATATTTGGTTGGCTGTAAGTATTGCCCCAAAGTTAACATATCCACATTATGGGCGCGCAGATCTTTCATAACTTTAATAACTTGCTCATCAGTTTCTCCAAGCCCGAGCATTAACCCTGATTTTGTAGGAATATTTGGGTGTTGCTCTTTAAATTTTTTAAGAAGATCTAAGGACCATTTGTAATCTGATCCAGGTCGAGCTTGTTTATATAATTCTGGTGCAGTTTCAAGATTATGGTTAAACACATCAGGTGGGTTATCTTTAAATATCCCAAGTGCTTTGTCCATTCTGCCACGAAAATCAGGTGTTAAAATTTCAATAGTTATATTAGGCACTTTTTCTCGAATAGCTTTTATGCAAGCTGCAAAGTGCGAAGCTCCACCATCACGCAAATCATCCCGATCAACAGATGTTATAACTACATATTTTAAGCCCATCTCTAAAATGGTTTGTGCAAGATTCTCAGGTTCATTTTCATCAAGGGCTAGAGGCTTGCCATGAGACACATCACAAAAGCTGCAGCGCCGTGTGCATTTTGCTCCCATTATCATAAAACTTGCTGTGCCTTTGGCATAACACTCGCTCAAGTTAGGGCAGGATGCTTCTGCGCATACAGTGGCAAGCTTTCG
>CAJQSL010000024.1 GCA_905612315.1 uncultured Francisellaceae bacterium
TATAACGTAATTATAAAATGCTCTATAGACAAGAATTATAACAAATTTAATAAGACTTGAACAGTAAATTTTACATAAAAATAATATAAATATAGTATTTTGCCATAAATAAACTTTAAGTTTTTTTGGTGAGGTAAACGGCATATCTATCTTCTTGGTGCTCACATCCTGGTATTTCACCAATAGTTATCATTTTATCTAAAGTTGCGCCTTTAAGGTTTTGCTTCCACCAAGTTTTAGGTATTTTAATCCTGCCTGTTCCAAGTTTCTTGCCATCTTTATCAATCATTGATGTGATCATGATTTTAGCGCCTGGTTTTGCAACTCTTATGATTTCATCACAAAATTGTTTAACTTGTTTTAAGTTTTTTAGGTAAATAATAACGCAATGAGCTAGCACTAAATCATGTTGATTATCTGGGATATTTTCCAAATTCAAGCCATTACCAACGCTATAGTGGCCATTTGGAAGGTGTTTTTTTGCAAGCTTTATCGCCTTTTTTTCTGGATCAATTCCATGTAATGATACATTTGGATAGCATTCTTTAACGCGCTTTAGGACAGCGCCACAGCCCATCCCAACTTCAAATACGGAAGCTTCTGCTTTAATATGTTTTTTTATGGGAGATAGAAGAGAGTCAATGTAATGATCCCACTGAGTTTGGGATAAATAATACCAAAATGACCCATGGTGTAAGGGTTTTTTTTGGTTATACATTCTTGCTGAAATTTTAAAATATATGTTTTTCTTGCGTAATAAATAGAGTGGGAAAAAATATTTTACAAAAATTGCTTTTTGTTTTTGTAGTTTGGGGGTTTTGAGCATATTTGAGTTATCTCTTTGATTATAGGGAGATTGCTATTATAGCTATTTTTTGCATTTCTATCTTTAGAGTAAAGTGTACAGTCAAACTATATACAAAACAAATTAAATCAAATATCAGTTTCAGGAGGGAGATTGCCACACTCGCCTACGGCTCGTTCGCAACGACTTATGGCGCTGTCGTTGCGAGGAGGCTTTTAGCCGACGTGGCAATCTCCTTCCAATTGCTACGATGGTGATAATATCAGTTTCAGGAGGGAGATTGCCACACTCGCACTAGTGCTCGTTCGCAACGACACAATGTTGTGTCACTTTTAGGCTTTAGTGCGCTAAATCCAGAACCTCTCCTAATTCACTACGTGCTTTGACGATATTCTGATGTAAAGCACCAATTTCTTTAGTCTTCGCAGTTTTAGTTGTCCCACAGAAAAATCCAAAGGAGTTGGCTGCTCGAGGTTTATTGATTAAAGGCTCAAATTTGCGCCACTGAGCATTTTCACCTGCATTACTTTCTTGATCATGATCTTGATCTTGATCTTGAGCGGGCCTTAGCTTTAGTGCGACTGTGTTTTTAACCCAAATAAGCAATAAATTTTTAACTTTTGAGTTTTTTATTCTTTGAGATAGGCGCAGCGTATCATAAATATTATCAGGGGTTATATTTTCAAGCTCTTTATCTAAATTTGATTTAAGGCGTGTATCTAAACCTGATTGTTTGAGCTGTGTTTTAACTTTATCTTTTCTTTTATTCCAAAATAGATAATTAGATATCCCGCCTTTCCAATATAAACTATCAAGAATTCCTCCTATTAGAAAGCAAGAGGACACCGCAACTGATACAGTTGCAACATCTATGGCCTCACTAGGATGGGTTTCATTAAAGTTATGCTCAATAAAGCTCCAAAATATGCCTTCACAAAAGCCTCTTAAAATAGATTTTTTGACTAAAATAAAATCTATCGAGCTAAATTTAGAAAATAATTCAGAAGGTTTATAATGATAACCACTATTAATAATATTAGTTAGTTCTTGTAAGTCTTTTCTCAAACCTGAGTCACAACTTAAGTCATCACCTGCGTCATCACCTGAGTCACAACTTAAGTCATAACCTGCGTCATCACCTGCGCCATCACTGAAGTCATCACTGAAGTCATAGCCTGCGCCATCACCTGCATCATTACTTAAGTCATAGCCTTTTTGATAGAAAACTTCTTTGATCTCTTTATTTTCTTCTTTATTTATCTCAATTTTAAAATCTTTTTCAGAAATTTTTGTTTCTTTATTTCCATGAGATATATTTTTGTTTTCACATAAATTTTTAAAAAAATCATCAAATAGCTTACGATGTTTAGTGCTAATTTTTAGTTTGTTTCTTAGGTGTAAAGAATATTGCTTATGAATTGGCTTCCAGATGATAGGTAGAGTTTCTGTAAGAAGGGTTGCGAAGGCAAGCCCTAAAGCTGTTGCAACTCCTACCCCAAGAATTCCTAGTGCAAGATATGGCCCTGTCATAGCACCAACTGTAGTCATGGCGCAAGTTCCAAGTACCCAGCTCATATAAACCATAAAAAACTTTATGCCGGTTTTAATGGCAATGCCGCTAGCACTTTTAAATTTTTCCAATTTTGTGACTTTATTTTCATCATTATAAAGCTCATAAAGCTTTAAAAAAAACTCTATCCCAGCTGAGATGGCCGCGATATAACCTGCTGCAACTAAGTTAGTAGAAAGGTAAGCTAAAGATGCCGCATTACTTGCAATAATATGATGCAGCATCATCATTCTGCCGCAAATTTTAGTTGCAAATGATGGGAAAACTACTCGCCAAAAATCTTTACAAGCGGTATCAAAAATAACTTTATCTATAGTAATCGGGCCTATAGTCGTAACCAAATTTTGCTTTATTAGAGGGTATTTTAGATCATTGGTTTGTATGCCAGGCGCTACATCTATAACCATATCAATAGTGGAATCTGTGGGCTCCATTTTACCATCCTCATTTATATTCATTTTTTTATGAGGTTATTATAGACACCCTAATATTAAGATAATCTTAATGAATTCGCGTGCATAAATGTGATGTTTTTGTGTGATTATTGTGCAGA
>CAJQSL010000025.1 GCA_905612315.1 uncultured Francisellaceae bacterium
TCAGCATTAAATATTAAAATTAAGAAAATTGATTTATCAAAAATTAAACCTCAAGAGCAAGCAACTAAATTAACTGAGCATTGCAGTAAAATTCAGGGAAGTTTGGATATAAAATCTGGCCCTGTGATTGCAGTGGCTGTATTTACAGGATTATCAGATGGCAAAGATAGGTTATTAATAGCTATACATCATTTAATGGTAGATGGTGTATCTTGGCGGGTAATTATTCCCGATTTAGAAAGTTGCTATCAGCAAATTAAAGTAGAAAAAGAGGTTAAATTATCTCCTAAAACATCAAGCTATCAAGATTGGGGAAATGCCTTAATTAAGTATGCAGATAATAAAGCAATAGATGATTTAGATTATTGGTTAAAAATATCTGAAAATATTAAGCCATTAAAGCATGATTTTGTTTGCAAACAAGGTTATGCAACTAATATGGATGGTATGCATATATCTTGGGATAAAAAGCACACAGATGATTTGTTAAATAGAACTCAACAAGCTTATAACACCGAGATTAATGATTTATTATTATCGGCATTTGCTTTGGCGCTCGCTAATTGGCAGCAAATTGATAGTGTTAGCTTTAATTTAGAAGGACATGGTCGAGAAGAGTGCGTATCAGGAGTTGATATAACCAGAACCGTGGGTTGGTTTACGAGTTTATTCCCGGTAGCCTTAAGTTTGCCTGAAATTAAAGATATTAATAATTTAACAGATCTAGACGTTAAAGCGTGTATTCAGAGCATTAAAGAGCAGTTAAGACATATTTCAGATAAAGGTTTATCGTATGGTGCATTAAAATATTTGTCATCAAGCTCATCTAAAGAGCAAATTGATGCAATCTCAAATTTACATACATCTAAAGCAAGCTTTAATTATTTGGGCCAATTCGGTGGCGATGATAAATCTCAAGATCAAAATAGCTGGGGTTTTGCTGCAGAATCTTCAGGTTTTGCGCTAGGTCCAAAAAATCATCATCCCAATTTATTAGATTTAAATGGGTCAGTGATGGATGGGGTGTTAGGTTTTTCTATAGGATTTAGTACGGATCATTTTAGTAAAAAATCTATTGATAAATTCTCTAAATTATTTAAAGAATATGTCTTAAAAATAATTGAGCATTGTGTGGCAATTGAACGAACTAAGAAGTTTAATTTAATTGTTGCTGTTAATGAGGTTGGTTATAAACCGCCATTGTTTTTAGTTCATGGCTCAGGATCTGGAGCGCAGTCGTTGTTAGAACTATCCAATAATTTAGGCAGAAATCAACCTGTATATGTTTTCGAGTCCTATAATATGTACAGTGGTGAGAAGCCAGTCGATGATTTAAAACAGTTAGCAGGTATATATGTGGAGGAATTGTTAAAGACCAGAACACAAGGTCCATTCTTTTTGGGAGGTTGGTCGTTGGGCGCTATTATAGCTTATGAAATGTCTCAGCAACTTGCTAGTCGGGGCTATGAGGTGCAAAGTCTTTATCTGTTTGATCAGGATCCATTATTGACGCATAGAGAAGGTGTCAATGAAAAAGCTATAGAAGCAATGATACAGATGAATGTTTCAGGATCTATATCTGACGATTACAAAATGAAGATAAAAAATGATTATAAATATGCAAATACGATGCTGTCGAATTATCCAATGGCTAAAAACAAGCAAAATATAGTTGTTTTTAAGGCAAGTCATAATATGTTACCTATTGATGATCTGGGTTGGTCTAAATATACGGAGTATGTTACTGCACATGATGTTAATGGGAATCATTTTTCAATAATAAAAGATGATACTTCAAAACAAATTGCGGACATTATTCAAGAAGATATTGACGCAAAAATAAAAACCTTTAAATCTGGGAAAAACATAAAAAAAGTAAATAAGAAATATAGTCAGTTAATAGAGTGCTAAAGAATAGTAATGAAAACATTAATATTTTAATTCTAAGTTTTAAATAGACTATAATTCACAGTAGGATGTTATATAATTGACATCTTAACATAACTAGAAGGAGAAAGTTGATGCAACAAAGAGCAAAGCTATTCTGGATATTTAGTTTGGTTCTATTATTTTGTATAACAGGATTTTCTATTGCTGGAGCTGAAACTAAAGCCAAAAATAATGATAATTTAACTTTAGTCACAGTGAAGCCTCTTGAATATCATATTCTTCCTCAAACTATTACTGGATATGGCAATGTTATATCACCTCAATCTGTTTTTCTTAAAGCCCAAACTAATGGAGTAATTGATACTATAAAATTTAAATCAGGAGAAAAAGCTAAGGCTGGCGATGTTCTCTTTGTAATTAAAAACACAGCTATAACTGAACAACTTAAGGGGTTAGCTGCAGATTTAAAATATAAAAAACAAAACTATTTGCGTCTTAATCAGCAAGCTAAATTATTTAAAAGCAGTGTGTCAGAAGGTGGTGAGAATGGTTTAATAAAAGCCCAAACTGATTATCAACAAAGTTTATCTCAATATGAGCAAGCATATAAAAGTCAGAATCTTTTATCTCCTGTTGATGGCACGGTTTCTGCTACCTCATTGGCGGTAGGAGATTATGTAAGTGCGGGGGATTCTCTAGTTAAAGTTACAAAAAATGTTAATAAGAAAAGTTTGCAAATAGAGTATATCTTGCCAAGTTCATATGTTAATAAAGCTAAAGTTGGCCAAAGTGTTGAATTTACACCCGCGCAATCGCAATCAGCTGATAAAAAAGCTCAAGTTTATAAAGCTTTGGTAAGTTATGTATCCCCTGAGATAAATATTGACACTCGCGGCGTAGTTATTAGAGCAGATTTTGCTGAAAATATTAATTTAGCTCCTAATACTTTTGGGCAAGTTACTCAGGTTATTGATCCTAACTATAGAACTTTGGCTATACCGCAAGGTTTAGTACAAACTGATCCTGCTGGATTTTTTGTATTTGCATACCATAATAATAAAGTGGTTAAAGAATATTTTATCCCAGGAGTGCTAACAAAATCAGGTTTAATTGAAGTTGTATCAGGCTTAAAAGACAAAGAGCAGATAATTACAACTAACCCTGAGCAGCTTAGTCCAGGTGAAAAAGTTAAATTAAGCTAAAAATATTAAAGATATGTAAATGAAACTCGTAGAAGCTTGTATAAAGAATAAATTAATAGTTTATGTTTTAACCTTAGCATTGTGCTTGATTGGGTTATTTAGTATTTACACAATAACCATCACACCTTTTCCTGGTATACAACTTAATATAATGATGATTGACGTGAGTTATCCTGGAGCTAACGCGCAAACTGTACAAAAGCAAGTTGTAAATGAAATTAGCACAAATTTAGAATCTATTGACGGTTTGCAATACATTACTGCAAATGCAAGCCCTGGCAGTGCAAACATTCAGCTTCATATGGAAGACGATATTAATCAGGATAAGATGTTGCAAACCCAGATGCAGGTTATGCAAGCTATTTCAGCATCACACTTGCCAGCTTCAGTCCCGCAGCCGCAAATAAGCATAATGTCGAGCTCGAGTAACTTGATAAAGTTTGTTGTTACATCTGATAAAGCTACAGCTTTTGATATGAATACTTTTATTAAATCAACCCTATATTCAAAATTTAGCGCCCTACCTGGAGTGCAATTAGAGTACGATGATTTAAGTCCAGTCGTAAAAATAGCTTTAAATCCCATAATGCTGGCGAAATACCAACTTGATCCGCAAATGGTTTATCAGATAATAAATCAAAATTATGAATCAAGTCCATTAGGAAGTATGTATATTGATAAGCAGCAATATATTCTAAATGTATCTGATGACTTTAACTCGTTATATAAGCTAAAAAATTTAGTAATAGGGTATACAAGTAAAGAAGGTAGCCAGAACAATAAATTAATGAAAGGTGTGCCTATTTATCTAAAAGATATTGCAAAAATTAGTTTTGGGCCAAGAGATATCGTGGCGCAGACCTCTTCAAGTTTTAATGGCCTTACATCATCATCAATATCTTTGTATACAATTACTGATGCGAATCCTTTTGTTATATCTAAAGCATCTAGAGCATATGTTAATAGTATAAAAGCAAATTTATCTGAAGGGATGAATATTACACCTACTGTTGACATGGCGGATACTATGAATTCCGCGATGTCAGAGGTTGTTCTTACCATTATAATTGCGACTATTTTAGTATTAGCGGTTGCTTTGATTTTCTTGGGAAAATTAAAAATTACGATTATCCCGATAGTTACAATACCAGTGTGTTTATTAGGTGCAATGATATTTGTTAACTTTTTAGGATTTAGTTTAAATTTACTTACATTATTAGCAATGGTAATTGCAGTAGGTTTGGTTGTAGATGATGCAATAGTAGTAGTTGAAAATATAACGCGTTATATCGAGCAAGGTTGTAGTAAGCGTGACGCTATTGTAAAAGGCACAGCAGAGATATCTTTAACTATAGTGGGTATTACTCTGACTTTATTAGCGGTTTACATTCCGGTTGTATTTTCAGCAGGAACTATTGCGGTGCTAATTAAACCATTTGCCTTAACACTAGCATCAGCTGTATTTATTTCAGGAATTATAGCTTTAACTTTAACACCAGTTATGGCATGTGGCTTGGTAAGTACTGCAGCGCCTAATAATTATCAAAAGGCTTTTGATAAAATTTTTCATAGTATAATTAATATATATCATAATTTATTAAAGGTTGTTCTGAACTTTCCTAAAACTGCTTTATTAATTATTATAGCTTTAGTTTTTTTCGGTGGTTTATATGCTTTAAAATTACCTAAAGCAGTATTTCCAGATGATCCTAGTGGTTTAGTTAACATTACAATAACTGGCCAGTCTAGCGATGATGTAAGTACCTTAAGGAAAAAAGCTGCTTTGTTTACTTCTTTTTATAATAAAAAGGCTGTGGATTATTATGCAGTGACGGTAGATACTGACCAACTTACAGGATTATTAACCGCAACCGCTGCAATTCAGTATAAGATGCAATATCTAAAGCAAAATGGGTATTTTGCTGATCAAATCAATGCATATATTAAAAAAAATAATATCTCAAATGCAAGAGCTAAAATACAAAACTTTTCGCAAATGGGGGCGTTTGATTTTGTCTTTACTCTTTATGGTGGCAGCGATGTAGATCAGGTGAATGAAGAAGCACAAGATATTACCAACTTAATGAAGAAATCACCTCTGTTCGCAACTGTAGTTAATGGTATACATAAACCGCAAAAGCAACTTTCGTTTAATATTAATTCAGTTAAATCCAGAAGTGTGGGTATTTCTCGGGAAGACATAATTCAGGCTATATCAACTTACTATGGTGGATCCCAGCTATCAAATTACTTTAGTATTGCAGGTTTAAGTGTGCCTGTGGTAGTACAAATGAGTGAGGATAATTTAGAAGATCCCAACTCATTTGAGCATATTCAAATAAAAAGTGCACTTACTAACCAATATTATTCGATAACAGAATTTGTATCTGTGACGTTGGCGGCAAAGCCTTTGATGGTAAGCTCGCTCAATAATCAGCCAAGTGTTAGGTTTTTCGCTAATTTTAATAAAGGCCATGATATGGGAGAAGCAATACCCTATATTAACCAACTAGTTCATGAAAAGGCTCCACAAATGCAAACTCAGTATGAGTGGACAGCAGCGGAGTATTTAAAAGGTAATGCGCAGACTATATGGATTGCAATTTTAGGGATAGCGTGTGTGTATTTCTTATTGGCTATTTTATTTAAAAGCATAGTCGATCCTTTTATCATAATGCTCACTGTCCCATTTTGTATTATAGGTGGAGCTTTATCTTTATATCTTGGTGGGGACTCTTTAAATATATATAGCACAGTTGGGCTAATTACTTTAGTTGGATTAATAACAAAACATGGGGTGTTGATAGTTCAATTTGCAAATGAAGAGCTCAAAAAAGGTGCGAAAGTTAGAGATGCTGTTCTTTTAGCAACGCATCATCGTTTTCGCCCAATTATAATGACAACTTTGGCTATGGTCTTTGGAGCCTTGCCGCTGTTATTTAGCTCGGGAATGATGTATGTATCAAGAGAAAATATAGGAATAGTTCTTATTGGTGGCTTAATAATAGGAACTTTCTTTTCTTTATTTATAGTGCCTTTGGTCTATACGCTTGTTAAGAAGGCTGAGCATATAAAATAAATCTCTTTAGTTTTTTAGGACTCGCAGCAACAAATTTGGATTTTGTTGGATTTTTTGTGTTTATAGACCAAACTAAATAAAGTGGTTAAAAATACAAATAGATGTAAAAGATAAATAAATGAAACTCGTAGAAGCTTGTATAAAAAATAAATTAATAGTTTATATCCTAACCTTGGCGCTTTGCCTGGTTGGGTTATTTAGTATTTATACTATTACTATTTCACCTTTTCCAAGTCTTAAGTTTAATACCTTACTTATTGATTTAAATTATCCCGGAGCTAATGCCCAAACAGTACAAAAACAAGTGGTAAATGAAATTACCACAAGGTTAGAATCTATTGATGGGTTGCAATCTGTTCATGCTGATGCGTTGGATGGCCAGGCTCATATTCAGTTGGCGATGGGAGATGATATTAATCAAGATCAGATGCTGCAAGCGCAGATGCAAATTATGCAGGCGATTTCATCATCCAATTTGCCAGCATCAGTGCCACAGCCGCAAATTTCACAAGCTGCTGGTCAGTCCGGTTTAATTAGCTTTGTTGTTACATCTGATAAGGCTAATGTTTTTGATATGAGTAATTTTATTAAAGCACAGCTTTATTCAAAATTTAGCGCTCTACCTGGAGTGCAATTACAATTAGATGATTTAAGTCCAGTTGTAAAAATATCTTTAAATCCCATAATGCTGGCGAAATACCAACTTAATCCTCAAATTGTTTCTCAGATAATAAATCAAAATTATGAATCAAGTCCATTAGGCAGTATGTATATTGATAAGCAGCAATATATTCTAAATGTATCGGATGACTTTAACTCGTTATATAAACTAAAAAAATTAGTAATAGGGTATTCAAGTAAAGAAGATAATGAGAACATTAAATTAATGAAAGGTGTGCCTATTTATCTAAAAGATATTGCAAAAATCAGTTTTGGGTCAAGAGATATAGCCGAGCAATCCTTTTCTAGTTTTAATGGGGTTACGTCCTCAGAACTTCAGTTATTTACAATGAGTAGCGCTAATCCATTTTCTATATCTAAAGCATCTCGAGAGTATGTTGCTAGTCTAAAAGATAATTTACCAGATGGGATGAAAATCACCCCTACATCTGATGTTTCTATTATTATGAATTCAGCAATGACGGAGGTTGCTTTTACCATTATAATTGCGACTATTTTAGTATTAGCGGTGGCTTTGATTTTCTTGGGTAGGCTAAAAACCACAGTTATACCAATCATAGCGATACCCGTGTGTTTATTAGGTTCTATGATATTTGTTAATTTTCTAGGATTTAGTTTAAATTTGCTCACATTATTAGCGATGGTAATTGCAGTTGGTTTGGTAGTGGATGATGCAATAGTAGTAGTTGAAAATATAACGCGTTATATTGAGCAAGGTTTTAGTAAGCAGGATGCTATCGTGCAAGGCACAGCAGATATTTCTTTAACCATAGTGGGCATTACTCTGACTTTATTAGCAGTTTACATCCCAGTTGTGTTTTCAGCAGGATCTACTGCGGGGCTAATTAAACCATTTGCCTTAACACTAGCATCAGCTGTATTTATTTCTGGAATTATAGCTTTAACATTAACACCCGTTATGGCATGTGGCCTTATTAGTACGAGTGCGCCTAATAATTATCAAAAAGCTTTTGAGAAGTTTCTTCACAGAATAATTAATATTTATCATACTTTATTAAAGGTAGTTCTTAAAGTTCCCAAAATTTCATTATTAATTATTATTGTGCTAGTTTTTTTCGGTGGTTTATATGCTTATAAGTTGCCAAAACAGATATTTCCAGATGATCCTAGTGGTACTGTTAAGATTACAATAACTGGTGCATCTGGGGATGATGTAAGCTCATTAAAGAAAAAACTTGCTTTATTTTCTTCATTTTATAAAAATAAAACAGTAGATTATTATTCAATTAATATTAGCAAAGATCCACCCACAGGAATCTTAACCGCAGCAGCTAAAATTCAGTATAAGATGCAATATCTAAGGCAAAATGAGAAATTTGCGGATCAAATTAATGCATTTATTAAGAAAAACAATATTTCAAATGCAAGTGCAAAGATGGCAAATTTTACTAATTGGGGCGCGTTTGATATACAGTTTAGACTTTATGGCGGCAGTAATATTAATCAAGTAAACAAAGAAGCCCAACGGATTACTAATTTGATGGAAAAATCACCGATGTTCCTTATGGTAAGTAATACAGTGCATAAACCACAAAAACAACTTTCTTTTGAGATCAACTCGGTTAAATCCAACAGTGTTGGTATTTCTAGAGAGAATATCATTCAGGCATTATCAACTTATTATGGCGGATCTCAGCTATCAAACTATTTTAGTATCGCAGGTTTAAGTGTGCCGGTAGTAATACAAATGAGTGAAGATAATTTAAAAGACCCAAGCTCAGTTGATAAAATTCAAATAAAAAGCGATCTAACTGGTAAATACTATCCATTAACTGAGTTTGTATCTGTTAAATTAACTGCAGAGCCTTTGATGATAAGCTCATTTAATAATCAACCAAGTGTTGATATTAACGTTAATTTAAATAAAGGTTATGATATGGGAGAGGCCATACCTTATATTAATAATTTAATACATAAAAATGCTCCGCAAATGCAGCTTAGTTATAGTGGTAATGCCCAGAGTTACTTAAAAGGTAATGCGCAGACTATATGGATTGCAATTTTAGGAATAGCGTGTGTGTATTTCTTATTAGCTATTTTGTTTAAAAGCATAGTCGACCCTTTTGTCATAATGCTTACCGTCCCATTTTGTGTTATAGGTGGAGCTTTATCTTTATATCTTATTGGTGGCTCTTTAAATATTTATAGTACAGTTGGGCTGATTACTTTGGTTGGATTAATAACAAAACATGGGGTATTGATAGTTCAATTTGCAAATGATGAGCTCAAAAAAGGTGCGAAAGTTAAAGATGCTGTTCTTTTAGCAACGCATCATAGATTCAGGCCAATTATAATGACAACTTTGGCTATGGTGTTTGGTGCCTTGCCATTGTTATTTAGCTCGGGAATGATGTATGTATCAAGAGAAAACTTAGGAATAGTTATTATTGGTGGCTTAATAATTGGAACTTTCTTTTCATTATTTATAGTGCCTTTAGTTTATACGCTTGTGAAGAAGGCTGAGCATATAAAGTGAAAATATCACATATTTATTGTAAAAATAAGTAATAATTAGTAATCTGCTAGATTATCAACTAAATAGATTTAAGAGCCTAATGTTTTTATCCAGAATCAATCATTTTTTAATGCCAAATAATGATGGCAAATATCTTACTGACTTTTTATCGGGTCTCACTGTTGCATTAGCATTAATTCCAGAAGCAGTGGCTTTTTCATTGGTTGCAGGAGTTGACCCAACTGTTGGTTTGTATGCCGCTTTTTTTATGTGTTTTATTAGTGCGGTATTTGGTGGCAGACCCGGGATGATATCTGGTGCGACAGGCGCGATGGCAGTTGTAATGGTTTCTATTATGAATTTATTTCCAGGAGATCCTGTTAAAGGCATGCAGTATCTTTTTGCGACGGTTATATTAACGGGAATATTCCAAATAATTGTGGGTTTATTAGGTTTCGGGAAATTTATTAGCATGATGCCAAAATCAGTTATGGTTGGGTTTGTTAATGGATTAGCTATTGTCATTTTCTTGTCTCAATTGCAACAATTTAAGTATTTTCCAGTAGGTAGTACGCAAAAAATTTGGTTGCATGGGGTTGATGCTGTTGTTATGGTCTCTCTTGTGATACTAGCTATGATAATTACCCATTTTTTACCAAAGCTTACCAAAGCGTTTCCTTCGGCACTAACTGCAATTATTGTGGTTACAATTATCGCCTTATTTATACCATTGCCTTCTAAGCATGTTTTGAACGTTGGCGATATGATGGGAGCTGGCAAAAATTATGTTAGCCATTTTTTTAGTGTGCCTTATGTGCCATTTTCGTTTGCAGTAGTAAAAGTAATGGTACCGTATGCTTTTGTTCTAGCCATTATCGGGTTGTCGGAGTCTTTGATGACATTATCTTTAATTGATGAGAGAACTAAAACGCGAGGATATGGAAATAGAGAATGTATTGCACAAGGAGTTGGTAATATTGTATCGGGTTTTTTTAAAAGCATGGGTGGTTGTGCGATGATCGGTCAAAGCATGATTAATATAACATCCGGAGGTAGAGGAAGGTTTTCTGGGATAATTGCTGCTGTCTTCTTATTGTTTTCTATTTTAGTCGCAATGCCACTTATTAAACTTATACCACTTGCAGCTTTAGTTGGGGTTATGTTTATGGTGGTTTATGAGACTTTTGAGTGGGCCTCGTTTAAATTTATCCGCAAAATTCCGTTGCATGATGCGTTTATAATTCTTGTGGTCACTTTTGTGACAGTTTTTACAAACCTTGCAATTGCGGTAATTATAGGAATTATTTTGGCAGCTTTAGTTTTTACTTGGCAAATTTCTAAACATATTCATGCTAGAACATTAATAAATAAGAAGGGTTCAAAAGAATATCATATTGAAGGGCCATTATTTTTTAGCTCAAGCTCAAGTTTTAAGTCTTTATTTGATCCTATAGAAGACCCTAAAGATATTATTATAGACTTTAAAAATTCGCGGGTTTGTGATCATTCTGCGATTGATGCAATTCAGATAGTTACAGAAAGTTATATTGAGATGGGCAAAAAAGTGCACTTACGGCATTTAAGTCCTGAGTGTAAAATTCTTCTTGGAAAGGCTGGTAATATGGTCGAAGCTAATATACTTGAAGACCCTGATTATCATGTGGCGACTGATGATTTGTAGCGGCTTGTTGTCTGTTGGTAGTTAGAATAACCGTTCAAACATAATAATTCACCGGTAATTAAACAAATAACTTGCTTTGTAAATGGATGGTCTAATCATCAATTTACATTGTGTTTTGAGTTATTCGACTGCAAAATACAAGCAATAAATTATAACTATGAGCATGGAGATTTCTTACGCTCGCTTGTAACGGCACCTGTGAATTTTCGCAACTAATTAGTTGAGCTATATAGCAATACAACCATCGGGGGCACTTTCCCTTTGAGGAAAGATTGAGGTGGGTGGATACATGCAACAATGTCTTGCGAGCTGGCCATGCGAGCGCGGCAGTCTCATTCATCTTGGCAGAGTCACCCCGCGCTGTCGTTGGTCACCCCGCGCTGTCGTTGGTCACCCAGCGCTGTCGTTGGTCACCCAGCGCAGTCGTTGGTCACCCCGCGCAGTCGTTGCGAGCTCGCTATGCGAGCGCGGCAATCTCCTACATACTGCAACTAGTTATATTTAGATCACCAAACTAATCCAAGATGTTATAAACATTTTCTGCCAGAGATAGCATTTTATTTGGGTCCCCATTATCTTCAATAAACCATGCGGCGCCCAAAATACTTCTT
>CAJQSL010000026.1 GCA_905612315.1 uncultured Francisellaceae bacterium
TTCAACAATATAAATATCTCCAAATAATAGATATTTTTTAAGTCTCCACCAAAAAGATGTGTGTGCACTGCAAATTTGAGACTTCCCCCACAACGGGGTGGTAAGACGCGCATATTTTTAGTTATATTTTTTATAGAATAAATAGCCAATATTATTTGAGAATTTTTTTGAACAGCTATAATTTTAGATATTTATTTAGGCGCTCTAAGAATGAAAAATAAGAAAATCATCTATAAATCTTTCTTGGTCAAAATTTGCAAACCAAGGATATTTAGGAGCAGCATTCTTATCCTCAATTACGCCATCGCTTTGCTTATCAGCACCACTTACAAAATCCACATCTCGAACATCAAATAAATTATCAGTTGATGCACACACAACACTCACATCTTCTAATAAATGTGAATACTCTTTAGAGACAGCCAAATAAGCTTTTTCTTCTCCTTGATAAAAAGCTGCGGCAATTTTGCCAGAGATTCCTTTTCCTTTTATATTTGTTAAAAACTTTCTCTAACCACGAGCTTATTAAAATCTTTAAATTAGGATAAATACTGACGTAAAACAAAATAGCTATATTAAGTGTTGTCTTTGCGTAAGGTTGGTGCTTTGCCGGCAGTTCCGGGTGGGTTGCATAGTAAAAACCCCTTTGGGCCACCCGCTAGATGGTCGGTCCAGTTAATTAGTTCCCACTATTTTAAAAAAAACTCTTTTCTTAATAAAACCTTAATATTTAATGCATATAATGTCACATGTTAAACTTAAGTTATTTTAAACTAAACATCTTATGACTTAGGTGGGAGAAAGGTGCGGTTGATAGCTTTATTAACGCACTATTGGAAAGTAACATAGGTTCTGGAAACGAACTGGAACACTAAATTAAACCAAAGGAGATATTGTGATGTCTAACCCAGTATATTTTATCGAAAAGAATTTAGGCTTGAAGCTGGTGCAGTTGCATCCGGGTGATCGGAACCCTGATCGAGCACGATGGTGGTATTTGAGATCCCAAAGCGGGCTAGTGTTGAGGGAAAAAGAGCGAAGTGCGAAGTTACGCGCAGGAGACCTCGAAACCGAGGTCGGACCGCAGGGTAATGTTATTAGTATGCACGTCAAACGCGGCGTCAAATGGTGTAAAGGGTCCGAAGCATGGGTAACGGCCCCCGGACAGTTCGTATTATCGTTGAGGTTCCCATACCGGAAAACCGAGGAAGAGCATAAGCTTGCGTGTGATGTATGGGACGAGGCCCCCCCATGGAATGATGCGACTCGGAGTCATTGTTTCCCTCACTGCGGTGATGGTAGGCTTATGTTGATGTTGTCGGAGATCAAAAATATTGAGGCGGGTATTCTTCGTTATAACGCGGACCAACCCATCCCCGGCTTGGTCCTTGCCCCCGCAGCGGCACCACCTAGGACGCGAATCGTATGGGGTACTGTGAGTGTGTTGGGATACAGCCATGATGTGGCCCAGGTACGCAGGCGCCGGCATGGCGCGTCGACAAACTTGTGTGGTGGCGCCGAAGATGCGGCGTTGGTTGCCAGTGGTGCCACCACTGACCCCGGCACACTCTGACGCATGTCTGTGGGATGTTAGGCAGAATGCCTCGGGACGCGGTCTTGCGGAGTGGTCTGACCTTAGGGGTTCACTATATAAAAACATACCCGCGCTCGAACCACCTAAGTAGAAGGAGTGCGGTTTTCTTGTATATACAAGCTTAAAAACACCGAATAAAAATTAACTAAATCTAAATTCGGCTTGCTCATAAAGCCGTTTTTGTTTGTGCTTGTACCTTTAAAGTTTAGATGAATTTTTATAATAATTAAAAAAAATATTCTTTTAAACAAGAAATAATTGCAGTTTGGATGCCCCCATCCCAGCGCTACTGTGCACTCACATCTTTGAATAAATAAAAAAATACCACTTAGTCGTGGCGAGGAGGCTGCAAGCCGACGCGGCAATCTCCTGCCCAACTGCAACTAGGGTAATAATATCAGTTACAGGTTGGAGATTGCCACGTCGGCTTGCAGCCTCCTCGCAACGACAGCGTGGGGGTTTTATCTTTATTAATAACTTCCTTAAGTTGACGGCTATACCCCAAAGGGCTCTAAGAATGAAAAAGAAGAAGATCATCTATAAATCTTTCTTGGTCAAAATTTGCAAACAAAGTAGATTTAGGAGCGGCACCCTTACCCTCAAACGCCCTATCACCTTGTTTATCAGCACCACTAACAAAATCCACATCTCGAACATCAAATAAATCATCAGTTGATGCACACACAACACTCACATCTTCTAATAAATGTGAATGCTCTTTTGAGACAGCCAAATAAGCTTTTTCTTCTCCTTGATAAAAAGCTGCCGCAATTTTTCCAGAAAAACCCTCTAACTCAATATCTGAACCTAATTTTGATTTACCAGAATCATCATAAAACTTATATGCTACAGCTTTATCTTCTTGCTCAGGAAAATATTTCTCATTTAAATTATTTACAATAGACCTAGTTGCCCTTTGCCCCGGCTCGCCAACAGATTTTTCTTTGTAAATTTCTGATACTTTATGCAAATATTTTCCTAAAGTTAAGATCACTGTGCGCGCCTTATTTTAATAATTAAACTTTTAATAATTAAACTTCAACTGGAACTACTTTCTCATAGTTTTTATCCGAAGATGAATCATCACAACAACAGCAATTCATCCATTTATCAAAAAAACTTGTAACACAATTGTCAAAGCTTGAGCACAAACTATCCATACAATTACTTATGCCAGCACAACACTTAAAACCAATATCTTCAGCTTCCCCTAAATCAGATCCAGAATCATAATTTAGATCAGATGCAACTAATAAGGACTGAGGAGATTTAATCCTACCATCAACAGTATTCATACATCTAAGATCTGGATCATAATAAATTCCATTTACAGTATCATCAGATACTTGTACCTTATCCAAACTAGAATCACTGTTAGATAAATCAACTGCTCCATAATTAACACTTCCAGCTGTATCAACTTGACTCTCAGCCTGCAAGATATCGCCAATAAAATCATATTCCTCAGGAATCGGGCTCAAACTTGAACCTGAACCTGAACCTGAATTTGATAATAAATCCCAAGAATTTTGCGACGCATCAGAGACACTATCTGGGGAACCGCCATCCACCTGACTACTTGCTTGCTTTTGCTCTTCACCAAAAATAGATGACCAAAAACCTGACATAAAATACTCCAAAATATTTATTATTTTTATTATTAAGATTATCAGTATAGGTAAAGCATTTTAATTTATCTATTTTTACAAACAGATAATAGCTTATTAATTAATACCAAAACCTAGGCTGATGCAAATAAGTAACAATTTCTTTGCAATAAATGCTTTTTCTTAATAAAGCCTTAATATTTGCACAGCATTATCACACCAACTTATGCAACGTTTTTATTTTATATGTTTGATCAAAAGATTAGATATTATATTTTGAAAAGTTTTAATTTAAATTATTTTAAAGAGAATATATAATGAGCAATACCCAAAAAGCAGAGCAGATAAAAACGCTAAAGACCCAGTTGGGCCTTATAATAAAGGCTTTAGATATGCCTGACGATACCCCCGTATTGGAGGTTAAAGCGTCCCATGGCACCGCAGATGAGATCCCCCCAGAAGTGAAAGATAAATTGGAACATATGAAACCGCTGGCCGTGTTTTGGAGAGCCAACGCCCCAGAGCGAAGTAGGCCAGCGCCAGCGCCAGCAACCAGCATTATGACGAGGTTATTTGGGACCCAAGGGCCAGAGAGCAGAGAGCCAGAGAACGGATCAGCCGACCAGATGATAGGTTGCGATATATTAGGTTGCGATATATATTGCGCCCTATGACTATTTTTAATTTAAATTATTTTAAGGAGTAAATATAATGAGCAATAGTAATCAAGAAAGTGCAGCGAAAAAAATAGATGATCTTATGCGGCAAGGAAATAATGCCAAAAAAGTAAGTGATGGATCAATATCACCCTTAATGCTGCTATTACTCAGAGATGAAGAAGAAGAAAGAAAAAAAGAAAATAGTCAAATGCAAGGCCCGTCAAATTTCCGATAAAGCCTCACTAAGAGTTTTAACAGCAATTACATTTATTTCTTTATATTTATGTTTAGGCTTATTTTGATACGGAATGATTGCCGTTTTAAAGCCATGCTTAATAGCCTCTTTAATTCTACTTTGCCCATTTGGAACAGGACGTATTTCCCCAGATAAGCCAACCTCACCAAAAACAATTAAAGATTCTGGCAAAACTTTATTTCTAAAACTAGATGCCAGAGCTAATAACAATGCCAAATCAACACTAGTCTCAGAGACTTTAACCCCACCAACAACATTTATAAAAACATCTTGATCACAAAGTTGTACTCCCCCATGCCGATGCGCAATTGCTAAAAGCATTATTAATCTTTGTGGGTCACACCCTATGCAAACCCGTCTAGGCTGACCATATTGATTATCATCAACCAATGCTTGCAGCTCAATCAATAATGGCCTTGAACCTTCCCACGCAATTGTCACTACTGAGCCTGGTGCAATTTGCTCAGATCTAGATAAAAATATCGCCGATGGATTTTTAACTTCTTTCATACCGGTGTCTGTCATTGCAAACACCCCCAGCTCATTTACCGCACCAAACCTGTTTTTCATCGAACGCATCATCCTATATGGAGAATCACTTTGCCCTTCTAAATAAACCACGCCATCAACAATGTGCTCTAACACCCTTGGGCCGGCAACTTCACCGGATTTAGTAACATGCCCTACTAATAAAATAGTTGTATTAGTAGTTTTAGCAAATCTTGTTAGGGTAGCCGCACTTTCTTTTACTTGCGAAACTCCACCTGCAGCGGTGTTAAGTTCAGCTATATAAGCTGTTTGAATTGAGTCAACTACCATAATACTAGGTTTGATTCTTTGTGCATGATTTAAAATGGCGCCAACTTCTGTCTCATTTAAGATTTTCAGCTTATCTTTAGGAAGTTTCATCCGATCAGCTCTAAGAGCAATCTGCTGCACTGACTCCTCCCCTGTAATATATAAAGCTGTCTTTTTTTGACTCAAAGCACACATAACTTGTAATAAAATTGATGACTTACCAATCCCAGGCGATCCTCCTAATAAGATTACTGAACCTGGAACCATACCTCCACCTAAAACTCTATCAAACTCAGAAAATGTACTAGAAAATCTTGGGATATCCTCAAGATTAACATCTGATAAAACCAAGACCTCACTACTACTGGCCCCGGCATAACTGGCATTTTTAGTGTTTCTATTTTCCTTCTTACTAACTACACACTCAGTTAAACTATTCCATGCATGACACTCCGGGCACTTCCCCTGCCACTTGCTAACCTGCGAGCCACAATCAGAACATACATATGCTTGTTTAAGCTGAACCATTTTTATAAACCCCTAATATAAAACATCGACTGACCCTTCACCCAATAAAACCTTAAGATCTGATAGCAACTCATCTTTAACTTGAATGCCTTTTGCATCTTTATTATCTAAATCAGGAACTAATTTTGCTCGTATACCATCATAATCATAAGTAAAACCTAATCTTACATCCCCAGGTTCTGCTTTATTAACTAGCTCTTTTATTTTAGGAAGATACTCGCCTGCACTTTCATCTTTAAGGTGCAACCATAAATTTTTCATATTATATTTTCTATACTCTTCGATAACTTGAATTAATTGAACCCTAACTCGATTACGCTTTCGATGTGCATCCCAACTTAACTGTGCATCTATCACAACAACACTATCAGCTTTTAATGGCTCAATAGGCATAGCATCATCAAATAACATAATCTCAGTTTGAGATTTGGCATCATCTAAAACTAATATATTAAACCAATTGCCTTTTTTGCTGCGCATCCTGCGAATAGACCCAATAACTCCACAAAACTTAATATTTATTGGCTTTCTACTGCTGATATCCTTACTAACTGCAGATAGTGGCGCAAGTCGTAATTTTTTTACTTCTTTATTATAAACATCCATAAAGTGCCCGGACAAACACAAACCTAAAACTTCCTTCTCATAAGTTAACTTATCTTTAAGACCCCAATTAACTACTTGTTTATTAGCTTTAGTTATATCTGGCTCTTGAATACTTCCTGTACTAGATGAGAATAAATCATTTTGTTTAGTCTTTACATTTGTACTTGATTGCTCTGAAAACTTAAGAGCATCGGCAATATTTTCAAAAATCTGTGCCCTTGATTCACCCAAACAATCTAAAGCCCCAGATTTTACAAAAGCTTCTAAAACCCTTTTATTAACTTTCCTTGTGTCCAGATTTTTACAAAAATCAGCAAGAGATTTAAATTTATTAATTTTCTTGCGAGCTTCAAAAAGGCACTCAAGAGCACTTTCGCCAACTCCTTTGATAGCGCCTAAACCAAATAATACTTCTAGCTTATTATTCGAGTTATTAACAACTTTAAATCTATAATCACTGGTATGCACATTTGGTGGCAAAATACTAATACCCAAATCTTTGGCATCTTGCACAAAAGCAACCATTTTATCAGTATTATCCATATCAGAAGATAAAACTGCCGCCATAAAGTATTCAGGGTAATGCGCTTTTAAATATGCAGTTTGGTATGCAACCATCGCATAAGCTGCCGAGTGCGATTTATTAAATCCATAGCCTGAGAATTTATCTATCAAATCAAAAATATAATTTGCAGTTTTATCATCTATATTGTTTTTCGCAGCTCCTTCAACAAATACACTACGCTGTTTCGCCATCTCCTCTGGCTTTTTCTTACCCATGGCTCGACGTAATAAATCCGCCCCACCCAAGCTATAATTTGCCAAAACCTGAGCTAAGAGCATAACTTGCTCTTGATATAATATTATTCCATAAGTTGGCTTTAATAACTCAGCTGCCATCGGGTGCGGGTATTCAACCTTTGCCCGGCCATGTTTTCGGTCGATAAAATCATCTACCATCCCAGATTGCAACGGACCTGGCCTAAATAATGCCACAAGAGCGATGATCTCTTCAAAGCAATCTGGCTGTAGTCTTTTGATAAGATCTTTCATCCCTCGGGACTCTAACTGAAAAACAGCAGTAGTTTTACAAGCTTTTAATAATTTAAAAGATTTAGCATCATCAAGCGGAATATTATCAATATTAAACTTTTTAGTATCAGGCAATAATCCTTTGTTAATATTATCTACTGCCATTTTTATAATTGTTAAGTTTCTAAGGCCCAAAAAGTCAAACTTAACCAAACCAACAGCCTCGGCATCATCTTTATCGAATTGTGAGCTTAACGTGCCGCCCTCTTCACAATAAATTGGGGTAAAATCAGTAAGCTTAGTTGAGGCGATAATCACTCCACCTGCATGCTTGCCCGCATTACGAATTGTGCCTTCTAATTGCAAAGAGTAATCTATTAAATTTTTGATATCACTTTCTTGCTCATATCTTTGTTTTAACTCAAGAGAATCTTCTAAGGCTTGGGTTAAGGTCATGCCTAAATCCATAGGAATAAGTTTTGCAATCCTATCTATCATTCCATATGGATGCCCCAATACTCTACCAACATCACGCACAACAGCTTTTGCCGCCATTGAACCAAAAGTTATAATCTGTGAAACCCTGTGTGATCCATATTTTTTGGAAACATATTCAATAACTCGATCCCGCCCATCCATACAAAAATCGACATCGAAATCCGGCATACTTACCCGCTCTGGATTCAAAAAGCGCTCGAATAATAAATCATATGGAATCGGGTCAATATCAGTAATATTTAAAGAATAAGCCACAATTGAACCTGCCCCTGAACCACGCCCAGGCCCAACCGGAATATCATTATCTTTGGACCATGCTATAAAATCTGCAACAATTAAAAAATACCCAGGAAATCCCATCTGAATAATTACATCAAGTTCTTGTTTTAATCTGTCTTTATAAATATTTTCATCAGCATCTTTTATTTTAGCTAATCTTGCATCCAACCCTTTATTAGAAATATCAATTAAATAATCAGCTTCACTCATACCTTCAGGAACAGGAAAGTTCGGCAAACTTGGTTTCCATAAATCTAACTCCACATTACAGCGCATCGCAATTTTGCATGTATTATCTATTGCAGCTGGAATATCTTTAAAATCATCCTTAATTTCTTGAGCTGATTTTAAGCACTGATCTTTTAAATAAGAATTATTACGCTTAGGGTCATCAAGTGTTGTGCCCTCGCTCACGCAAACTCTTATCTCATGGGCATCAAAATCTTTTTTATCTATAAATCTAACCGCACAAGTTGCAACGATTGGCAAATTATGATCTATAGCTAATTTTACGCTGTTATATAATATTTGATCCGAATCATTTTTATCATCTTTAAAATTTTGTACTACTAAAAATAAATCATCTTGGCCTTCTTTTTCTTTTGTATTAAAGATATCTTGCCAGTTATCTAGCATGCTTTTTATTTTTTTAGAGTCTTCCAATAATATAGCCTGATTTAACAAAGTATCCTTGCCACCTATTAGGGCTATAAGACCATTGCAATTTTTAGGATTTAATTTAGCAAAATCAATAGTTGGAATGCCATCAACTCTCACACCATTAATATAAGCATCAGAAATAATTTCTATTAAATTTTTATAACCAGATAAATTTTCACATAA
Organism: uncultured Francisellaceae bacterium; assembly: GCA_905612315.1. Lineage (GTDB taxonomy): Bacteria > Pseudomonadota > Gammaproteobacteria > Francisellales > CACEW01 > CAJQSL01. The sequence goes on from CAJQSL010000026.1 coordinate 8,701, forward strand.
TATGGTTATTTTTTCTGGAATCTTTTTATTTATATTAGGATTAAGAACCCAAAGCTCAGCTCCTATTATAAGCTTTATGCCTTTGGCTCTGGCTTTTTGATAAGCCTTCACGGTGCAATAAATATTCATAACATCGGTTATGGCAACACAAGACATTTTATCTTCAACTACCTTTTCAAACAAAGGCGCTAAAGACACAGTGCTATCAATTATGGAATATTCTGTGTGCAGTTGTAGATGCACAAAATCTTTAATTTCACTCATCAAATTTAATCTTTATAAACATAAACTGCACCACAATATGGGCAGGTGCTTTTTTTATCAAGCTTTACTGGCATATACACTCTTGGGTGCATGCTCCACAGTTCTCCATCTTGCGGAGGGCAGCCTATTTGCCCATGATGATCCACATCTTTTGGACCAACTATCACATCTTCTTGATTTGGTTTTTTAGCATTTTTGCTAGCTTTTTTAACTGCGCTCATAGGTTATTCCCCTCAGATAATAATCTTAAAATCTTAAATATTAATCTTAATATTATCTAAGTCTTTTGGGGCAAACGCAAGAATTAAGAACTTTTGCAAAAACCCATGAATGTTCCAATAATTGAAACAAAAATCAAATTATGTTCCAAATTCTGGAACATTTGTGCTATAATGTTACAATAAATGGAGAAAAGTTATGTGGATTTGGCAAAGAGAAGATTTCCCTAACTTTAAGTGGGACAACAAGGAGCTTAAAGACATAAGTAATGAGAACTATTATTTATATGGCCAATTAAATGGCATTCCCAACCTTCTAACACAAAAAGAAATTGATGAACTACAGGCAACCTTTATAACAGACGATATTCTGACTTCATTTGAAATTGAAGGAGAAACCTTACAAAGAGAATCAGTAAGAGATTCAGTCTTAAAACGCTTTGACCTTACACAAAGGCATAAAACTGACAAATACAAAACAATATCTAACCTTTACGCTGATCTGGCTGAGAACATTGATATATCTTTATCTATTGAACAAATAAACAAATGGCATGAAAAGCTGTTTTTTGAAAGAAACTATCAATCTATAAAAATTGGCCAACTTCGGGGAAGCTCACCAATGCAGATCGTATCAGGTAGAATTGGGAATGAGACTATACACTATGAAGCCCCTCCAAGAGATAAACTTGAAAAACATTATCAAGATTTAATAGACTTTATAAATAAATCAAGCTCAGATGGGGCTTGGCTCAAATCAGCATTAACTCACCTTTGGTTCGAAATAATCCACCCCTATGAAGACGGCAATGGAAGAATTGGCAGGTTATTAGCAGACAGAGTTATTACTCAAGAAGTAAAATCAAATAATAAATTATTTAGTATGAGCCAAGTGCTATTAGATAAGAAAGAAGACTACTACATGCAACTAGAACATGCATCAAAAGGCACTCTCGATATCACAGCTTGGCTAAAGTGGTATTTACTAGCAATTAACTCATCCCTAAAACAATCTTTCAAAACTATAAATACCATTGTTAGTAAAAGTAAGTTTTGGCGCATCCATGCGAAAAGCCAACTTAATAAAAATCAAATTAAAGTTCTAAACAAGATGTGGGAAAAACCTGAGTTACTAGAAACCGGAATAAATTATAAAAAATATATTTCTATTACTGGGACATCAAGAACAACTGCACATCGAGAAATACAGAGCTTAGTTGAGAATAAGATATTTAAAGTTATAGCTGATAGTAGTGAAAAAAAGGTTAGGTATACCATTGTCTAAATAAAGCGCACCTGCAAACATTATGTTATTATTTCCCAAATATCTATAAACAATTCTAACAGGAAAAACATGTTTACAGGCCTTATAACCCACATCGCTACAACTCAAAATTTATCTAAAACTCCTGAATCAGCTAAATTAGTTATTAGCGCACCGAATAAAGATAATAAATTATCTGATATTAAATTAGGCGAAAGCATTGCTCTTAATGGCGTGTGTTTAACAGTTACAAATATCAATCAAGAAGATAATAATATGATCCTAGATTTTGATATATCCCCTGAGACATGTGATAAAACTAATCTTGGGAATTTAAAAACAAATGATATTTTAAATTTTGAGCGCGCCCTAACATTAAATGATAGATTAGGCGGGCATATAGTAACTGGCCACGTTGATGGCTTAGGTAAAATTTTAGATATCACAAATCATCAAGATTATTTAAATATTGATATCCAAATAGATAAAGAATTTATGTGCTTTGTAGCGCAAAAAGGCTCCATTTGTATCGATGGTATAAGCCTTACTGTTAATAATGTTGATGATGAAAATAATAGCTTTTCGGTGATGATTATTCCGCATACCCAAGAGAACACAAATATTAAAAATTATATCAAAGGCCAAGTTGTACATATCGAAGTTGATTTATTAGCTAGATATGTTTTGAGAAAAAATTCTTGATAACTTCATCAAAACGGCAAAAAAGCTATCTTGATGAAGTTTATCACACAACTGCAACCTCATCAAGATGGATTTTTTTCTGTTTTGATGAACTTATGACCACAAAACAACCCTACACTACTAAACCACTTTCTTTAACAACCGCATCAACCTCTATACCCTGCGCACTAAAAATAGATTTCATTCGAGCTAAAAACTCACTTAAAAGTAAACTCATGACAGAAAAATCCGCATCAAATTTTTCCATATCAGATTCAGTGTGAATATCATTTACCTGATCTTGGACAAACTCTAAATACTTTAAGCCTTTAAAAATATATTCTTTTGTAATGCTAAAAGTAATTTTCTCCTCCCAAGTCAAAGTTAAAGATGAGACAAAAGTATCATGTTCAATAAACTGTTTAATTTCTGATCTAAATAAATCCTGATTTTGGCATTTTATAACCCCGGCTTTATCATCAATAGATTGCAACACGCACTGTTGCCCTATTACTAAATCTTTAGGGTAATTATTAGTCTTAAGCCATTTGGTTAAAATAACTTCAACAGGAGATGCAAGCTCGGACATATCCGTACCAGCAAGGCCAGGCAGTGCAACTTTTAAAGATCCTAAAGCTTTTCTTAACATAATTGTTAGTAATTCTGCTTTTTTAGCACTTGAGGTATTTATAATTAAACAATTTGATTTAATATCAATATATGCATGTAACCGCCAAGATTTAACTAAAGCTCTAGATAACAAATCATCATAAATATCTGATTTTAATATATGCCGCTCCCGCTTGGAGACGCGTCGACCTTCAGCCTCTTCAATCATCTCAACTTTTTGGGCGACTTCATCATTCACCAAAGAACTTGGAACTTGTTTTTCCTCACCGCGCAAACAAACCATCACATAACCATTTACATGATAAGAAAGCATTTCAGACTTTCGCCCTAACGGTGAAACCCACCCAACACTTGATTGACTCGCCGCGGCGCACTTTTGAAACTTATTATGCTCGAGCATCCCATTTAGGTTATCTTCAGTTACATTCCAAGGTTCTAGTAACTCAAATACATATAAATTTTTAAACCACATCTTTTTATTCTCCTAATATTTGTGTGCCTAGATCATATCAAAGTTAAGATGCTTTTCGTAGCGTTACTTTAAATTAGATAAACTCAATAATATAATCTGCACCGACCTCCTCCCTTGATAAACCTGCTGTGAAATTTGATAAACAGCTCGAACTTTATCCCGACAATTAAAATTTTCTAAAGCATCATCCACTGATCTCATCTGAAACCAAACCGCCTTAAACTTATGCACAATTTCTGTGGATATCTCTTTTTTTGCAAGAATAAAAAAGCCGTGAGTTTTATCTTCACCAATGTATTTAAAGTGCTCTATTTCGAACTCCCCTTCAAAAACTGGCGCTTCAAACCCGCGCCCAAAAGGAGCCAAATTATTTAAAGCATTTATGGTAGAGAAATTAATCTGCCCTGCTTGCAAAGCTCCGTCAGTAAAAACTTCTGGCTTTAAGGTGTCAAGGCTCACCATGGATTTTATTACTTGCTCAAATAAATTTTTAAAATCATCTAATCTTTCAGTTGGGATTTTTAAACCCGCAGCGCCAGTATGCCCACCAAAAGATAATAAAACATCTTTATTTAAAGCATGCACCCCTTCTAGTGCATCGCGAATATGCACAGATGATATGGTCCGCGCCGAACCTGAAATTCGACTATCATCCATTACAGATAAAACAACACATGGCCTACCAAATTTCTCAACCAATCTTGATGCAACTATACCTTGCACCCCCATATGAAAAGATTTATCAAAAATAACCAAACTATGCCTACCAGCTGCAACCTGATCTTTAGCTTGCTGATGCGCAATCAAAAGCATTTCTTTTTCACATAATTTGCGCTCTTTATTATTTTTATCCAAAATCTCCAAAGCCTTAAAAGCTTTAGTTGAATCACTTGCTAATAAATAATCTAAGGCCGCAAAAGGTTCTGTCATTCTTGATCTTGCATTTATTCTTGGGCCAATCTGAAAGCCTAAATCATCAACTTCAAAAATATTATTTGAATAATCATCCCCTATACGCTTTAAAAGTTTTTGCATAGCCTGCCATGCCGGGCGCTTAAGCTGATTCATAATCATTAAACCTGCTCTTACAACCGCCCTATTCACCGGACACGCCAAAGATACCGCATCTGCCACTGTCCCTAAAGATACAAAATCTAATAACCCACTTAACTTAGGTGCATCTTTTGCTAATAAATTAGCTTCTATCAAGCCTGACCTTAACGCACACATAACCAACCAACTTACCATACAACCTGCAATGACTTTAGTTGGATACTCACAATCAGCTTGAGTTGGATTAACCGTACAATAAGCGCTCTTCGGCACACCACTAAGTGGAATAGCATGATGGTCCGTCACTATTACATCAATATTGTTTTCTTTAAGCCTTAATATACTAGCTTCATCTGATGAGCCGCAATCTGCGGTAATAATTACATCGGGTAAATTATTAATCTCTTTATTATCATCTTTATTATCATCTTTATTAGATAAAATCTTATTAACTAAGCCACAGCTTATGCCATAACCATCTTTTAACCTATGGCCAATAAAATGCATTATATTTTCAGCTGGAACTTTAAAATAATCTTTAAGCGCCAAATAAATAATCGCATGTGATGTTATGCCATCTACATCATAATCAGTTAAAATCCCGATTTTTTGCTTATTTTGAATCGCTATTTTTAACCTATCTATAGCTTTATCCATATCTTTTAGTAAATTAGGTGAAGGTAAGTTTGATACATGCGGTTTAATTACAGCTTTAAAATCTATCTTTTTATTTAAAGTATGTGTACTTACTCTATTAGCAATAATATTTGCTAATAAATCATCTAAACCCTCAGATTTAGCTTTTTTATAAATATCATCACAACGTACTCGAGGCTTTATAACTTTTTGCATTTATTTTTGGCCTTGTTTTTTTATCTTAATTTTTTAGCAAGTTCTGCTACTCTTTTACCCAAGGCTCTACAAAGCTGGGTTTCATGGTCTGTTAATGGCAGGTCTGATTTCTCCCCTGCTACATGCGATGCACCATAAGGAGTTCCACCTGATGTGGTCTCAACTAAAGCTTTTTCACTATAAGGTAAACCAACCATTACCATGCCCTGATGAATTAAGGGAAACATCATTGAAACTAAAGTTGTCTCCTGCCCACCATGCAAAGAAGATGTCGATGTAAAAACACCTGCAGGCTTATTAATCAAAGCCCCACTCATCCAAAGCTCACTGGTTTGATCTAAAAAATATTTTAATGGCGCTGCCATATTGCCAAATCGTGTTGGCGTACCTAAAACTAAGCCTGCACAATTTTTTAAATCATCAATGCTTACGTATAAATCCCCCTTGTCTGGTACTTCACTTGCAGTTGCCTCACATACAGTTGAAACAGCAGGCACGGTTCTTAACTTTACCTCCATCCCTTTAGATAATTTAACCCCACGAGATACTTGCTCTGCCATTTTTTTTACGGAACCATAACGCGAATAATATAGAACCAAGATATAAGACATTTCCACCCACCCAATTTAATTTAATTTAATTTAATTTTTAATAATACTATCTTAGATATCCTTTTATTTAAAGACATCAAATTTAATTATATTCAAAATCCATCCTATCAACTAAAATATATAAATATCTCAAACATAAATTATCAAATAAAAAACTAAATGCTAAACTTTATTAAAAAATATATTCAAACATTTGATAAGCATATCTGTTTTACCAGAACATGTGCTCTGACTTTTAACTCACTTTTAGCAATAGTGCCTTTGTTTATAATATTATTTGAGATAGTAAAAAGATTACCATGGTTCACAAATGCTTATCTAAGCTGGCAACAGCAATTATTAACGCACCTATCTCTTGAAAGTGGTAAGCAAATCACAGACATATTAAACACTTTGATTCAAAAGCATCATCACTTACCCATAATCACTTTAATATTTTTACTTATAACATCAGGCTTGATGATAAGATCAGTAGAAGAGTCTCTAAATGATATCTTTGAAGTAAAAAAATTAAAGCGCCGCAATTTTTTTATCTCACTAGTGATATATATTTTGGTTATTATTGTTACTCCTTGCTTATTAGGATTACTAATTTATTTAAGCCAAAATATTCATACTGGATCATTTAGTAGTATATTTACTCAACGCCCTATTTCTCAAGAGATCTTCTCAATAATAATTGAAATGATTTTATTATTTATATTTTATACTGTCCTAACTGCTCGTAAAATCCCAGCTAGTATAAGGTGGATGACAAGCTTTTTAGTGGTTTTCTTAATTGCTATCTTAAAAGTATTATTTGGAATTTACTTACACCTTATACCAACGTATAAATTAATCTATGGAGCCTTAGCCGGAATTCCAATATTTTTCTTATGGCTATATTTGTGCTGGCTATGTTTTGTTGGCGGAGCTGTATTGATGCAAACTATAGCTTTATTAAACTTAGAAAAAACTAAAAAGACAGAAGATTAAAAATGTTAATAGATTTAATACTCTACATACTATTAGGAGCCGTAGCTGGATTTACTGCTGGGCTTTTTGGCCTAGGCGGCGGGGTTGTAATAGTTCCAGGATTATTATGGGTATTTGTACAACTACACTTTCCACCCTCTATCAAAATGCATCTAGCGCAAGGTTGTTCTATGGCAACAATGCTTTTTACAGCTTTATCCTCTACTTACCGCCACCATAAGCTTCATAATATTCTTTGGCCGGTATTTAAACAATTAATACTATATATTCTAGCTGGAGTTATAATTGGTGCCTGCATAGCCTGGTGGTTACATGGTGTAATCTTAAGTATTATCTTTGTCTGCTATTTATTAGTTGTAGCAGTAAAAATGTTACTAGATAAAAAAGTTAATCCTCAATTAGATAAGAAAAATATTAATTTAGCAAAAAAAATACTTATACCCTATCACATAGCAGGAGGAATAATAATTGGTGGGCTATCAGGCTTGCTAGGTATTGGAGGTGGCACCTTAAGCGTACCTTATTTATCCAGTGCTAAGCTCAATATTAAAAATGCTATTGGCACATCATCGGCTTTCACCTTCCCAATAGCTGTAATTGGTACTATTGCATATATCATATTTGGATATTTACACACCGAAAATCCACATATACCATGGTCAACAGGTTTTGTATATTGGCCTGCGGTAATTACTATTGGGCCTGTTAGTGCCATTTGTGCTCAATTTGGCGCTAAAACCACGCAATATGTTCCAGCTGCTAAGCTTAAAAAATATTTTGGCTGGTTTGTGTTATTGGTATGCGCAAGTTTAATTTGGCATATAGTTCTAAACTTTGAGCACTTAAACTAATATCTTATTTATTACCATTAAGATTAAGAGTGCATAACTGGTGTACCAACTGCTACAAGAGCTCCATCTTAATCAGGCAAACCAGCACCCAATACAGAATCTACTTGTTCAGATGTCAGAGACTCGTCCTGAATAGAGCCTTGCATCTGTGCAGCTTCTTGAAACACCAACACTGCTTCTGGATTAGCTTCTGGCGCAGGCACATCGTTACTTTCAACGGGCGCTGCATTTCCAACTGGCGCATTTGCAACAGGCACTCGCGCATTATTTTTACAATACCGCCTATACAATAAAGCACAAGCACTTAAAATAAATATGCTAGCTGCTATTGCTATTCCAATAGGTCCAGTGGCAGCTGTTAATCCTGCTATTACCCCGACTTGCGCATATGTGCTGATAGCAGCATAAGTTGCAAATAATACTGAATTAAGACCAAAAAATTTCACCATAAACCAAGGGATGTCCGTACTTTTCCTTAGCGCCACCTCTTGTTCATCTTCACTCGCAAAATTTTTAACTGGCTTTAAAATGCTATCGACGAAAGACTTAATAATTCTCAGATCTGCAGGCGGATTATCTCCTATATCACAATCATGATTAGAAATTAAAGCCTCCGTTAACTCAATACTCCAAAATTTTTTATCCTCATCATCTTCAGGTTCCTCTGCCCAAACCTCCCCTGAGTAAAAATTATCAACTTTTTTGCTGGCATCAACTCTAAAAGTCCCCTTCAAAGATAAAGCATGTCCTCCTCGTGAAATAAAATCAAACCCATCCTCCATAAAAGATGTAATAACGCTATACTTAAACTCACTTAATCTATATTCAAATCTCAATTCACCAGAGTCAGAGTCTATCGTCAAAATCAACTGACAATTGCTACTACTAGCATTTATTAGCTCCTCATTGCTTTCTTGATATTTTGTTAAAAAGTCAGAAATTAACTTTAATACGTTAAAATAATAAAGATTACGCAAGCACTCGAAAATTATAATTGCTTTACTTTTTTCAATTACTATATCTTCAATGACTCCGAGAATTGCCTTATATCTATCTCTATCAAAAGCACCATTACAAGAAACCAAATCCTGATCTGGCGATATATTTTCTCCATCCAAACTTATATCAAATGTAGAAAACAATCTTGGAAACTGTATATGTTTTTCATCATCTGGAATTTTAAATAAAAACTCCTCTAAATGAGTACCCTCTCGATGACAAAACACTCTAAGCTCTTCAAGCAAACCACTCATCAATTTTCTCCAAAAAATACAGAAAAATTATAATTCTTATAATTATATAATAATATTTTTTGAGATAGAAATAAAATGCAAAATAAAGTTTATAATAAAATAACGCTATAGTTAGTTAAATTGTTGTTTTTACAGCTGTCAATGAGTAGGAAAAAAGCTATCTTAGATAAAGAACTTATCTCTGAATAATTAAATGGCGGAGAGAGAGGGATTCGAACCCCCGGACCCTTGCGGGTCAACGGTTTTCAAGACCGCCGCTTTCGACCGCTCAGCCATCTCTCCGAACCAAAAGGATTATACCAGTTTTTTTGCAAACCTCAACAGCAATATTAAGCTAATAACAGACTAAATCATCAAACACCGAATGCTGTCGTTGCGAGCATACTTGCGAAGCAATCTCGTACGCAGCACGTATCGATTTGTAAAAATCGATAATATGTCACACTAAATCATCAAACACCTTAGATACATTTGAAAAATGCTCCAGCAAAGCATCGGTAAATTTAATAGTGTTTAAATTCTCATACTTACCTTCAAAATCTCCATATATCAAATTTGTATTAGATATATAATCTCTATAATAATTATATGCTGATGCTAAAAGCTTTAATTGATCTTTATCTAAAAAACCTAATTTGCATAAAATATTAAGCAAATCTATTGTATTGATTAATTTAACAAGCTTTTTATTCTCACTAGATTTTAATAATACAAAATACTGCACCAAAAACTCTATATCATTTAAGCCTCCCTTATCATATTTAATTTTATCAATATGATAAGAGTCTGACCGAAGTTTTACTTTTTCTTGTTTTATTTTATCGCGCATATTATTAACTTGAGCTATTAAATCTTTTTTAACTCTAACTTTGCAAAGAATATCAGATCTAATTTTATCAAATTTTTTAATTAAACGTGCATCTCCTAAAATAGCCCTAGATCGCATTAATGCTTGATGCTCCCACACCCAGGCGTTTTTTTGCTGATATTTCTCAAATGCCTCTATTTTAGATACAAGCAAACCCGAACCGCCAGATGGCCTAAGTCTAATGTCTATTGGATATAAAAAACCTGATAAAGTTTTAGTTTGTAAAAAGCTTAAAATCTTTTGAGCTAACTTTGCATAAAACTTGTGATTACTATCACTTTTAGATTCAGTTTGATCCTTATATAAAAAAACCAAATCCAAATCAGATGATAAAAACAACTCGCTTGATGCAAGCTTACCATAAGCAACAATTGCAAAACCTGAGTTATTAAACCCCTTAACTCCAATAGGTAAACCTTGCTTTGCTACTAAATCATCCCAACATCTTTTATAAACTTCCAATAAGACAACTTCGGCCAAATCTGTCAGCAGCAAACTTGACTTATCAATTGTTATATTTTCTCTTAAAACATCGCAGGCAATTTTTGCCATACTAGACCATTTAAAATGGCGCAACCTTTCATTATAAAAATTATCATCATTTTCTTGCTGATCAATTGCTAAAAGTTGTATTTTTTCATCAGTAAATACAAAAGCTATTAAATACGGCATCTGCTTTAAAATATGATAAATCCAACTACTTTTCGGTAAAAACAAAGCTAGATTTTCAATCGTGTTTTTTGAAGATAATAATAGTGCGATATAAGTTGGTCGCGCTATTATAGAGCATAATAAATGCGCCATGCGCTCATAAGATAATTTTCTTATATCCTCTTTTAAATTAACATCTATACACTGAAAATAATAAACATAAATTCTTTGCAATTGCCTTTGCTGCAACTTATCCATTGATTTGTATCTGGATTTAGTTGCAATAATCTGATTAAAAATATTTTTACTAAGATTATCTTTTAATGCTTTTTTACTTAAATCTACTGCCTCATCCACTGGCACATCAATTGCAACAAAACCTGGGTCTTTTAACGATAGCTCCGGCTTAATTAAATCATCAAAACATGTTTGAACAAATGCTTGATGCTCTTTTAATTTAACTAAAAAATCACCCCAATCAGCATAACCCATGCTAACAGCTAACCTAAGCTGCATAAAATCATCCTTAGGACAAGCATGTATCTGCTGATTGTTTATCATTTGCAAATGATTTTCAGCATCTCTTAAAAAAACATATGCTTTAAGTAATCCTTCTTTTTGCTCTAATGATATAAATTTTTCTAAATAGATCTTCTCTAATACATCTAAAACTCCAAGCTGTCTGAAATCAGCCCGCTCACCCCCATAAATAAGTTGAAAAGTTTGACAAATAAATTCTATATCACGAATGCCGCCAGCTCCTGATTTAAAATCATTTTCCTTATCTTCCACAAGCAATTTATGCTCGATTCTTGATTTCATCTCAATAATAGTATCATTAACGGTAAAGTCTCTATAAAGTCTATAAATAAACCTATCTATAGCCTTTTGTAAATTTAAAGAATTCTTAGGATCTAATGCTAGCACTCGAGCTTTCATCATTACATAACGCTCCCAAGGCCGCGCATCTTTTGTCAAATAATCTAAAAACTGCTTTTCACTAAGAACTAAAGCACCAGCATTACCAAAAGGTCTAAGACGCATATCTACTCTAAAGACAAAGCCATCAACAGTATTTTGATTTAATATCTGAATAATTTTTTGCGCCATTGATATAGCTTTTCTAGCATCATAGCTCTTATCAGTTACACAAAAGATTAAATCAATATCGGATGAAAAATTAAGCTCACCACACCCAAGCTTACCCATGCATAAAATCAAAAAATCTTGCTTATAAATTTTTTGCAAAATAGATAAAACTTTTAATAAACATATATCAGCCAGACTAGATAAGCGCTTAATTGTCTTAGCACAATTAGAAAATCCAAGAAGATCAGACACTAGAATCTTAGTCATAATCTCATGTCTGAACTCTCTAAATAAAGATAATAAATCCCCTATATTATCTTCTAAGTTAGCTTGAGAAGTTTTTATTTTTTTTGTTATTTTATTTAATTTTTTAGTTAAGATCTTTTGAAGGTTATTTTCCGTAAAATATTTGTCATGTTTATCAAACTTGCCTTTTAAACCTATGCTAATCCAAGCTAAAATATCTTTTTTAATATCAGGATATTTTAGTAAAATTTGAGAAAAATAATCACTTAAACCTAAGCAATTAGATAAGTTTGATAAGATTAAATCTTCTTCTAAATTTTTATTAAAATCTGGGTAAAGCTTTTTAAAAGCTTGCTTTGCTTTCTCATTTATTTCTTTAGGGACTTTGATCACACAAACTTGCCTATTATATAATCAGGTTTAACTCTAAATATTATTTTTGCATATTCCAAGAGTTTTATCACCATTTATAAATCTAACAGCATTTGTTACATCTTTATTTTTCATAACAAGTCTTTTACCTGCATCTAAAAGATACTTCTGGTGACCCTTTTGCAAATGAAGATTAGTTGGGACAATTATTTTTTTATCATCATCTTTTAAACTTACATATGACATAAAGACTCTATCTGCTCTTGAACATAATAGATCATTTAAATCTCTTTTCATAAAACCCTCAACGGCAATATGCATATGATCTGGTGATGCATTTAATGACCCCCACAATAAACTTACCGAGCCTGGTCCTTTAATACTTTTTGAAAAAACCTGATCTTCTTGCTGTGTTGCATCAACTACTATTAAAACTTTTGTTTTGGCATTATCCTGCTGAAGAATATCTAAAGCATTAATTACCCCTAAGTTATCTGCTAAACCTCCGTCATATAACTGTAAGTAGCAAGGCCCTTTACATGCACTAGATTTTAAAGTCATCGATGGTAAAGCAAATGGATAACTTGCACTAGCTGCAACTGCAAATGCCATCGGAAAATCATAGGCATAGACTTTGTTTTTAGAGTCTTTGGGTGGTTGAGTTATTTTTTTTAAAACTTTATCCCAATAATAACCTGTAATTTTATACTCAGATAAAACATTTGGAGCAAAGGGTAATATGGCTAAGTTCTGAAAAATAGTTGAGTTAATAATCCAGATAGGCAATTTTGGATCATAGTCACTATTTTTACTAATAAACATATCCCCTAAAGTTAATGGCTTTAAATTAGGTCCACGAGATAAAACACCAGATTGCAGTAAACTTGCATATTTAGTTTTATTAGGCGCACCAAAGTCACCCACTGATTCTTGTAAATCTAAATTCAAATAATTTGGCCCTGCAATATCTTGAGAAACTGCCGTTATTAATGAAAAGGCTTTATATTTCTCTTTGGATTTAACTTGTTCTTGTAAATATTTAGAATATTGACTCATATAAAATCCAACAGCAAAGCCACCACCAGATACAGAAGAATAATAAGTAACTGACTGCAATAAATTTTTATCTTTATTATTAGTTTTAATTTGCTCCATTCCACTCATAACACCTAAGGCAAAATTACTAGCTCTATAACCTCCTCCTGACACAGCAACTGCAATAGCTACTGGGTTATTATTAGAGTCCAAAGCATGATAAATCTTGTAATCATCTATATTTATTTTAGGAGGCAAAGAGGCTATGCTATTATCCTTAGCATTCACTCCTGGGTACTTATTCATGCCCTGTAATTCACTAGATACTTTTTTAGAAATAACATGACATGAGGTTAACAAAGCTAAACCTGCAAGTAATAAAGTAACTCCTGCTAATCTACTAATTTTTTTAGAATTATTTTTTGTATACATATATTTATGAACCTAAAATTTATATAAATTTATATAAATTAAGTATAGTTATTTACCCGATATTTGCACTATCTTTGTCGATACCAAATACTTTGCGGAAGATTGCTGCGCTCGCTCACAACTAGCGAGAGGACTAGTGAAAACTTAAGACATCACCTCCCGTGAGGATTGTGCCGGAAGGCTTATTGTCACTACCAAGCCTCCAGCTTTATGAACCATGGCACAAACAGTGCCACTATGAGCCATAATGGCACGCTGGGCAATAGCCAAACCTAAGCCATAACCTCCATGCTGCTGCGACCTGTCCGAGTGCACTCTAAAAAATGGATCAAATAACCTATCCAGCATATGTTCAGGCACTCCGGGGCCATAATCTCTTATTTCTATGATATAAGTCTCAACTTTGGCATCATATTTAGCCGTAATATCAACTCTATTATTATCTGTGTATTTCATAGCATTTCTTAAAATATTTTCAAACGCCCGCATCAATAATTTAGCCTGGCCAAAATAATGATAATTATTTTTATCCTTGCTAACCTCAAACTTTATTTTACCAGCATCAACTTGATACTCATAAATTACACGTTGAATTAAATCCTCGAGAAGTAATACCAAATCCAATTCACCCTTTATGATAAATCCCTGCTCCATTTGCATTCTAAAAAATGACAAAACTTCTGCAATTAGCTCATCTAAGGTGACACATTCTTGGTCAATTCTAATAAGCATCTCCTGGATTTTAAGAGAGCCTTCTTTGGTTTGCTTTTTATTCTCTAGCTGCTGACCTATCAAACTACTGGCGATTTGCAATCTAGCCAAAGGTGTTCGCAACTCATGGGAAACATCTTGCAATAGCTGCTTAGAATTTTCGATTAAATCTTGTATTTTTGAAGCCATATTAGAAAATTCTTTTGCCAATATCCCAATTTCATCTCCTCTGTTCAATAACCTAGAATCAGGCCTAGATTCTAAATCACCAGAAGCAAAAGATTGAATCGCCCGCCTTAATTTAAATAAAGGCCTAACCAAGTGTCTTGATAAAATATAACTAACTAAACTCATTAACAAAATCAAAATTATTAAATCAATCAATAAGTTTTTTGAATAAATTTTAGTGATCAAATCAACAGTAGGCCCTTGACTCAGAATCAACCTGAACTGCTTGCCATTTGCAGTAGTAATACTAGCACTAACTATAAGGTCTGATCTTTTAAGTATATCTTGATTAAAAACAGATGTTTTCTCTGGAGATACCGGCTTATTACCAAAACCAGAACCAGGCCCAACTAACTCGCCAGTTTGTGCATTCACCAAAAAAACCTGGATATTAAAACTCTTTTTTAACTGACTAGACCATTGTAATAAAGCAGGCTCCCCCCCATTTTCCAGCATAGTAACAGCAGCTAAAGTGAAAGCTTGTAGTAAATCCTTTTCTCTAGTAGTTATTAAAGATTTTTTGGTTATAGAAATACTAACCCAAGAAACCGCAATAATGGTTAGTATAAGCATTAACCAAAACCATATGAATATCTTCCAATATAATCGAAACATTAAATTAAAGACCTAATTATTTTATAGCTTATTTTACGGACACATAAACATACCCAACTGACCTCACTGTTCTTATTCTTTCAACCGGTTTAGAGGTTTTAGCATTTAACTTAGCTCTAACATTACTAATGTGCATATCAATACTGCGATCATAAGGCGATAGTTTTTTAGATAATGCCTGCTCACTCAAGTTGGACTTTGTGATTATAGTGCCTCGCTTTTTAACTAGCATTAATAATAATTGATATTCTGCCATAGTTAAATCGACCAACTTGTCATCAATATAAACTGCATGTAAATTGGTATCTATTGTCAAATCATCGACCTGTATAGGTTTATCTAAGGAGGAGTCTTCTTCCCTAGATTCACTTCTTTTTAAAATAGCTTTAATTCTAGCTACAAGCTCACGCGGACTACACGGTTTAGAAACATAATCATCCGCACCTAGCTCTAAACCCAATATTCTATCTATCTCATCCCCTTTAGCCGTAAGCATAATTACTGGAATATTATTCCCTGAACTTCTAACTTTTTTCAAAAGTTCAGTTCCTGTCAACTTTGGCATCATCATATCAAAAATAGCCAAATCAAATTTTTCTTCACTTAGTATATCAAATCCTGCTTGACCATCATGTCTGAAATCTACAAAAAAACCCTCAGCAGATAAGTAAGCAGCTAATAGTTGACAATAATCCACATCATCATCTACACATAAAATTTTCGCACTCAAAAATAACCCCCTGATCACCATTTATGCTAATTATAAGTTTTTACTCCTTTCAGAATAAACTAAAACATCCAATAAGCCCAATTTCTTTAATTTCCAAGAATGATAAAACAAAACTATAGCTGTAAGTAAATCAAAAATTATAAGAAGATAATGCCTGCTTTGTGCTAATAAGATATGGGACTCCAACTGGAACCAATGGGTCACAGATGCTAACAACAAAAACACACCAAACAAAACAGATGGAGCAATCCTGAATATAGATCTAGAAAATAAGGCCATAAAACCAAAAATCCCAATAGACACCATCAAAACACCATATTCAGAAAATATCGGACTATAAGAAAAATGTTCAAAACTAGCACTAAATCTTCCCCAGAAAATGCGTACAACCCCTAGGAATAAAGCCTTAGAAACAACATTGATGGCTATAAAATACGAAGAACTCAACCACAAAAATCTACACTTTGCCTTTGAGCGATTATAAAACTCATTATGAATCACAGCAAAGAAAAAAGGAGCACAAAAGCAAAACATATTAGTCAATAAAAACATTTGCCAACTTAAAACCAATTGAATCCATCTCCTATATTAAATTTTTAATAGTTCGATCTAGTCTATTATAACACTCAAAACAAATTTACAAAATATTTACATTGCCTTGACGCACAATTTAAAAGAAAAATCATATAATATATACCAGATATATTACTAACAAGCAAAAACACTAATCTTAAATGTACAAAACAGGAAACCACAAAAAAGGAATAGTTAAAAACCATGAAAAAGTTAATCAATAAAACAAAATCAACCTCATTCAAAACAATTGCTAGCTTATGTATGGTTGCATCTCTTGCACTATCCCCTTTAGGAACTCAACTTTCACTAGCTACAGCAACCAACCAACCAAACCAATTAAGCACCGGCATTGACTACCCAATAGCCCAACATTTTATAAAAATGATTGACCAGCTTAAACTTTCGAAAAATGAAACAAAGCTAATAGAGCAAAAGCTGGCATCTCATAAAAATGAATATAATTTGCTAATTTCCAATATTAGAAAAACAAAAAATAAATTGCTTAAGCTTCCAGCAAATGCAACTGAAACAGAATTAAAAACACTTGCACAAGCGCAAAGCGATAATATTCAAAAACTTATCCAACTAAGAGTTAAAATTAGACAAGAAATCTTTTCCATACTAAGCCCTCAACAAAGGAAACAGCTAACAACTCAATGGAAAAAACTTCAAAAAGAACAAATTGGCACTGCGCTAAATACTCCGCAAAATACAGCTTCACATAAAAAAAATACTATTAGCAAAGAAGACCATAAAACCTCAGATAAAAAAGAGCAAAATACTGTTAGCAAAGAAGACAATAAATCTTTAGATATAAAAGAGAAAAATACTGTTAGTAAAGAAGATAATAAAGCTTTAGATAAAAAATCTGCAGCCTCTCCAGTAACAAAATCGGAGCAAGCAAAATGAACATGCTCCTAAATAGTCTATTTAAACTTAGAAAGTTGTCTCCTCAAAAAATCTGCTAACCAATAAACAATATCCCTCTTTGTTTATTAGTTAGCAGGTTTCTTGATTTTTTAATATACACTCACACCAACTGCCTCGTTGCTATCCGGAATTGTTGTGTAAAAAGAGAGAGCATCTCCTAGCCACCATCTTTGCGAACCTAAAAACCTGAAGCATATTGCTGCTCACTCTCACTGCCTTTTAAATCTTTAGCATTAAACAAAGCCAACTTTGTTATGTAATATGCTTTATCTATATCAGTTTTTTTTTGTTTAAAAGTTTCTTGCCTTTTCTTGGACCCAAAAAACAACTCTCCAAACTTTTTTCTTTCCAAATAAAAGAATGACAGAACCCGCCCAAGAGCGCAGATACTACCAACGGATAATAAAACCGCTAACCCTGGCGGACTTGCAACTCCAAGCATAACCAGCGAACCTAATAACATCTTGCCACAAAAAAAACCGGCTGCAGCATTAATACAAACTCCCAAAGCATATCCAGTATATTTTATAGCTTTAACTGATTTGAAATCTTTGCGCTTTTCTAAAAAGCCATCAATCTTTACTAAATTAGACTCAAACTGCTCTTTCTCAAATGCAAGCTTAATAAATAACTCTTCAAGCTTTTCTAAATTTAAAGGATTTTCTAACTCAGCATTTAACTCACTACCTACCTCACGATCTAACTCACTAGCCAACTCAGCATTTAACTCACTACCTACCTCACGATCTAACTCACTAGCCAACTCAGCATCAGGTTCCTTAGATTTATCTAATAAAACCTTCAAATCTTTCAGGCTAGTTAATAACTGATCAGCCTCTTTTCTGAGCTGCTTACAAGATAAACCAAACTCTCGCCTAATAAAACCACCATCAAACGCCCAATAAAAAACTGCCTGCATAAGCCCTAATAAAACTGCGACTGCAACAGCTGTAACCGTAAAAGTAATGGTTGCATGCATATGAAAAGAAGTTTTAGCGAAATCAAAACAGGTCATAATCCCATCAACCCCATCGGAAAAATACAGCACGATTCCCGAACCTAACAACAGATATAGAGCTGGTCTAAATAATTTTCTGAACTTATATCTAAATTTTTGCCAGCAAGAAAGGTTCTCTTGCTCAGATCCTTGCTCTTGTCCTTCTAACAAATCATCACACGCTAATTTAAGCCTATTAATCTCTTCTAAAATATTTTCTAAGTTTTTTCTATCATGATTTTGCGAGATGCTATCTTTATAAGCTACTAACTTAGAATCTAAATCAGTAGTGAATTTTTTATTTATTTTTTGATCTAAAACTTCACACTCAAGCTTATATTTTTCCAACTCAAGTTTAGCTGTTAGCTCTTTTTGTTTTTCATCGATATCAGCCCACGCACCCAATTTCATCTGTTTCATGAGCGAGCTATTTTCCATAATAAAAAAGCCTAATCCCTCAGCTAAAGCACACCCGATAAACAATGGCATAAAAAAGGGACTAGCAACACTAATTCCCAAAAGAATAAATGCTTGCGATGTGGTAAAATATGCCGCTAAACAATACATAACACCTGTAAAGCCGCCACATAAGTATCTAATTGTTTTATTTCCCAAGGTTTCCTTGGATTTTAAATCTTCATACTCTTGCTTTGATAACTCAAGCTCGCGCAGCCAGTCCTTAACCTGGGATAACCTAAAAGCCGTAATATAAATAACATCTGGATTAGGCACTAACTCATTTTCAATTTGAGCATAAAGATCTAAAACCTGCTTTGCTTTACGATCTCGCTCTTGCTTTCGCTCACTCAAACCACCTGAAATATACTCTTTCCAATTAAATGCGGTAAATATATTGGCATATAACAGCCCCAAAATAAGTCCGCCGGATATCGCAATAATATTGTATGGCCAACATTGAAATACATTTGAAATAGTTAATAAGCTATAAACCCAACCATTCCAGCCTTCATTTAGAAATGTGAAAGCTCCAATTGCATATAACACTGATTTTAATTTATTAGGCACCCCAAATTTAAAATTAGTTTTAACTTCTTGTTCTACAGGATTATGATTAGGAGCTGCTTGAATGTTTTGAATATTTTGAGAGCTTTGATCTAAAGAAATTTCTTGGATATCTAAAACAGCACTAGAATTACTCATACCCACTCCTCTTATATCTTTGTAGCTACTATAGATAACTATCATTTATTTTTAAAGAGATATTATCCTAATAACCTTAACGCAATATTAAAAGATCTGCTTTTAGTTGTGACATAAAACTATAACAACATCTTAATAAGTATCTACATTGACTGGTTAAAATTTGTATTATTAAATATCTTAGGTGGCATTTATTATTTTTATTTGAATCCAAACAAGATAAAATCATTAATAAAAATAATAATTATGGTATCAAGTAACTAATGTCCAGTTCCAACCCTCAAGCCCAAGCTTTAGTAACAGCGCTAGATCAAATACAAACCCAGGCTGAAACTAAAGAAGAATTAATTATAAAATCTATCTTAAAAAAAGTATTAAACACAAATGCCTCCAGCTTATTTAAATATAGTTTTATCAAACAACTTAGATGGATAATACAGCTTGCGCAAAAAAATAAAATAAGCCATGAAGATTTTAAAAACAAGCTATTATTATCCTGGCTTAAGCAGGTAACTGATAAAATAATAGAGATAAAATTTTTAGAGCTTAAAAACACTCATTTACAACTATCTCATAAAATAAATTTATTAATAACAGAGCTAAAAGCCGAACCCTGGCTACAAACAAACAGAGCAGCTAGACCACTAGCTCAGCCTATTGAAATTACTGAACAAATACAAAAAACTGCAGCTGTTAGAGGTGTAGTCGTTGATATCCTTCTCCAAGATGATTTACCAAGAAATTTCCCAGTGAAATTAATTAGTGATTTTTTAGGCGATCCTTTATGCAAAAAATTTCAGCATTTATTAGTTCAAATGACTCTAGATCCTTTGTTAAAACATATGCTAAATACATCAGAAGATCAAATATCAGAAGAAATTCAAGAGTTAGAAGTACAAATATGGAAGATAAAATCTGACCCAACAAATTCAAGAATATTATATAACAAATACAAGTCAAAGTTTGCAGCTGAAGCTCGAAAAATTATAGATGAGATAAATAAAATAGAATCAGATATAACATTTTCTACCAAACTTTTGCATCACCCCAAATTTCAACAAATATGTAAATTGCGTGAAGAAAAAACAAAACTTGAGCAAACTCTAGATCAACAAGCAGCCTTCTTTCAAATTCCTGAAATATCTCAAGCTGAGTTGTTGCATATATGGAATCTAAAAGACAACTTTGATTTTGCTTTACAATTACAAAAACAAGAATACCAAAAACAACATGAGTATTTAAATTTATTATATCAAAAAGCTTTAAAAAGCATGCAAGCCATGCCACTTTTTATACCAGCTGCTGATATAAAACCTTTATCATTTACACAACTAGATTATTTCACACCAACTCTGCCACAAACCTTTGATTTAAACCCAACGCAACAACTTATAGAAAAATATAAAACATTGCAAAAAAGCATTTATCCAAGCGCTATATTTTTACAAACCATGGAGCTTTTAGTTAGTCTGTTTTATAGAAATATAAATTCTCAGATTATTAAAAACACCCTGATCATAAATAGCCCTGCATCTTCTGATACTACTTGCTATTTATCTTTACAAATAAAAAACTTATTTGCGTATTTATCTGAATATAGCAAAAAATCTTTGTCTTTATGCGGCGCACAAAATAAATTCATATGGTCCAACCCAGGATCCTTGCAAACTCAAGACAGATTATTACTAGAACAATGGTTTGAACATATTTTTAAACAAATACATGATCATATTAAATCTCAAGCTCCTCGAGATAATATTATAGAATTAGTTAAAGAGCACCCGCTTTTACAGCTACCTGCCGATATTCCAGCAGATGAAAAAACAGCGCTGAAATTTATTATATTGGTAGCTATGAATGGCTATGTGCAGCACACCAAACAAAAAACCCAACAAGCTTTTTGCTTTTTGACTTGCGAGAGTGTAGCAAGTGCGATATATGATAAGAAACCATCTGCATTACAAACATAATTTTTAAAATTTGTTTTGGCTTGTCTATATCTTCAAAATAAGATATTAATAGATCCAAACTAACTCTAACTAATAATAAAGAAATACTATGTCTGATATTATAATTAAAGATAATAAAACCGCTCACACCCCGATGATGCAACAATATCTATCAATTAAGGCTCAATATCCCAAAGATCGCTTATTTTATCGTATGGGAGATTTTTACGAATTATTTTATCAAGATGCAGTTGAAGTATCTAAATTATTAGAAATTACTCTAACTCACAGAGGAAAATCTCAAGGCGAGCCAATTCCTATGGCCGGAGTGCCGCACCATAGCGCTGAGGGTTATATCGCAAAATTATTAGATCTAGGTGAATCCATCGCAGTTTGTGAGCAAATTGGAGACCCCGCAACCAGCAAAGGCCCAGTTAAACGTGAGGTAGTACAAATTATCACCCCTGGGACTATCATGGATTCAAACCTTCTAAAAGGCTTTCAAGATAATTACCTAGCTGCAATTTGCCCTATTAAATCTGATAAAAATAATAAAAATAATAAAGATGATGAGAAAAATCTATACTCACTATCATATTGCGAGCTAAGCATTGGTGATTTTTACTTTCTAGATATAAAAGAAGAAGAGTTATTAGATGAAATATCTAGAATAAATCCAAAAGAAATTTTAATCCAAGATACCGGGCATTCAATTGATAATCAAATAGATAATCAAATAGATAATCAAATAGATAATAAAACAGATTTATCTAAAATTATAACTAAACACTTTAATCAAATTAAAATCACAAAATTATCTAAAAACAGCTTTGAGCATAAAAATTCCCATGCCAGAATATGTGATTACTCAGGGCTCAAGCACTTAAATAGCTTAATAGATCTAGCTCCTAAAAATTCAATAAATGCTTGTGGTGCAATTTTAGATTACTGTGAGCAAACACAAAAAGCTCAACTTACTCATCTTAAGCCTTTAAAATATGATAAAACTAAAGATTATTTAATTTTAGATGCTAATACTCGAGAACACCTAGATATTGATAAAACATCAACTAAAACTAAAGAAAATCTAATATCTATTTATCAAAAAACCAAAACCCCAATGGGATCAAGGGCTTTTAAAAACTGGATAACCCGGCCTTTAAATAATATAGAAGATATAAACTCAAGATTAAACTCCATAGAGATTATTACTCAATCTAATTTTATAGATGATATAACTCAAACTCTTGAGCCGATTATAGATATAGAAAGAGTCGCATCTAGAATTGCATGTTCAAGTGTACGCCCCAAAGAGCTGGCTGCTTTAAGTGAGGCTTTAAAACAACTACCTAAAATTTCAGAAGTTTTATACAAATTAATATCAAAAGATAATAATAATAATTTATTAGCCCATATTCTTAAAACTATTCTAGATAACATTAAGAATATAGAAGCTTTATATTCTAAATTGCAGCAGGTTATATCTGAAAACCCATCTAATTTAATTAGAGAAGGTGGAGTTATTAAAGAAGGGTTTGATGCTGAACTTGATGAGCTTAGAAACTTACAAAATAAAGCAGACCAGTTTTTATTGGATTTAGAGTCTCGTGAACGTGAAAAGCTCAAACTTCCAAATTTAAAAGTTAGATATAATAAAGTTCATGGATTTTATATAGAGCTTAGTAAACAACAAGCGCAAAATGCTCCTGATAACTATATTAGGCGTCAAACTCTAAAAGATAAAGAACGCTATATCACACCTGAACTTAAAAGTTTTGAAGAGAAAGTTTTATCAGCACAATCCAAAGCATTAGCGCGGGAGAAATATCTATATAATAATCTTATTTTAGAGCTGCAACCATTTGTTCTTACTTTACAAACTACAGCTAATGCAATAGCAAATTTTGATGCTTTAAATAGTCTTGCAAGATGTGCGATATCTTATAATCTTACAAAACCTAAAATGCAACTTGAGCCAGGAATTAATATAACTCAAGGTCGCCACCCTATTTTATCTTTATCTCATTCCCAATTTATACCAAACAATGCCGATATAAAACCAGATCAGCCTTTATCTATTATTACTGGGCCTAATATGGGCGGCAAATCAACCTTTATGCGCCAATGCGCCCTTATTACAATTCTTGCGCATGCGGGCTCCTTTGTGCCAGCGCAATCTTGTGAAATTGGCATAGTTGATAGAATTTTTACAAGAATTGGAGCATCCGATGATATATCAACTGGGCGCTCTACTTTTATGGTTGAGATGAGTGAGACCGCACAAATTTTAAATTATGCAACTAATAGATCTTTAGTAATAATGGATGAAATTGGGCGTGGAACTAGTACTTATGATGGGCTATCTTTAGCTTGGGCATGTGCGAACGAGCTTACTAGAATTGGTGCTTTATGTTTATTTGCCACACACTATTTTGAACTTACCCAACTTGCAAATTCAAATCAGCTTATGAAAAACCTACATTTATCAGCCATAGAACATGAGGATAAAATAATCTTTTTACATGAAGTTAAATCTGGTTCTTTAAATAAAAGTTATGGTATTCAAGTTGCAAAGCTTGCCGGGATATCTAATAAAGTTTTAGCTGAAGCTAAGGCTAAACTTAAAGAGCTTGGGAATAAAGATGATAATTTAGCTCTATCAAATAATTCTTATTCTGAATTAAATCATCCAGAATTAAATCACAAAGATAATAATGTTAATCCAAATATTGGGAAAATTTGTGATTATATTGATAGGATTAATCCAGATGAGTTAAACCCAAAAGCTGCATTGGATATTTTGTATGAACTAAAGCAAATAGCTGAAGTTTAGTTTATTGTAGCTTGGATGCCCCCATCCTAACCTTCCCCCACGGGGGGAAGGTTAGGATGGGGGCATCTATGAGGTTGAACTTAAAACCTATTGCTAAAGGATAAGCATATAGATATATTTAAAAAACATAAAAAATATATATATCAAATTAATAAGTAAAATGAGAAAAAACCCAATAAACAAACGCCATGTTTTAATATTTGTTATCTTAACTTTATGCCTTTTAGGGGTGATTGCAAAACTAGTTGAACTAGCTGTTTTTGAAAAGCAATTTTTATCATCTCAAGCCCAGGCGCAATCAACTAAGAGTAGAATAATAAAAGGCTCCAGAGGGGAGGTTCTCGATAGAAACGGCTTACCTTTGGCTATTAGTGTACCAGTATCAGATTTAATTCTAGATCCAAAAGTTATTTTAAACTCAAAGAAATATCTCAAAATAATTTCAAGCTTGGATAATATATCTCAAATTAATATCTCAAAACATGCTCTAATCAGAAAATTAAAAAATAAACCAAAATCTCGCTATTTGCGTATTGCCAAAGAGTTATTACCCCAAACCAGCCATAAAATTAAAACCATGCGCCTGCCTGGGGTTCATTTAATAAATTATGAGCGCACCTTTTACCCCGGCGGGCAAAGCAGCGCCCAGATAATTGGATTCACCAATGAGAATAATCAAGGCCAATCAGCTTTAGAAAAATCGTTAGATAAATATCTAAAACCCAAAGATGGTAAACAAACCCTAATAACAAATGCCAAAGGTGGAGTCTTATCGGTAATAAAGGTTAATAAAATTAGTAAAAATGGCAAAGACATTAATTTAAGCATTGATCAAAGAATTCAAAATTTAACATATCAAGCTCTAAAGGAAAAAGTTCTAGAAGTAAAAGCTGAAAATGGCAGCGCAGTTGTGCTTGATCCAAATACAGGTGAGATTCTAGCGGCAGTCAGCTATCCAAGCTTTGATCCAAATGACAGAAGCGCTAGAGTTGGCGATGCTATTCGAAATAGAGCTCTTACTGACAGATTTGAGCCAGGCTCAACCATGAAACCTTTTATTATAGCAGCTGGATTGAAAAATAAAGTTATAACTCCAGATACCATAATTGATACTAGACCTGGATATTACTATATAGGCAAAAACCGTATTAAAGATGACAGCAACTATGGAAAATTAACTCCCGCCGAAATAATTAAAAAATCTAGTAATATTGGTGCTAGTAAAGTTGCTTTGATGATGCCAAAAGAAAAGCTATATAGCTTTTTAAATTCAGTTGGCTTTGGCCAACCTACAGGAGCCAGGTTTCCGGCAGAAACTAAAGGCTATCTGCCTGATTTATCTAGACTAGGAGACTTTAGCTACGCGACTATTTCCTTTGGCTACGGCTTATCTTCATCCTGTTTACAATTAGCTCGAGCTTTTAGTGTGTTTGCTAATGGCGGAAAACTATATCCTGCCTCTTTTCTAAAATTAAATTATAAACCAAAAGGGATCTCCGTATTGCCTGCCGAGATTTCACTAACTGTCAGACAAATGCTATATGGAGTTACCAGTAGAGAAGGAACTGGTTTATTGGCTAATATACCAGGTTTTGATGTTGCTGGTAAAACCGGTACGGCGCATCAGCTAAAAAATGGTAAATATCAAAATACTTATAATGCTGTTTTTGTAGGAATGGCGCCATTAAAAAACCCAAAAATAATAGTTGTAGTTAGGATTGATCACCCTAGTCGATCTTATTTTGATACTTTTGGCGGTATTTCAGCGGCACCTGTATTTGCAAAAATTGCCAAAGGAGCGCTGCGAATGCTAAATATCCAGATGGAAAAAGATCATATTGACCAGAAGTTTTTTAGAAGTCAAAAAGATTATTACCGAATGATTGCTGGGGCTTAGAGATTAATCCATCTTTAATTTTTTAGCTTTATCTTTAGGGTCATGCCCTTCTTCTTCAGGGTTGCTAGAATCAAAAAAAACAGTAGAGAAATTGCTAACACCATTGGCAACAGCGCCTGCAGCTGTAGTTACCGCATTCACTGCCATCCTGGGCTCTGCCGCTGCCGCTGCTGCGACAGCACCAATAGGTCCGCCCAAAGCATAGCCAGTTGCAACAATAATTACTGGATTAAGGGCAATAACTGCAACACCAGCAGCTATTGCCCCAATAGGACCACCAAATGCAAAACCTGCGGTTGCAGCAATAACAGCTCTCATCTTACCCCGCTCCAACTTTAATTAAGATATCTTGTTTTTATTAATTAATCTAGATTAAATTAAATTAAATTAAATCTAAGATAAAATCATGCAATTTTTATATTTTATGCTAAATTTAATTTATGTCCTATTAAAATTAATATTAACAAATAAGATTAAATTAAAATATATGCTAGCAAAAAAAACTAAAACATCTTTTCAAACCAAAAACAAACTCATTAATTATTTGCCTATGTTTTTCTCTTGGATTAAGTGGATGCTCTCACCTTTACAAACAAAACCCTACCGATCCCTTTGAAAAGTATAATCGTAGTATGTTTAACTTCAATCTTAAACTAGATGAATATATAGTTGGTCCAATTACCATGGTATATACAAAAGTATTGCCAAGCTTTGCTCGCAAGGGGGTTGGAAACTTTTTTAATAATATTGATACCATACCTGATATTGCTAATGATTTATTACAAGGCAACTTAAAAATGGCAGGAAATGACACAGCAAGATTACTATTAAATACATCTTTTGGTGTTGGCGGTTTATTTGACATTGCTAAAAGAGGTGGCTTACCTGGTCACTCACAAAGTTTTGGCGGCACCTTATATGTTTGGGGCTGGAAGGATTCTGCTTATTTTATTCTTCCTGTTTTAGGGCCATCCACTATTAGAGGAACAGTAAGTTTAGTTCCAAGCTATTATATGGATCCATTAGGATATGTTACACCAACCTGGGCAAAATACTCACTCAAAGGTTTAAAATACACCCAAATAGCCTCTGTGCAAATACCACTTCAGGAAAAACTAGTACAAATGGCCATTGACCCATATATAGCATTGCGCAATGCGTATATGCAAAACTTAAGCTTTAGGCTAGACCAAAATAAACACGGAAAAATAGCTAATGTAGCTATACCAGATGAGGCTAAAGATATATAGTTATAACAAAAATTAGATAAAAGAGTATATAGGTTTGAATATTGCTAATAACACCTTTAAACACAAAGCCGAAGTTAGAGACAGTGAATTAGATTTGCAAGGCATTGTAAATAATGGCAATTATTTTGTATATATGGAACACGCCAGGCACAAACATCTTAAATCCTTAGATTTAGACTTTAAAAAACTACATGATGCAGGCTATGATCTGGTTTTAAGTGAAGTGCAAATGAAATTTAAAGCATCTTTAATATCGGGTGATGTTTTTATAACCTCATCTCAAATGGAGCAAAAAGGAAGAATTAGGGTTTTAGTTAAACAAACTATAACAAGAGAATCTGATAACCAAATTATTAATGAAGCTGTTTTTACAATTACTTGTGTTAATAATAAGACAGGTAAAATTGATATGCCTGAATGGATATTAGATAAGTTATTTGATTAATCCATTAGATACTAAGCACCGTTCTTCGAGGGATCCCTTCCCCTTTGGGGGAAGGTTAGGATGGGGGGATCAAAACTGAAAAACCCACCCATAAAAATAAAACTAGAAATAAGAAAAGTTAATATAAAAAATTAGTCTTCAGCAACAACAGCTACTTTTAAACTAATTTCAATATCAGCATATAAATGAATACTAAATTCATACTCACCTAATTCACGAATAATACCATTAGGCATTCTAAGTTGCTGCTTATCAACTTCAACACCTTTTTCTTGTAATAAATTAGCTAAATCACGAGTTCCAATTGAACCGAATAATTTACCCTCATCACCACATTTGGTTTTAATCTCTAAAGAAATTTCTTTAAGCTTATCAGCTTTGGCTTGAGCTACTTTAAGACGTTCAGATTCTAATTTCTCAAGATCTTTACGTTGTTTCTCAAAAACATCTTTATTTTCTTTAGTGGCGCGTAATGCTTTATCTTGTGGGAATAAGAAATTTCTGGCAAAACCTGATTTAACAGCAACTAGGTCGCCAACTTTTCCTAGTTTTCCAAGATTCTCTTTTAAAATGACCTGCATAAGGTACTCCTTTGTAAAAAATTTAAACGTTATAGCAATAAAATCATCAATGTCTATCACAATAAGGCATTAAAGCTAAATATCTGGCTCTTTTAATAGCTTCAGCTACCTGCCTTTGATATTTTGGTTTAGTGCCAGTAATTCTACTAGGAACAATTTTCCCAGTTTCAGTTATGTATAACTGCAGAACGTCTAATTCTTTATAATCAATGTGAACAGGTTTGCCAGTCTCACGAGCTTGACGTGAAAATCGACAAAACTTCTTTCTTCTACTAAATTGTGCCATGGTTTACTTCCTCGTATAACTTACTCTGATTCTGTTTTTGACTCAGCTTTAGGAGCTGAATCTTCTTTTTTAGATGATCTATCTTCACGACTATCACGCCGATCACGACTATCACCCCGATCACCCCGATCACGTCCATTGCCATTACCAAAAGACTTACCGCCTTTACGCTCAGGTGGCTCTAGAATTTGTGATTTTCCTGTAATAGCTTCTTTTCTAGTAATAACTAAATTACGCAAGATTGAGTCGTTATAACGAAAGTTTTCTTGGATTTTCTCTAATGCTGATACAGTACACTCAACGTTCATCATAACATAATGAGCTTTAAGTAATTTATTTATAGGATAAGCTAATTGGCGACGACCCCAATCTTCAAGACGGTGTACTTTGCCTTTTTCAGCTTCGACAAAGCCTTGATATTTTTCAATCAAGCTTTTAACTTGTTCACTTTGGTCCGGATGGACTACAAATACAATTTCATAATGTTTCATGTTTTCTCCTTATGGGTTATCAAATAACATAATGATAAGCCGATTATTTAAATTATTTGCGACAAATCGGCAAGAAGCGAGGTAATGGTATCTGTGTTGGTGCTTGATGTCAATTATATTAAATTTCAAATATTGCAACTCTTTTTTAACCACCTGTTAGCTTGTAGAGATGTATATTAAGATTTTATTAAGAACATCTACCAAAAAAACATAAGATTAAAATAAATTTTAAAATACTTGTATTAAAAACAAAAAGGAGAAAGAAAGATATACTAAATATTAAATAGAAACCGCGACGGCAAAAAATTCCATTACTCTAACGTAGACCTTATCATATAAATCATCTGGCAAGAGTTTTAAATCAATCAACTTCCTGTTTCTTTGGTATAAGTCCCCAACTTTTGAACCATTATCTAAAATTACATCCATTAATTTTTCTCGTAATGCTTTATCTGCAAAGGCTTTATTTAACTTCTTAGTTGTAACATACGGGTAAGCCGATGGAATATTATCAGCACTATCACCTCTTATACTTTTGATAAAAACCTCATATTCAGCTGAATCTGATCTTGCTCTAAAGCGCCTATCTTTAGGATTATATAACCTTACCTTAGCACTTATTAGTTGCATAAAATCTCGATCAGTACTTACTATAACCAAATCACTTTTTAAATCTGAATCTAAATTATCCGGTAAAACTTGCGCTAATACGCTAATTACATCATCCGCTTCACAGCCTTTGGTCATGATAGATAGTTTAGGATGTTTTTTTATAAATAAAACTATTGAGTCACGCACCGTTTGTCTTATCTCAGTCATTGGTCTATTTTGTTTATAATCAGGAAATAAGCTACTTCGCCAATATTTATTATCATCTGAATCGCAAGCAAAAATAACTTTGTAATCAATATTATTGCCATTTTTATCAGATTTTATTTTGAAATTTCGATAAATACTTCGCATATAGATTTCTATTTGCAGCATTAAATGCTCATTTGCACTTATTTGCTCTGCAAAATTATTACTGGCTCGATGCGCACAAATATAAGCAATATTAGATAAATCAAAAACTATAGTTTGCCTCAATCAATCAACTCCAACTTATTCTTTAGCCACTTTTTATAATTATCATCAAGATGATCCGCTAATTTAGCATAAATATGCTCGTGGTAAAAATTAATTTGGGAAATATCATCTAAACTTAACAAACTTGTATCAATTAAATTTTTCTCATAAGGAAACAAGGTGAGCTTTTCAAACTTTAAAAACCCAGGTTTTTCAGATTTAACTACTAATAATAAATCCTCTATTCTTATGCCAAAATCCCCTTCAAAATAAACCCCAGGCTCATCACTTATAACCATGCCTTCTTCTAAAGGAATATCCGTTCCCCGTGGAGACACTCCCTGCGGCCCTTCATGCACGCATAAATAACTTCCGACACCATGGCCAGTGCCATGTGCAAAATCAGCGCCATGTTCATGTAAAAACTTGCGTGCCAAAATATCCAGTTGCTTTCCTGTTGTGCCATATGCAAATTCTTCATTAGCCAAAGCAAGATTACCCTTTAAAACTAGCGTATAAAACTTACGCCACCTATCTTGAATATTAGATTTATCTTCACCTAAATTTAAAACTCGGGTTACATCAGTTGTGCCATCTAAATATTGCCCACCAGAATCTAGTAAATATAAGTGCTTATTAGATAATTTTTTAGAACTACCCTCTTTTGGTGAATAATGAATAATCGCTGCATTTGAGCCTGTGCTTGAAATAGTATCAAAACTTAAATCTAAACAGGATTTATTAGCTAATCTTGCATTATTAATAACACTTGCTGCACTAAATTCATCTAAATTTTGCCAATCTTGCTCAAGCGCATAAATCCCTTTAACTAAAGCTATGCCATCTAATAAGTGCGCTTTTCTCATGCCATCTTGCTGCACTTTATTTTTAGATGCTTTTATTTTATCCAGCGTTAAATTAGTATCACAAATTTTATTAGCATCTTTTAAATTCAAACTATCAAAACAAGCTTTAGATATATTCGAGCCTTCATATAACACTTTATCTATATCTAAATCCGAATCTAAAAAATCAAAGGATTTTAGATCATCTTCAAAATTTGCATAATTTTTTAAATCAATTTTATTTTGCTTGCAATAATCTTTTACATCTAGAGTTATCTTTTCTTCTAAAACCCATAAAACACTATTTTTGTTATTATCAAAACTAATTAGCGCATAAGCCATAAAAATTGGGGTATGCTTGGTATCATTACCTCGTAAGTTTAAAAGCCACGCTATTTGATCAGATCTACTCAATAAATAATAAGAAATTTTCGTATCTAACTTAGATTTAATTTTATCTACTTTATCTTCAAAACTCTCCCCGGCATATTCGATAGGATAAACTTTTATCTTATCCATTGGGGCTTTTGCTCTTTTAGTGTTTTTGTCTGTATTCCAAAGCTTTTCTATAAAATTATTATCTAATGGTATTAACTTAGAATTAATATTAGTTATAAAGTCTTGTGATAATACCTTTGGGTCATATCCTATATTTAAATTTTCTTTTTGAACTTTATTTATTAGATAATTTAACGGAGATTTATCTTTCGACTCCCACTTGCACATCTTGATATTTGAGCCTTCTAATTGCGATTTTGCCTGCACAAAATATCTGCCATCTGTCCAAATGGAAGCTGCATCTTTTTCTATTATCAAAACCCCATTGGAGCCATCAAACCCTGAAAGATAAGATCTTAGCTGCCAATGTGGGTGTACATATTCATTGAAGTGAGGGTCGGCATCTGATATCCATAATAGATCAATATTATTTTGCTGCATTAGCTTTTGGATAGCTTGTATTTTGTTTGTCATGATTTTTATTATCTAAATATATTGTGGATATATTTTAGATTATACAGAAGTTGTGGGGGTTTTGTAGGGGGTTACGATGACATCTCAGAAATTATATCTAAACATTTACTACTAGCACCAACAGATCAGAAGGTACAGTACTCTCTTCTCGTCTTTAAATCTTTTTTAAGTTCAGATACAGAACTAGCCCCCTTTATTCTCCCAGCTTTAGCGTCGATGGAAGTGGAAGGGTCTCCAGAATTTCCTTTACAGAACTAGCCCCCTTTATTCTCCCAGTTTTAGCGTCGATGGAAGTGGAAGGGTCTCCAGAATTTCCTTTGGATTGTAAATAAAGTTTACTACTATCAAAAAAATGTTCAAAGGACACATCAAGGGCATAGCACTGGGCAGCTAAAGCCCTCACTTGGTATTCTTCTTGCGCTGCCAATTCAACATTAGACATCTGGGACATGAGGTGGTCCACGCGGCTACCCGCTTCCCCTACTGTTCCTATAAATTCGTTCATTTTCCTTCTTCCTCTACCATTTAGAAACGCCTTCATGTTTACTGGTGCGCAGCCCGGGCTAGGCACACGGGATAATGTCAATACCCTATTAAAAAAATCAACTTTTTTTAATAAATTTGTGTTGTAACCATAAGGAACAAGAAGTTGATCCATACGGTCCGGGGCCGAGTTCAATGGTTCTAATGTTCTGAGCCCTTTTTTACCGTACAGTTTCTGATCATACGTCCAGCGAAAATCCTTCAACTTGGATTCCCACTCACTTGCTTTGTAAACCTTCTTGCTCCAAGAGTCAGCTATATAACAGTCTGTGCCCCATGTCGTGGGATCGGAGATATCTGATAGTGGTTCACGCCCAACTACTACAAACATATGATCCCCGTTTTTAATACAGTAAGCTTCGGCATTTATCTCTGGATGATGATTATGGATGTATTCCACTGTATTTAGACCGTGCTCGCGACAGTTACCGGTATGCCCCTCTTGACTGAATATGAACTCCATCTTACATTTTATAAACAGCCGGTATTCGACGCTTTCATCTCTGTCATATTTACATAGGAGGGCTCGGACCACCTCATTTTTGTCTAGGTCCCAGCAGTACCGTTGCCAAACTAGCTCCTCGGGTTCGTCATTATTAGATAAATCTGTGAAGCCTTATGGCAAGCAACTTGTTTACCTCCGCAATAGCTTCCTCCGCAACGATTCTATGTGCCATGTCTTATCCTCCTTGAATATATTAACTAACTGCTTCTACCTTACATGCAAAATCACATGTAAGTTATTATACATTTTTTTTTGCTGTAAAAAAACTTATTTATAATATTATATGCAAATACATACATAAAAATATGAATAACACGAAAAATTTGCACACAATATCGTGATATAAATAGAGTTAAAACCAAGAAAAATCTGACATTAAGAAAAACAAAAAAACCCTATCCCTGACAAACCTCACAATAAACCGTAGTCCTTTGCCCAAGGCGAGTTTCTTGTAAAATGCTCTTACACTCATTGCAAGAGTCTCCTCCTCTGCCATAAACTTGCAGAGTTTGCTTAAAATACCCAGGTTTGCCATCAACTTGTTTATAATCCTTTAAAGTTGTGCCACCCATTTGAATAGATAATTTTAAGATTTGTTTTATATTTTTAACTAATAAGCTTAAATACTCAAAACTTACATCACATGCAGGCTTATTAGGATTTATTCTTGATAAAAATAAAGACTCATTTGCATAAATATTACCAACACCGACTACTAATTTGCTATTCATAATGGCAAGTTTAATCGGAGTTTTACGCCCTTTTAAAATTTCATGCAAGTATTCTGGAATAAAAGATTCACTAAGAGGCTCCGGGCCAAGATGTTTTAATAATTCATGATTATTAATATTATGAGCATCATGCCATAAAACCGCACCAAATCTTCTTGCATCATTTAAAACTAATACTTTATTTTCAAAAGATATTGCAAAATGATCATGCTTTTTTTTGGATTTAAGCCAAGTATCATAAGGCTCGTTTATAATTGTTAAAAAGCCTGACATACCAAAGTGCATAATTAAATTACCAGTATCAAATTTGATAATTAAATATTTGGCTCTACGGGTTATATCTTGAATTTTTTGCCCGGATATTAAAGATGATACATCCGGCATTGCCCATCGAAGATTTTCTCTAAATTTTGATACTTTTAGTACTTTTTTATTTAAGCAGTTTTTATGAAGATAATTTTTTATTGTTTCGACTTCTGGTAGCTCTGGCATAATTTTATTTTTCTATCTATTTTAAATTTATCGATTTTAACAATCGATGCGTGCGATGCATAAGATTACACCAAAGTAACATCGCAATAACTGCATAGAGGATTTTTATATATCTAAAATTGATTTCCCATAAAACTTCTGCAATTGCTTTAAAGGCGATTGATCAGGATATTTCATAGCTTTTACTGGAAGATAAAAACTTTGCTCCAGCACATATTGCCCTGAGAGAATACCATAAGATATTTGATCACAAAAGGCCAACCATGAACTGCCGCTTGGAAAAGAAACTTCAGTATAGTCAATCTGTTCTTGATACTCTTTATCTTTTTGCATTAAGTTATTGATAGATAACATGTAATGATCATATAAACTTCTAGAAGACTTTGTTCTTCTGAATAATTTCATAAGAGTTCTAGAAAACAGCATTGGGCGCGCTACCTGTGGGGCAAAACGTTTGATAATTTTACAAAAAATCATCCCCCAAATGCCAAACTCGATCTTGATTATCTGGATTTATATTTGCATATAAACGCAATATACGATCCCCTCTAACAGGATTAGTAGCAAAGGCATCAACATGCAAAAGCTGGTCTTTTTTGCGCACCTCACCCCCACAGCCACCAAATCCGCCAACAACTTCAGATGTTCTAAATGATGTCCCTGCAGTTTTTAAATCATTTGCATATTGAGGTAAGGCTTGATGCACAAAATCACGCGCTGTAATGGCAAATCTTCGCATAACATCTTCTACGCATTTTTTAACTTGATGCGTTACTCCAGCACCGCTAGATAGCCCTTTTAAAGTATCTTGCTCTAAATTATAAACAATTTTTTTACAACCTAAACCTAAAAGATTTGGATCAAAAATAATTTTTTCTTCTTTTTCTATATTAAATTTAAGCTCAGGGAAAAATAAAATTCCAGCATGCTCTAATGATTTTATCATTTTTGATTGAGTTGCTTTAGGCGGCACATCAACCCAGTTGTTTAAATTATATTTTGCAACTTTACATGAGTTAGATTCTGGCATATAGCATCTCTTAAAATATGATTTAGATTATTTAGATGATTTAGATGATTTATCTATTTTAGATAGTTCTTGACCTATTATAGCTCAAATTTATAATGATATTATTGATGTAAAAAATAACAATATTAAAGAGGATGCTATTTATGAGCTCTCAAATCCACAGCCTCAATCAGGAAACTTTAGCATTAATAAGTGCCAAAAGACAACCTGTTTCTTATCAGGAAGAAAATCTGGCATATATTATAAAATTATATCCGACCAATCCAACCAATCATTTAAGCAAGGCTATTGAAATAAATGGTTCTGTGGATGAGAATGCATTATCTATAAGTGTAGCGAAGATTATAGAGCTAAATCCTAGCTTAAGATCTTTTTACCAACTAAACCCTAATCTTGAAAAATATGAAGTGCCTGCTGATTTTAATCCTAAAAACTTTAGCTCTTTAGAGAATTTTTCAACTCCTAAATTAGATATTATAGATATCAAAGACCAAGATGAAGCGGCTCAAAAACAAACACTTGAGCAAGTTCTAGCCAAGCCATACTCTATACATGAATTCCCTCTTATGCGGGCTCATTTAATTAAAGTCGCCGATACCAAATCATATCTGGTTTTATCTATGTCCCACATGGTTGGTGATGGATACAGTGCTTTTTTGGTTTTCGGGCTTGTTGAGTGCATTTATAACTTTATTGTAAAACCTATTCCAGATACAAATAAAGAATACTTAAATAAAGTTTTATCTGGCATATCAGATCTATTATATCATTATATCTTAAAGCCAATAGCTCTAAGAGTTAATCCTAAATTTCAATATTGGGCAAATGAAAAGCTTGCAGATATATACTGCTCTGCTATGCAAACTCTTACTAAATCAAAATTATCTCCATATACAAAAATGTGTGAGCGCCAACAAGCCTATCGAAAAAATCCAGATCACCCAGGTTTTTTATACTTTGGAAGATTAGTTCAATATGCAGATTTTATACCCAAGGCACACCTTAAAAGATTAGAAGAGTCTGGTTTCTCAACAAAAGCCACAAGCACAGAAGCTATTAGCTCATCTGAAGATTTTACAAAGCCCCTTGGTGATTCACAGGAGATAACACCAACAACTGATCTGACTCAAGCGCAAATACATTTATTTACAACTGAGTTTCCTAAAGAAAAAGTAGACTTATTAAACCAACTTGCTAAAAGATATAACGCGCAAACCCCAAGATTATTACTAGCCTTGTTTCACTTAACACTTTATAGCTATTCAAAAAAATCCTGTGCAGTAAGAACAATTAATCATCATAGAAGATCAAACGAAGTTTATAGTATCGGCTATTACGCACAAGATATGGTCTCTTTTTGCGGAAATTTAAAAAAAGATCATACCTTTAAACAAATAATAAGTGCCGTTAAAGATCACTTACTTATCCAAAAAAGCTTGGATGAAAACAGCCTAAGACCAGCGCAAATCCCGGCATCATTATGCTTTAACCAAGCTGGCAAACCACTTAAAACAGAATTTAACTACATGAAGGATATGTCCTTCAAACTTAATTTAAAACGCCTTAAAACTAAATCTGATAATAACCTTCAGGCTGATAGCATAAATACTACCTGGTATGCACCTATAAAAGGAAAGTATGGTTATGACATTGAACTTTCAATGTATATAAATCAATCTGATGATCAAATTAATATCCAAATAATGTCAGCTAAAAGATCATATTCTGAGGATTTTGGAAAAGAATTTTATGAAACTTATTTGGATAATATAAAACGTGTCTGGTTTTTAAATGACACACCCATAGGTGCTTTGTGCAAAACTGATGCAAGTGCTCTTACCCTTCCAGACCCTGAAGATCAAGACTCAAATGAAAAAAGTAGCTGGGCATTTTCACCGCTTAGAAAATTAAGGCAAAGCCCTGCAAAAACAGCGTGTCTTGCTTTTGGGGTAATTTGTGC